>JBOGUG010000123.1:0-21706 GCA_050696115.1 Promineifilaceae bacterium (SeqCode) | reverse complement strand
CTGACAACACCCACTGTTTAGAGACGCCGGCCGCGTTCTGGACTTGGTGAGCGGGCGCGGCCGCTGATCGCACGCCTTGGGCAGCAAGGGATGTGACCTGGGCTCGGCCGCGCTGCTGACGGCCTCGAGCGGCTTGGTCAAGGCGAACACGACGGCGCGCTACTTCCCCTTCGGGGCTTTCCGGGCCGCGCCCGCGGCCGGCCGGGCTGATGATCCGCTGAGCGTAGGTTGACGCCGCCGGGGAGCTAGGCTAGAATTTCCTATTCACGGTAAACCTGACTGCTGGTTATGGACCCGGCAGGTGCGCGTTTGGGCCGGCCCTTTCGGCCGGCGGGCGACCTGACGGGTCTCTTTACGCGAGGACGATTGTGTTCGAATCGCTCGGAGAGCGACTCCAAACGACCTTCGATAAGCTCACCCGGCGCGGCAAGCTGACCGAGGAGGATGTAGACGTCGCCATGCGCGAGGTGCGCCTGGCGCTGCTCGAGGCAGACGTCAGCTACAAGGTCGTCAAGTCGTTTGTCGCGCGCGTGCGCGAGCGGGCCATTGGCCAGGAGGTGATGCGTTCGCTGACCCCCGGCCAGCAGGTGGTCAAGATCGTCCACCAGGAGTTAATCACCACGCTGGGCGAGCCCGGCCGCCTGAATCTGGGCATGCAGTCCCCGGCCGTTATTATGTTGGTCGGCCTGCAGGGCTCAGGCAAGACGACCACCGCTGCCAAGCTAGCGCTCCATCTGCGCAAGGAAGGCCGCCGGCCGCTGCTGGTGGCGGCCGACGTTTATCGGCCGGCGGCGGTCGATCAGCTCCAGACACTGGGCAAGCAACTTGACATCCCGGTTTACGATGAGGGCGTAGAGGCCCGGCCGGCCGAGGTGTGCGCCAACGGCGTGCGCCAGGCGGCCCAGAGCGGGGCGACCGTGGTCATTCTGGACACGGCCGGCCGGCTGAACATTGATGAGATGAAGATGGATGAGCTGCGGGCTATCAGGGCCAAGGTGCAGCCGATTGAAACGCTGCTGGTCGCCGACGCCATGACAGGCCAGGAGGCCGTCCGGCTGGCGACCGACTTCAACGCGGCCGTGCCGCTGACCGGCTTGGTGATGACAAAGGTGGATGGCGACGCCCGCGGCGGGGCGGCCATTTCGATGCGCGAAGTCACCGGCGTGCCTCTAAAATTCCTGGGCACCGGCGAGAAGCTGACCGGGTTGGAGCCATTCCACCCCGACCGAATCGCCAGCCGTATTTTGGGCATGGGCGACGTCCTGACATTGATCGAGAAGGCCCAGACGGAGATGGATCAGGCTGAGGCCGAAGAAGCCGGCAAACGCCTGATGAGCGGCAAGTTTGACCTGGACGATTTCTTGAAGCAGATGCAGCAAATCAAGAAGCTGGGCCCGCTCGGCCAGATTCTGGATATGATTCCCGGTCTGAACAAGATGGCCGGCGACCTGGACATGACAGCGGCCGAGAAGGATCTGGGCCGGATTGAGGCCATCATCCGTTCGATGACGTCCCAGGAGCGCCGCCAGCCGAAGATCATCAAGGCCAGCCGCAAGCGGCGCATCGCCCACGGCTCAGGCACTTCCGTTCAAGAGGTCAACGCGCTGCTGCGCCAGTTCAGCGAAATGCAGCGCATGCTGAAACAGTTTAAGAGCGGCCGCGGCCGAAACCTGGCGAACATGTTCGGCGGCCGGCTGCCAATGTAAGAAAATTAGGCCGTCAGCAGAGGCCAATTACAGTCAGAAGGCCAGGCCTGCAGCCTGGTCGCTGAGAGGTGGAATAAACAGCAGAATGCTTCGAATTCGTTTAAGTCGTACGGGGGCCAAGAAACAGGCCAGCTTTCGGATTGTGGTGGCGGATATTGACGCCAAGCGCGACGGCCGGATAGTGGAGCGGATCGGCTTTTACAACCCCCGCAACCGCACATCGGACTTTACGCTCGACGAGGGCCGGGCGCTCTACTGGCTCAGCGTGGGCGCCCAGCCCACCGACGCCGTCCGCCGCTTTCTTGACCGGCAGGGCACCTACGGCCGGCTGGAGCGCATGCGCCAAGGCGAGGCCTTGGAGAGCCTGGCGGGCGAGGTTGTGGCTATGGCGCCGGCCGGCCGGGCCGAAAGCGAGCCAGAGGCGCCGGCCAGGACCGAAATGGAGGCCGAATCGGCCGAGATGGAGGCTGAGGCGGCCGAGGCCGAAGCGGTTCAAGAGCAATTGGAACTCGTTGACGCCGAGGCTGCGCTGGCTGAAATGGGGGCCGAAGAGGCCGCGGCCGAGGTCGTAGTCGAGCCGGAAAGCATGCTGGCAGCTGAGCCAGAGGCGGTCGAAGATCCGCCGGAAATGGTTGAGGCCGAGGCGTTTCCCTTGGCGGAAGATGCAGCCGCGGTTGCCAGCCTGGAAGAAGAGGAGTAAGCGATGGCGTCCGCTTCCCCTTACCAGGAGTTGGTTGAGTACATCGCCAAGTCGCTGGTGGATGATCCGGCCATGGTTGATGTGCACGAAAGTGAGGATCGATCTGGCATTCTGTTAGAGCTGAGCGTGGCTGAAGCCGACATGGGCCGTATCATCGGCCGCGGCGGCACGCTCATCAACAGCATGCGCTCTCTCCTTCAGGTGCTGGCCGGCCGGCACGGCAAGCGCGTCAGCCTTGAGCTCCTCTCCTGACCGGCCGGCCGATTCGGCTGAGAGGCCGCGCTTTCTGGCCGTCGGCCGCATCCATTCCGCCCACGGCATCCGGGGCGAGGTCAGGGTGCAAGTCCTGGCCCAGGACGCGAGCCGCTTTCAAGAGTTAGAGCAGCTATTCTTAGGCGAGGCCGACCCCCGGCCGGTGGCCTTGGAAGGCGCTCGACCTCACAAATCAGGCGTCCTGCTCAAGCTGCGCGGCGTTGACGATCGCAACGCGGCCGAGGCGCTGCGCGGACAACTGCTGCAAGTCGCCTGGGAGGACGCCGTTCCCCTGGAAGACGGCGAGTATTACCTTTACCAACTGCTGGGCCTCCAGGCCTACTCTGATGCTGGTGAGCACCTGGGCGAGCTGGTATACGTGCTGGAAACAGGCGCGAACAACGTTTTCGTGATCAAGACGGCCGGCGCCGAACTGCTGTTGCCCGATATTCCGGAAGTCATCCAGGCCATAGACTTCGCGGCCGGCCGGATGGTCGTCCACTTGCTGCCCGGCCTGGTCGAAGGATCATAACGCTCCCCACTGCCTGAGATGAACGACGCAGAACTGAAATACTGGCTGGGCTTCAACCTGGTCAACGGCATTGGGCCGGCGCGGGTGCAGGCTCTGCTGGATCGCTACGGCAGCCTGGAACGCGCCTGGTCAGCCGCCGACCCGGAACTGTCCGAGCTGGGCTTCGACCAGCGCGCCCTGGAGGGACTGCGTGAGGCCCGCTTGCGTTTGGATCTCGAGCGCGAATTGGCCCGGCTGCGCCAGGCCGGCGTCCAGTTACTGACTTGGGAATCAGAAGGCTACCCGCGCCTGCTGCGCGAGGTGCCCGGCCGGCCGCCCCTGCTGTACGTGGCTGGCGAGCTGCTTGAGGTAGACGAGTGGGCCGTGGCCGTGGTGGGCACCCGCCGCCTGACCCATTACGGCCGGCAGGTCGCCCGTGACCTGGTCAGTGGGCTGGTGAGCAGCCAGATCACGATTGTCAGCGGGCTGGCCAATGGCATTGACACCGTCGCTCATGAGACAGCCCTGGATCAGGGCGGCCGAACCATTGCGGTGCTGGGTTCTGGCCCGAACGTCATTTACCCGCCAGAAAATCGGGCCTTAGCCAAGCGCATCCTGGCCGGCCGGGGCGCGTTGGTGTCTGAGTATGGCTTGGACGTGAAGCCGGAAGCGCATAATTTTCCGCCGCGCAACCGTATCATCAGCGGCCTATCGCTGGGGGTCGTCATCGTTGAGGCTGGTGAAAAGAGCGGGGCGCTGATCACGGCCAACTTCGCCCTGGAGCAGAATCGGGAAGTGCTGGCGGTGCCGGGCAACATCAGCAGCCCGGCCAGCCGGGGCACGAATCGCCTCATCCAGCAGGGGGCCAAGCTGGTGAGCCGGGTTGAAGATGTGCTGGAGGAACTGAATCTGAGGCTGGCGCCGCAGCAGATGGCCGTGCAGCGGGTGCTGCCGGAGACGGCCGAAGAGGCGCGCCTGCTATCGCTGCTGTCATTTCAACCGTTGCACATCGACGAATTGAGCCGCCAGGCTGAGATGCCGAGCTCGGCCGTCAGCAGCGCCTTGACGGTGATGGAGCTCAAGGGGATGGTGCAGCAGGTCGGCGGCATGAACTACGTGCTGCGCGAGCCAGGCCCCGACTACAGGATCGGTTGAGCGAATGCACATCGTGATTTTTGCCGGCGGCAGCGGCCGGCGGCTGTGGCCGATCAGCCGTAAGGCGCTGCCCAAGCAGTTTGAGCCGATCATCGGCGAGCAATCCACCATCCAGCTCGCGGCCGAGCGGTTGGCGGCCGCCTACGGCCCGGAGCGGCTGTTCGTCTCGACCAACAGCGCCTACTTGCCCATCTTGCGCCGCCAATTGCCACAACTGCCTGAGAGCCACTTCATCGGCGAGCCGGCGCGGCGCGACCTGGCGGCCGCCGTCGGGCTCGCGATGTTTCATCTGCTGGCGCGCTTCGGCCGGAATGAGCCCGTCGCCATCCTGTGGGGCGACAACTATATGCAGCAGGGGCAAACCTTTCTACGCATCCTGGTGGCGGCCGAGGAGATCATCCAG
Source organism: Promineifilaceae bacterium (SeqCode) (assembly GCA_050696115.1). Classification (GTDB taxonomy): domain Bacteria; phylum Chloroflexota; class Anaerolineae; order Promineifilales; family Promineifilaceae; genus UBA11865. The sequence continues at coordinate 16,979 of JBOGUG010000123.1, read as the reverse complement.
CAGGGCGAAGCCAAAATGGTGTTCATCGGCGAGACGGCCCGCTTTGCCAACAATAACCTGGGCTGGATTGGACTGGGCGAGCGCCTGGGCGAACTCTGCGAAACGCCTTATTACGCCTTCAAGTCCTGGATCTACCGGCCGGAGTTGGCGGAGTGCCGGCGCATGTTCGCGGCCGGCGGCTACGTCTGGAACACGGGCTACTTCGTCACGACGCCGGGTTACGTGTTGGATGCCTACCGCACCTACCAGCCGGAGCTGTGGGCTGGCCTCGAAGAGATCGGCCGGGCTATTGGCGCGCGGGAGTACGAGGAACGGCTGAGCCGGCTCTACCCGCAGCTTCTTGAGGCCCATTTTGACGACGCCATTGCCAAATGCCTCCCGGTCGGTGAGGCGGTTGTTATCCATGACGACATGGGCTGGAGCGACCCAGGCACGTTGTACGCCCTGAAGGAGGCCTTGCAAGCCAACTCAGAAGAGAATGTCGTTAGAGGTTTGGTGGCCGCTCGGGATGTGCGCGATTCCCTGTTGTATAACTACGAAGATGGTAAGCTGATGGCCGCCGTCGGCCTGGATGGCATGGTCGTTGTCAACACGCCTGACGCCCTGGTCGTCGTCCATAAGGACAACATCCATCTGGTAAAGGAATTAGTGGACGGGTTGGCGGGTACCGACCTGGAAAAGTTCAGTTAGACATGAGTCAAGAAGAGCTGCAAGGCTACTGCTTCAAATGCAAGACGAAGCGGACGATAAGCCAGCCTGAGCCGGTTTGGAACGCCAACGGCGCGCCGGCGACGCGGGGAACCTGCCCGGCATGTGGCGGAACGATTTACCGTACCGGCCGCACGGCCGCGCACGACAGCTTGCCTAAACTGCAAGTGACGGCCGCGAAGCGCAAGCTGACAACTAGGAAGACCAAGGCGGGTGCCACCAAAGGCAAGAATAAGTCGGCCAGGCTGCGTTCGGAAAAGAAAGGCGCCCGCAAACGGACTCAGGCCGATCTGCCTTACACAGGGCCGCGCAACGGCAAACTGGTCGTCGTCGAGTCGCCGGCCAAGGCCAAGACGATCGGCCGGTATTTAGGCAAAGGCTTCCGGGTAATGTCCAGCGTCGGCCACGTTCGTGATCTGCTCAAGTCGCGCTTGAGCGTGGACATCGAAAACGCCTACACGCCTGAATACCGCGTTCCGAACGACAAGCGCCAGGTGGTCAAGGAGCTTCAGGCGGCTGCCGCGCGGGCCGACGAGATCTATTTGGCGACGGATCCCGACCGGGAAGGGGAGGCCATCGCCTGGCATGTGCGCGAGTCGGCCGAGATGGATCCGGCCCGCACCCACCGGGTCGTGTTTCAGGAGGTCACCCGACCGGCGGTTGTGGCCGCTTTCCAGCAGCCGCGCGAGATCGACATGGACCGGGTCAATGCGCAGCAGGCACGGCGCATCCTAGACCGGCTGGTGGGTTACAAGCTCAGCCCGCTGTTATGGCGCAAGGTGCGCGGCCGGCTGTCGGCCGGGCGCGTGCAGTCGGTGGCGGTGCGCCTGGTCGTCGAGCGCCAGCGCGAGATTGACACGTTTGCCACCGAGGAGTATTGGACGCTGGACGCCAACCTGAGCCGGCCCCGGAGCCGCGGACAGGAGCCGCGCCCCTATTTCCAGGCTCGCTTGCACAAGATCGGCGCCGTCGATCCGGTGCTCGAATCGGCCGAGTCGCTCCGGCCGCACCTGGCGGCGCTCGAACAGGCCCGGTGGGACGTAACAGACGTGCGCAGTGGCACACGCGCGCGCCGCCCGGCCGCGCCTTTCACGACAAGCACGTTGCAACAGGAGTCGTCGCGCCGCTGTGGCTTTGGCACCAGCAAGACGATGCGCATTGCTCAGCAGTTGTATGAAGGGGTTAGCGCAGGCCGGGAGGGCTCGGTCGGCCTGATCACCTACATGCGCACCGACAGCCTGAATGTAGCCCGTGAGGCCCAGCTCGCCGCCCGGAGCCACATCGAGCGCCATTTCGGCAAGGCCTATCTGCCCAAGTCGCCGCCGATGTACCGCAGCCGCTCGAAGGGCGCCCAGGAGGCTCACGAAGCCATCCGGCCGACGTCGGTCGAACGCACCCCCAAAAAGCTCAAGCCCTTTCTAAGCCGGGACCAGTTCCGGATCTACCAGCTGATTTGGGAACGTTTCGTCGCCAGCCAGATGGCGCCGGCCGTTTATGACACCATGGCAGTTGACATCATGGCCGGGCCGGCCGGCATGCCGCCGGCCGAGCGCACCTATCACTTCCGGGCAACTGGCTCCAGCCTGCGCTTCGCTGGCTTCCTGGCCCTGTACGAGGAAACCGAGCCGAGCGACCGGCCGGATAGCGGCGAGAACTCGATTCCGCCCGATTTAAAGGCCGGCGAGTTGCTGGACCTGCTGGCCCTTGTGCCCGAGCAACATTTCACCCAGCCGCCGCCGCGCTACAGCGAGGCGACGCTGGTCAAGGCGCTGGAGGAGAACGGCATCGGCCGGCCCAGCACCTACGCCAGCATCATCTCCACAATCCTGGCGCGCGGCTACGTCGAGTACGAGGACAAGCGGCTGGCGCCGACCGAGGTCGGCCGGCTCGTCAATGACCTCCTGGTCGAGCACTTCCCCGAAGTATTGTCGGTGGACTTCACCGCAAAAATGGAAGACGATCTGGACGAAATTGCCGAAGGCTCGCCCTGGGTGCCGGTGGTAGACGACTTTTACCGGCAGTTTGCGCGCCGGCTCGAGGCGGCCGATGAGGCCATCGAGAAGGTAGATTTGCGCGCCGAGCCGCGCTACGTCGGCCGGGACTGCCCGGAGTGCGGCAATCCGCTGGTGCTGCGCCAGGGCCGCTATGGCGAATTCATCGGCTGTAGCACTTTTCCCAAGTGCCGCCATACGGAACAAATCCTCACCAAGATCGGCGTGGCCTGCCCCAAGGACGGCGGCGAGCTGGTCGAGAAGCGCACCCGCAAAAGGCGCAAGTTTTACGCCTGCGCCAACTACCCGGAGTGTGACTGGACGAGCTGGAAGAAGCCCTTGCCCCAGCCCTGCCGCGTGTGCGGCGGGCTGGTGGTGCAGGTCAGCGGCCGAGAGGCCGAGTGCACCCAATGCGGCCAGCGCCAGCCGATCAAGCGCGGCCAAAAAGTGACCGAGCCGGCCGGCGAGCGTTAGCGTCGCCCGGCCGGCTGCTCAATCCCGGCCGGCGCTAATTGCCTGAAGGACACGCTCCGGCGTCAGCGGAATGCGCCGGATGCGCACGCCAGTGGCGTCAAAGATGGCGTTGGCTATTGCTGGCGCCACCCCGTCCTTGGGGATTTCAGCTACCGCCTTAGCCCCGAAGGGCCCGCTTGGCTCGTTGGTCTGGACCAGGATTGCCTTTAGCCAAGGCATCTCGTCGGCCCGGTAAATGTGGTAGGGGCCAAAAGCGTCGTTGAGCATCCGGCCGGACTGGTCGTAGGCCATTTCCTCACAGTGGGCGTAGCCGAGGGCCTGGGTCATGCCCCCCTCGACCTGACCGCTCGCCGTTATCGGGTTGATAGGCACACCGCAGTCCACCGCCATGACAAGCTTGTTCACCGTCACCTGGCCGGTTTCGACGTCCACCTCCACTTCGGCGAACTGGCCGGCGAAGGGCGGCGGCGACTCCATGCTGACAAAGGAGGCGCTGGCCATGATTTGAGTCTGCTGCTCCTGGTGCAACGCATGCAGGGCGATTCGCTCCAATGCGACCTGGCGGCCGTCGGGGGCGATGGCATGCCGGCCGGCCAGCCGAATGCCGCGCCACTCGGTCGTCTTAAGCAGCATGGCCGCCCGCCGTCGAATCTGGTCTGCGACTTGCTCAGACGCTCGCTTGACCGCCGTGCCGGAAATGTACGTCGTGCTGCTGGCGTAGGCGCCGGTGTCGAACGGGGTCATGTCGGTGTCGCTGGAGTAAATGATGACGTCCCTGACGGGGACGCCAAGGACTTCGGCCGCGATCTGGGCCAGGACGGTGTCCGAGCCGGTGCCCAGATCGGTAGCGCCGACGAGCAAGTTGAAGGAGCCGTCGTCGTTGATCTTGATGCTGGCGCTGCCCATGTCCAGGCCGGGAATGGCGGTGCCGTGCATGCACATGGCGGCGCCCAGGCCGCGGCGCAGGTGATTCCGGCCGGCCGGCCGGCGCCAGCCGGGCCGCTGGCCTCGCTCCCAGCCGATGGCGCTCATCCCTTGCCGGAAGCATTCGTTCAGGCCGCAGGATAGGATGACCGGCTCGGCCGTCACTGTTTCCTTCTCGCCTTCGCCCAACAGGGGCGCCATCGGCAGGGTGTCGCCGGCCTGGACCCAGTTTTGGCGACGGAAGGCGATTGGATCCCGACCGAGTGCATGGGCGATCTCATCCATGTGGCATTCGAGGGCGAACAGGGCCTGTGGACCGCCGTAGCCGCGATAGGCGCCCGGTGTGGGAAGGTTGGTGTAGACAACCAGGCAGTCGTATTTGCGGCTAGGGCAGTTGTAGCTGCTCAGGCCGCGTTGGCCCGACACGGTCAGCACGGTCAGGCCGTGTGTGCCGTAAGCGCCGGTGTTGCCCAGCACGCGCATCTCCATGCTATGGAGCATGCCTTCGGCCGTGACGCCGGTGCGGAAAGTGATCGTCTCCGGATGGCGCGAGCGGCTGCTGCGGAACTCCTCTGAGCGGTCGAGCTCTAGGCGCACCGGCCGGCCGGTGGCCAGGGTCAGGTGGCCGACGATGTCCTCGATCAACATCTCTTGCTTGACGCCGAAGCCGCCGCCGATGCGCGGCTTAATAACCCTTATCCGGCCGGCAGGCAGGCCCAGCAATGGCGCTACCATGCGCCGGACGTGGAAGGGCACCTGGGTTGAGGTGCGGATCACCAGCCTTTCGTCTTCGTCCCACCAACTGATGGCGATGTGCGGCTCAATAGGCGCCTGCTGGACCTGGTGAACGGAATAGGTGTGCTCAAAGACGCGAGCCGACTCGGCGAAGCCGGCTTCGACATCGCCCAACTCGGCCTCAATATGATGAACGATGTTCCGGCCGGCGTCGTGGATGCCTTCGGTATCAGCCTCGTCGTGGATCACGGGCGCGCCCGGCCGGATGGCCTCGTTCTCGTCGAAGACGGCCGGCAGCACCTCGTACTCGACCTCGATCAGGTCCAGGGCCTGCTCGGCGATGGCCAGCGACTCGGCCGCCACGGCCGCCACCCGGTCACCTACGTGGCGCACCTTGTCGTCGAAACTGACCTGGTCATGGGGCGGTGGGTTGGGGTAGGACTGGCCGCCAGAGGCGTACTTGACGCGCGCCACGTTTCCAAAGTGAATGACGGCATGGACGCCGGGCAGGGCGCGCGCCTGGCTGTCGTCAATGCTCAGGATGCGGGCGTGGGCGTGCGGGCTGGTGAGCAGCTTGGCGTAGAGAAGGCCGCGAATCTCGAAGTCGTCCACAAAGGCCGGGTTGCCTTTGGCCAGCCGGAGGGCGTCCACTTTGGTCTCCGGCTTGCCGACGACGGCCGTTTCGGGGATCTGGCTGCTCAAGACCAGGTCGGTCTGCGGCCGGGTGAGCGTGGCCGGGCCGCCGGGCGCGGCCGGCGCCGTGAGGCCGGCGTCCTCGCCGAAGTCGTCGCCCGTCCGGCTTTCCACCAAATAGCTGGCGTCCACCACCTCCGGGCCGACGTAGGGCGGCAACTCTTCGCCGCGCAGGTAGGCGGCCGCGCGCAGGACGGCCTCCACCGGTTTGAGGTAGCCAGTTTCGCGGCACAGGACGCCGCTGAGGGCGTCGGCCACCTCGGCCGCGCTCGGTTCTGGGTTGCGGTCGAGCAGGGCTTTTGCGCCCAGAATCATGGCCGGCGTCGAGTAGCCTGACTGGATGGCGCCCGTCTCAATGAAGGCGCGCTGGATGGGATGCAGCCGGCCGACTGCCCCTGCCAGCCCCTCCACAGTTTCAATGCGGTGGCCGAGCGCCTGGCCGACGAGCAAGACCTCGCTGCTGACCAGCCGGCCGTCCAGCAGCACGGCGGCTGCGCCTGTCTCGCCGCTGTCGCTGCCGAAGCGCACGCTGAAGAAGCCGGCCGCGCGCAGGGCGCCCATTAGGCTGTCGGTTGGTCGGGCGTCCATCGCCACGGCCGACCCGTTGACAATTAGTGTTATGGCCACATTAAACCCATGCTCTCAACTCCGGGTGGGCACCCAGGCGCGCGCCGGCCTGCTTTCTGACTGCCCATTATAGCACCTTGCTGGGTTGCCCGGCGGGCGAGGCGTGACTATAATGTTAGTGTAGTGTGCCACCCTAGCTCAATGGTAGAGCAATCGCTTCGTAAGCGATCGGTTTCGAGTTCGAGTCTCGAGGGTGGCTTTCCCAGCAGGCCCTGGCGTGCAGCCAGGGTTTTTTGTTGGCCGTGATTGCGGAACGGGGATCGTAATCAGCGGCCGGGCAGAGAAAGGCGTGAAAAATGGGCGGAGGCCATTGGTCTTTGGGGTCGCCGGGGGCACTGCCTCAGGCAAAACGACGGTGGCTGCTGCCATACTTGAGGCCGTGGGCGCCTCCCAGGTCGCCTACTTGCCCCATGACGCCTACTACCGGGATATGAGTCATATACCATTGCCGGAGCGGGCCAAGTTGAATTATGATCACCCGGACTCGCTGGAAAGCGAGTTGTTGATCCGGCACATCGAGAGCCTGTGTCGCCGCCAAGCGGTGGAAGTGCCGGTTTATGACTTTAGTTTACATTTGCGCACCGGCGAGACGCGGCAAGTCGAGCCCAGCCCGATCATCTTGATTGACGGGATACTCATCTTCACCAACCCGCGCTTGCGGGATCTGATGGACATCAAGATCTATGTGGACACCGATGCGGACGTGCGCCTGATCCGGCGCCTGGAGCGGGACATGGAGGAGCGCGGCCGCTCGCTCGGCTCGGTCATCCGCCAATATCTGGAGACCGTCCGGCCGATGCACCTGGAGTTTGTGGAGCCCAGCAAGCGCTACGCGGACGTCATCATCCCGCACGGCGGGTTGAACAAGGTCGCGATGGATATGGTCGTGTCGCGGATCACGGCGCTGCTGGACGATAGTCGCCGGCCGAGCTAGAGGACAAAATGAAGCGAGACGGCGTCTTACGCGAAAGCGGCATCGCGCAGCAGCCAGCCGACCCAACGCGGACAGCAGCCCAGCCGGCCTTACGCTTGGCTGTGAGCGTCGTGCTGCCAGTCTACAACGAGGCCGAAGTGATCGGCCGGGTTGTCGGCCGCATCGCCGAGGTGCTCGCAAATCATGTCGCAGAATTCGAAATCATCGTGGTGGACGATGGTTCAACGGATGACAGCGCCAGCGAGGCCGAGCGGGCCGGCGCGGAAGTAATTCGCAGGCCGTACAATGTGGGCAACGGCGCGGCCGTTAAGCAGGGCATCTGGCAGGCCAGTGGCGACGTGATTTTGCTGATGGACGGCGACGGTCAGCACAATCCCGAGGACATCCCGCGCCTGCTGGCGGAAATCTTGCGCTACGATATGGTCGTGGCGGCCCGGAACGCCGAGTCGGTCACCAGCCGCCACCGTACGCTGGCTAACCTGGTGTACAATCTGATCGCCAGCTATCTTATCGGCCGGCCGGTGGCTGACCTGACATCCGGCTTCCGCGTATTCCGCGCCGACATCGCCAAGAAGGTCGCCTATCTATTTCCCAACGGCTTTTCTTACCCTTCGACGAGCACGATTGCGCTCTTCAGGGCGGGCTACAGCGTCAAGTACGTGCCGGTGGCAACGGCCGCCCGGGTTGGCAAAAGCAAGATCCGCCTGAGCCGAGACGGAATCGGCTTCCTGCTCATCTTGATGCGCATTGGGGTGCTGTTTGCTCCCATGCGCGTCTTCTTGCCTATTTCGCTGCTGACTTTTGCTCCCGGCTTTATTTACGGCCTCTACCAACTAGGCATCGGCCGGCCCTGGACGCTGCCCGTTGTCCTCTCCGTCACGGCCGGGCTGATCATCTTCGCCCTTGGCCTCATCTCGGAGCAGATCGCCCTGTTGCGCATGAGTCGCTTCGATTAGCCATGTCACGACCGATCATCGTAGACGTGACACACCCGGCCCACGTGCACTTTTTCCGGCCTGCGATCCGGCGCTGGCAAGCGGCCGGCGTGGAGGTGGTTCTGGTGGCCCGCGCCAAGGATGTCACGCTTGAGCTGCTCGAGCTCTATGGTCTTGAGTACCAGGTGTTGAGCGCGGCACGCAAGGGACCGGCCGGCCTAGCGCGCGAGCTGCTTGAGCACGAGGGCCGCCTATTCCGGCTGCTTAGAAAGGCGCATGCGGCCGCCGTGTTGGAAATTGCGGGCACTTTCATTGTCCACGCCGCCCGACTGAGCGGCACACCGGCGCTGGTGTTCTATGACACCGAGGACGCTGGCCTGTCAAACGCAATCACCTATCCCTTTGCGACGCGCGTGATAACGCCGCGCGCTTACCGGGGCGACATCGGCCGGAAGCACGTGCGCTACAACGGCTATCATGAGCTGGCTTACTTGCGGCCGGGCTACTTCAAGCCCGACCCGGCCGTGCTGATCGAGGCCGAGCTGGAGGAGGGTGAGCCTTTCGCCATCTTGCGCTTTGTCGCCTGGGAGGCCAGCCATGACATCGGCCGGCACGGCTTGTCGGCCGATGACAAGCGGCGGCTGGTGGCTGAGGTAGCGGCCCATGGGCGCGTCTTTATCAGCTCCGAGGCGACCTTGCCGGCCGAGCTGGAGCCGTACCGTTTGCCGGTTCGCTCGCACCGGCTGCATGATCTCTTGGCCTTCGCCAATCTGTACGTCGGTGAAGGCGCGACTGTGGCCTCAGAGGCGGCCGTTTTGGGTACACCGGCCGTGTACGCCAATCAGGCCCGGTTAGGATACCTGGACGAACAAGCCGAGCGCTACGGGCTGATGTGCATCCGGCCGGAGGCTGAGGACGCGATTCGCACGGCCGTCGAGTTGATTTCGGATCCGGCCGCCAAGGCCGAGTGGCAGCGGCGGCGCGACTGTATGCTGGCGGAGACGGAGGACGTGACAGAGTTTATTTGCCAGCAGGTGGCCGCCTACCTCTAGCGCGCTTGCAATGAGCCTAGCGCGACGGGGAGCGTTCTCGGTCTTATGGAACGGCGCAGGCGGGACGATCGAAGTCCTGAGCTCCCTCGCCCGTGGCATACTGCTGGCCCGCCTGATAGGGGTCGAGCTCATTGGCACGTACGCCTTCGCATTAGCTGTCATGGCGATCAGCGCCGTCGTGCTCCGCCTCGGGATGGGAGAAGCGTTTCTCCATCGAACGGAAGAGACAGAGGACGAGGATGAGCTTGCCGCGGTCCACTTCACGCTAAGTCTCGGCCCGATCATCTTGTGGCTGGTGGCGGTTCTGGCGGTCTGCTTCGTGTGGGTCGAAAGCACAACGCTCAGAACTGCATTGGTGGTGCTCGCATTTACCACTGCGATGGTCAGCCTGACGGAGACCCCGCTGCTGATCCTCGCTCGTCGCGTGCAGCATCGACGCTTGGCCATCATTCGACTTATCAGCGGCCCTCTGAGCGCCTTCGTTTCGGTTCTGCTTGCCTTGCTGGGGGCTGGACTAAGCGCATTGCTGGCAATTGACCTGGTAAGAATGATCGTCTCGGTCGTTGTCTTGTACATATGGAGACCGTTTTGGCGGCCGCGCCTTAGCCTGGCGCCACATGTGGTCAGATACTTCATGCGCTTCAGCGTTCGGAGTTTTAGCTCCGGGATACTGCTTCAACTGCTGAACGAGATTGATGACGTGTGGACCGGAGTGGTGCTTGGAAAGACCCAACTTGGCTTTTATTCACGCGCCTTTACGTTTGCTGGCTATCCACGGACTATCCTCGCCGGACCGGTGGAATTGGTGAGCGCTGGCATGTATTCTGAGCTAAAGTGGCAGCGAGGCCGGCTCTCCGAAGTTTACTTCCAAACGAATGCACTGCTGTTGCGGGCCGGAATCCTGCCGGCCGGCATGCTCTTTTTGGCCGCGCCGGCGCTTATCCCGCTGCTGATCGGAGAGCGGTGGCTGCCCATGTTGCCAGCCTTCAGGCTAATGCTGTTATTTTCCATCCTGGAGCCGATCAAGTTGACAGCGGCCGGCCTGTTCGCGGCCGTGGGCCGTCCGGGGATTACGGCCGTGACGCGGGCGGCGCAGCTTGCGGCCCTGGCCATCGGGCTGCCAGTTTTGGGTACCAGATTTGGGATCGCAGGCGTGGCGCTAGCAATCAACGTCATGGCAGCCACCGGGATTATGGGCCTTTTCTGGCAGTCCAGACGATATGTGGACATCTCATATACCAGACTGGCGGTTAGCCCACTCTTGGCAATGGCGCTGGCGCTGGGCTTGGCGGTCGGTTCGAGCAGGTTGATTGGGCTGACTGGACAATGGGCCTCACTCCTTGCTGCGTCGCTTTTTGCGGTGGGCTACGTCAGCATGCTGCTTTTGTTGGACTACCATCAGCTGCGGGCTATGGTGGCTGGCGTCCACAGGGCCTTGCTCAGGGCTCCGGCACCTGTCCAGCCGGACCTGGCATGATCTCACAGACGCAATCCTGGTCAGCCCGAGGATGGACTCGACTATCACAGTGGCAGTTCTGAAAGAAACGATGCGCCAGAGTCTCATCAGGCCAACTTCTACGCCTCATGAACCCGCAGGTACCGCCGGCCAGAAAGCCCCATTGGTCCGGCGCGAAGCCGATTGGACTCCGGAAATCACTGCCCGATTCTGGGACTGGGTCGCGGCGCACCCGCCGAACCAGCAGTCCTATTTTTCCGCCCAGGTAGGCGAGGGAATCATTAGGCTTTTGCGGTACTACGGCCGGCTACATGGCAGAGCCCTGGATTATGGGTGTGGACCTGGCCACCTGATTGGACGTTTTCTCGACAGCAACCTGAAGATTTACGGAGCAGATGTTTCAGCGAGGTCGGTGGCCATGGTGAATGAGGAATTTGCCGGCCGTCGAAACTGGGGCGGAGCTAAGGTGATTAATGGGGGCGTCGCCCCATTTGAAGACGGGTCGTTCGACCTGATAAGTTGCATTGAGACAGTCGAGCATCTTGGATCGGCCGAGTTGGATCTCATGCTGGCCGATTTACGCCGGCTTTTGAGTCCGACTGGCACACTGTTCCTTACAACCCCCTCTGAGGAAGATCTGAACTTGGCCGCGGCGTATTGCCCATTCTGCAATTCTGAGTTCCACCGCTGGCAGCATCAGCGCACTTATTCGGCCGGCTCATTGTCGGCCATACTTCAGCAAGGTGGTTTCAAGGTGCTTTTCTGCGACAGCCTCTCGCTGCAACGATTTCAGGCGCCCTTGTCTAGACGCCGGCTTCTAGACTATAGTCCGTGGCATCTGCTGCGCTACGGGCGCTCGTACGCCTTTCGCCTGCTTGACCGGGTTTCATTGCACTTCTCCATTGGGCCGAGGATCTTTGCCTGGCTTTCATCTAAACCAGGCCCCCATCTGTGCGCGATTGCTGCCAAGCGTGACTGCGACTAATGCGAATTGGACTGGTCACCACTGAATATCCTGGTACAGGTCTGCCCAGCGCTGGCCTTGGAAGCTACGTTCAGCGACTCAGTCGAGCGCTGATTGAAGCCGGACACGCGCCAACAGTTGTGGTTTCCGGCAGCGCGAGCGCCAACCTGCGTGACCAAGGTGTCCAGGTGGTTGTGGCCGATAGCCGGCTGCGGGCGCCGCTTAAATTCGCCAATCATGCCACCGCCAAAGTGTTTGGCCGAAGCATGACAATCTTGAAACGGGCCCTTGCCGTTCGCCAAGTCGTTCTAGAGCTGGACTCACGGGCGCGGTTCGACATCCTCCATTATGCATCTTCGGCAGGCGTCGGCCTTTTCCTCCCGACCAATCGGCCGACTGTTTGCAGACTCTCAAGCTATGCAGCAATGTGGCACGCGGCCGGCGACTTCAGTCACATTACCCCCCTGTACATCTGGCAGGAGAAATTCTGGGAGCGACGGGCCATCTGTCGAGCCGATACGATTTTCGCTCCCAGCCAGGTGGTTGCCGATTATGTGAGCAAGGAACTGAACCGGGATGTAAACGTAATACGCTCGCCGATGGCGTTGACGCTCGGTGATGTTGACCCCGACTTATATCAACGCTGCCTGGCCGGCAAGCTCTACCTGCTGCATTTTGGCCGACTGACGCTCGCCAAAGGAATTGATATCGTCGCACAGGCGGCCAGGCCGATTCTGGAAGCACATCCAAATCTCCAACTCGTACTGTGTGGTAGTGAAGTTGTCTACCGCAGTGGGCCAGCCAGCCAAATGGTGATTAGGTCCGCTGGCGAGCATTCTGACCGCGTCGTCTACTTGGGTAAATTGTCCCAGGCACAGCTCATCCCAATTGTTGCCAACGCCCATGCGGTGATCCTGCCGTCTCGCGTGGACAACTTACCCAACACTTGCATCGAGGCGATGGCTCTCGGCCGGGTGGTGATTGGCACCAGCGGCACCAGTCTGGACGAACTTATTGAAGATGGACGCTCTGGATTCATCATCCAACCTGGCTCGGCCGCCGAGCTGCTGCCCGTAATAGAACATGTACTAAGTCTGAGCTCGGCCGAAGTGGCTGAGATTGGCCGCCAGGCGCGTAGACGCTTGGAGCCCCTGCGACCAGAGGTCGTTGTGCCCAAGTTGATTAGTTTCTATGAGGAGGCCATAGATCAACATTCGCGAGTCGGACTGCGCGCAACACGCCAGACTGCTAATGGCTCAGGGCCAAACGGGTAAAAAGGATCGCATGAGCGAAATAACCTTTAGCTTTGGCAAGAACTGGCAAGCGTATTTGCGAGCGGCCGACGATGAGGCAGTGGGCCTGGCGCAAGCCGATGTTCTGCACTGGCTCGGGCGCGGGGCGATTGAGGGCCGTTCCGTGCTGGATGTGGGATCTGGTTCTGGCATTCATTCGCTTGCCTTCTGGCAGTTGGGAGCCGAAAGCATACATTCACTAGATGTAGATTCGGCAAGCGTGGAAGCCACTCGTAGCGTCTGGACGGAGGCGGGCCGTCCGGCAAACTGGCAGGTGCTCGAGGCCTCCATATTGGATGCAGGGCTACCGGGCCGGCTCAAGCCAGATGGCTACGAAATCGTCTACTCTTGGGGTGTCCTCCACCACACGGGCGCTATGTGGGAAGCGCTTGGCAAGACGCTCGGCCTGGTGGCTGAGGGCGGAAGATTATGGATTGGCCTCTATGCGAGCGGGCCGCGGTACGAGCAGATCTTGGCGCTTAAGCGAAGCTATAACGCCGGCGGCTCCAGCAAACGTTGGCTGTTGGAGCGGCGACTCATACTACGATCGATACTGCGCCAGGGAGCCAATTCAAGTAGAGCCTTATTGAGGCTGGATTTCAAACACCTGACTAATCCCTTACGGTGGAACCGCCGCGTAGGCCGAGGGATGGATACCTACCACGACATCGTGGACTGGTTGGGCGGATTGCCGTATGAAGAAGCCGATCACAATGAAGTAATCAGCTTCGTTCGGCCGCTTGGCTTTGTCCTTGATCGGCTTGAGCCGGCCGCAGAAGGCGGGAACACGATCTACCTGTTCTCGCATCATCCAGAGCTGGTCCAGACCGGTCGGCAACCACAGCTTGGAGCAATGGACTGAATGTGCGGCATTTGCGGAACATGGCAGTTCGGGCCTCCGGCCGGGGGCAATCCGCCGTCCATCAGGATAATGACCGAAAGACTGTCGCATCGGGGGCCAGACGCTCAAGGCATCTACGAGGATGAAGATAATCGGGTGGCGCTTGGCTTTCGCCGGCTGGCTATCATTGACCTCAGCCCACAGGGCAACCAGCCGATGTCGAACGAAGACGGCACGATCTGGATCGTCTTCAATGGCGAGATTTACAACTTTCGCGAACTTCGAAGACGCCTGGTGAGCCAGGGCCATCAGTTCCGCTCGCAGAGCGATACCGAGGTCGTCATTCATCTTTATGAAGATGAGGGATTGAATTTCCTCCGTTCGCTCAACGGCATGTTCGGCATGGCGATTTGGGACAGCCGCCGTCGTCGGCTGGTGTTAGCGCGAGATAGAGTGGGCAAGAAGCCCTTGTACTACGCCCATTACAACGGGCGGCTGGCTTTTGCCTCCGAGCTTAAAGCTTTGCTGCTGGATCAGCACCTGCCGCGCCAGCTTGACCACGCCGCGCTGGCGCAGTATCTGGCGCTGGGCTACGTCGTCTCTCCGCGCACAATATTTGAATTCGTCCAGAAACTTCAACCGGGCCATCTGCTGGTGGTAGAGTCTGGCGAACTGAAGCTCGAGCGCTATTGGGATTTGCTGCCCGCCTTCCAGGAGCCGGTGCGCCAGCCAATGGAGACATGGATAAGCGAGGTTCGAGCCCTGCTACCGGTGGTGGTTGGAGAGCGGTTGATGAGCGACGTGCCGCTTGGAGCCTTTCTCAGTGGCGGAGTCGATTCAAGTAGCGTAGTTGCAACCATGGCCCAATTGAGCAACATGCCAGTCAAAACGTTCTCGATCGGCTTCAGCGAGCCTGCCTTCAATGAGTTGCCCCATGCTCGCGAGGTGGCACAGCGCTGTGACACGGACCACCATGAATTGATTGTCGAGCCGGAAGATTTGAGAGAGCTGCTGCCCAGGCTCGTTGGCATTTTCGACGAACCGTTTGGCGACTCAAGTGCCGTGCCCACATACTATGTGAGCAAAATGGCTCGCGATTGGGTCACTGTTTGCTTGTCTGGCGACGGAGGGGATGAGGCGCTGGCCGGCTACGGCCGCTACAGGCTGGCGCTCAGCTTGCACCAACTTGACTGGATTCCAATAGGCCTCCGTCAGGCGATCCTCGGCCCGCCGACAGCAGCAATGGGACGCTTCACCCAAAAGGGACAGCGAATGGCTCAGCGATTGATGCAGCCATTTGCCGATCGCTACGCCGACATTATGCGGTCGACTCAACGCCATCTGCTTGAAGGCCTAATGACGGCCGAAGCTAGCGCGACTTTGAGCCATAACGGGCATTCCGTAATTGCTAGGGGCATGGCTGCCGCCCATCACTTAGATCCGCTGTCGCGGATGCAGTATGTGGATGTTCAGGTCTACCTGCCCGAGGACATTCTAACCAAGGTGGATCGCACCAGCATGGCTGTGTCGCTGGAAGTCCGCTGCCCGTTGCTAGACTACCGTTTCCTAGAACTCATGGCGCGCGTCCCGCCCGAATTGCGCCAGCGAAACGGAGATGGCAAGCTCTTGCTCAAGGCGGCAATGCGGGGCATCCTGCCTGAGAGCGTGCTTCGGCGCGACAAGATGGGCTTTGGCGTCCCGCTTAACCGCTGGTTTCGGGGTCAGCTTGCCGACTTTGCGGCTGAAATCTTGCTTGACGATGAGACGCTTAGACGTGGGCTGTGGCAACCTAAGGGGGTAGCAAAGTTGCTGGCATGGCACCAGTCCGACCGCGCAAATCTCCAAGCGATCATCTGGACTTTAATCGTGCTTGAACTATGGTGGCGGGCCTATCGGCCGCTGGCGTGACACGATGATCCGGCCTCGGCCGAGCGTCCTCTTCTTCATTCGTCACTTCTACCCGGCCGTGGGCGGCGCGGAGCGGCAATTACTGCTGCTGGCCGGCGAGCTCCGGCGGCAAGGCTGCGAGGTGACTATCGCCACCGGCCGCTATGCGGACGCTGCCCGAGTCGAGACTATGGACGGCGTGGTAGTACACCGGCTATTTGTGGGCCCGTACGCTCCGGTGCTGCATGAACTGGCCTTCCTCCTGTCGGCAGCGTTGTTTCTTTTCGGCCGCCGGGCAGATTTCGATACAGTCGTCACATTCCAAACCCAACTTGTCAGCGTGGCGGCAGCCCTGGTCACCCGACTCACCGGGCAGGCGTTTATTACTCGCGTCGCTTCGGCCGGTGAGGGTACCGATCTAGGCCAGTTGCGGCGCTTGCCGGCCGGCCGGCTTTTGGTCGCTGTGGTGCGGAACGGCTGCGATGCGGCCGTGGCGGTCAGCGAGGCTGTCCGGCAAGGCCTCCTGGCAGCCGGCTTCCCGGCCGGCAAGGCGCATGTGATCCCAAACGGCGTCAGAACCGTCGGGCAGTACCGGGACGGTGCAGTCGAAGCACGCATGCGACTCGGGTTCAGGCGAGACGAATTACTGGTAGTCTTTGTGGGCCGGCTGGCAGCGCCCAAGGGACTGGAATTGCTGCTGCAGGCCTGGAGCTTATTTGCTGCTGATTGGCCCAACGGCCGGCTGCTCTTGGTCGGGGACGGGCCACTGCGATCCGCCCTGCAAGAACAGGTGCTTTACCTCAGCATTGACAGCTCGGTCACATTCTCTGGGATGGTAGATGATGTTGACGAATACTTGCGCGCGGCCGACATCTTTGTCCTCTCATCCCACTACGAGGGCCTTTCAAATTCGCTGTTGGAGGCCATGGCAGCCGGGCTGCCGGTGATCAGCACCCGCGTGAGCGGCAGCGAGGATGTGATCCAGCACGGGCGAAACGGGCTGCTGATTGAACCTGGCGACCCGGATGGGCTGCGGCGGGCACTCAACCGGCTGGCCTCGTCGCCGGAACTTCGCTCCAGCCTGGGGCGCGCCGCAAGCCACAGCATCCTAAGCCACCACCGCCTGGATCGCGTCGCGGCCGCCTATCAACTGCTAATTAGCCGGCTGGCCGCGAGCGGGCAGCACAGGGTGGTCGAGGCATAGCAGCTTGGAGATCGTGTGTTGTCTGTCGTTAGGGGCCATCGCCGACCATTACGTGGCGCCCCTGGCCTTGCAGCCCGGCGTAGAGCGGGTCTGGGTCGTGCGGCCGGGCCCGCTCGCACGGGCCGATCTGCCCAAGGTGGCGCATGTTTCGGTCGCCTCGCCGCTCTTGACCGTGCGGCTGCTGAGGGCGCTTTGGGCCTGCATCCGGCTGGCGCGCCGGCCGCAGGTGGCGGCGCTGGTATCCTTTAACCCGCTGCCATAC
>JBOGUG010000122.1:0-1317 GCA_050696115.1 Promineifilaceae bacterium (SeqCode) | reverse complement strand
TTCTGCAACAGCATCGCCTGGCGCGCCTCGCCCAGTAGGTCGTTGCTGTCGTTCGAGGCCGAGCCGTCAACGCCCAGGCCGGCCGGCACGCCGGCCGCCAGCCAGGCCGGCAGCGGGGCGATGCCGCTGGCCAGCAGCATATTGCTGCTGGGGCAGTGGGCCACGCCGGTGGCGCTGGCGGCGAAGGCGGCGATCTCGGCCGGGCTCATGTGGACGCAGTGGGCGTGCCAGACGTCCGGGCCTGTCCAGCCCAGCGACTCGATGTAGGCCACCGGCCGCCGGCCGAAGCGCGCCAGGCAAAATTCCTCTTCGTCCAGGCTCTCGGCCAGGTGGGTGTGCAGCCGCACCCCGCCGGCGCGGGCCAGCTCGGCCGTCTCGCGCATCAGGCCGGGCGAGACCGAAAAGGGGGAACAGGGCGCCAGCACGATGCGCAGCATGGCGTGTCGGCCGGGGTCGTGGTAGCTCTCCATCAGCCGCTGGCTGTCGGCCAGGATGGCGGCCTCCGGCTCCGTCAGCCCGTCGGGCGGCAGGCCGCCCTGGCTTTCGCCCAGCGACATCGAGCCGCGGGCCGCGTGGAAGCGCAGCCCGATCTCGCCGGCCGCCCGGATCTGGGCGTCGAGCGTGCAGTCGTTGGGGAAAATGTACAGGTGGTCGCTGCTGGTCGTGCAGCCGCTGAGCATCAGCTCCGCCAAGCCGACCAGCGTGCTGACGTAGACGCCTTCGTCCGTCAGGTTGGCCCAGATGGGGTAGAGCGTTTTGAGCCAGCTGAACAGATCGGCATCCGGCACCAGCGCCCGCGTCAGCGTCTGGTACAGGTGGTGATGGCTGTTCACCAGCCCCGGCAGCACAATATGGCCGGCGAGGTCGAGGACGGTGTCGGCCGCGGCCGGCAACTCGGCCGATGGCCCAACCTGTTCGATGACGCCAGAGCGGGCGAACAGGCCGCCGCCGGCGATCTCGCGCCGGGCGTCGTCCATCGTTACCAGGACGCGCGCGTTCTTAGCCAGCAGGGTAGCTACGTTTCGTTCCTCCGGTGGATAGGCTCGGCCGGGCGTCTGACGCGCCTGGGGCCGCCAGCACGGCCAGCGAGGGCTGGGCCGGCCGCCAGCCGGCCGGCGGCGCATCATAGCAGGCCGGGCCAGGCCGGGCAACGAGCCCCGGCCGCCCATCAAAGCCCGCTCAGCTTTCACTCTGCCGGGAGGTCAATCAATGATCCCGATATCCCGGCCGGCCTCGCCCGCGCTTGAAACCGGCCGCTGGCGGGGATATAATCGCTTCGTCGGGGAAGTGTCGGAATTGGCAGACGAGCATGACTTA
>JBOGUG010000121.1:0-17762 GCA_050696115.1 Promineifilaceae bacterium (SeqCode) | reverse complement strand
GTGCAGTGGGGCGTCACGCGCGCCTCAAGCGACAGCGGCGTGTACCAGCTCAACCGGCCTCTGGCCAGCCTGCCGCTGGGTCCTGGCGACTACATCTGGTTCGTGGCCTTGCAGACTGACGGCCAGGGAAGCTTCGTGGCCGCGTCACCCGGCTGGGCCCTGCGCTTTGCCGTCCTGACAGAATCCTCCCCCACTCCGGCTCCTTGATTCCGTCTGAATGATTTAATCTCTCCAGGCGCTAGCGTATGGCTCAGGCCCGGCCGAAGCGCTCGGCCAGGATATCCGCCAGGGTCGGCCGGCCAATCTCCTGCAACTGGTAACGGACCCGCTGGTAAGGGGCCTTTATGTCCACCAGCCGGCCGAGATCTATGGGCGTAGCAATCAAGACAAGCTCAGCCGGCGCTCTATTGATCGTCGCTTCCAGCTCGCGCATCTGGCCATTGCCGTAACCCATAGCTGGCAGCACCGGCCCGGTGGTCGGGTACTTCTCGTAGGTCGCGGCGATGCTGCCGTCGGCGTACGGCCGGGGATCGATCACCTCGGCCGCGTCGAACGTGCGGGCTGCCACCACTCCAGCCCCGTAGGCCATCTCGCCGTGGGTCAGGGTGGGGCCGTCCTCGACCACCAGCACGCGCCGGCCTCGGATCTGGGCCGGGTCATCCACGTATATTGGCGAGGCAGCCCGGATGACTGTTGCGCCCCGGTTCACCTGGTGAATATTCTGAATCACCTGGAGGATGTTGGCCTGGTCGGCCGTGTCCACCTTGTTGACCACCACCACATCAGCCATGCGCAGGTTGGCTTCGCCAGGGTGATAGCGCAACTCGTGACCCGGCCGGTGTGGATCAGTCACCACGATGTGCAGGTCGGGCCGGAAGAAAGGCAGGTCGTTATTGCCGCCATCCCAAACGATGATGTCGGCCTCCGCTTCGACCCTCTCTAAGATGCTCTGGTAATCAACACCAGCGTAAATCACAGCACTCATATCAATGTAGGGCTCGAACTCTTCGCGCTCCTCAATGGTGCAATCGGCGCGATCCATGTCCTCATTGCTGGCGAAGCGCTGCACAGCCTGGTCGGCTAAATTGCCGTAAGGCATCGGGTGGCGGACGGCGACCACGCGCTGGTAGCCGAGTTCTTGTAGGGCGGCTACCACGCGCCGAGACGTCTGGCTCTTGCCGGAGCCGGTGCGCACGGCGCAGACGGCGACCACCGGCTTGTCGGCCGTTAGCATGGTTCGCTCTGGACCAAGCAGCCGGAAGTCGGCCCCAGCCGCCAGCACGGCCGAGGCGAGGTGCATAACGTACTCATGCGAGACGTCGGAATAGGAAAAAATGACTTGATTAACCTTCTGGCTGCGGATCAGGGCGGCCAGCTCGGCCTCAGGATAAATGGGGATGCCCTCCGGATAGAGCGGCCCAGCGAGCTCGGCCGGATAGGTGCGCCCTTCGATGTTGGGGATCTGAGTGGCGGTGAAAGCGGCGACCTGGTAATGGTCGTCCCGTCGAAAGACGGTGTTGAAATCGTGAAAATCGCGACCGGCAGCGCCGGCAATTATGACGCGCTCGCTCAACGTGGGTGCCTCCTGAAGTCTAGATTGCTAGGGCGGCCGATGATACCACATCGGGCCGGTGGCGGTAGGGCCGGCCTTAGATTCGGCCTTTAGACCATGACGTGTCACTGATTTCTGAGGCAGGCTGAGGTCGAGTGCATTTTTCGGATAGTAGTGAGACCAGCCTCGCGCCGGCCGGCAGCTCTTTTTTACGCTTCTTTTATCCGCGGCGCACCTTGAGCGATTGATCTTATGAAAAGTGCTGCTATAATGCCCACTGTTCTTAGTGACATAAATAATTCACACGACGTCGCGAAGTTTCACTACACGCAATTTTCCCTCGCGCACCTGCGCCGCCTGAGTCAAGGTATGGATGAACAACTGGCCGCCTTTCTGGAGTTTTTGGCAACCCAACGCCATTATTCAGACAATACGACGGCCGCCTACCGGAATGACCTCGGACAATTCCTGGCGTGGTTGAGGGCGCGGGAGCCCCGGCTGGCAGCCTGGGAAGAGGTGTCTTCCCGCATTGTGGCCGCCTACGTTGACTGGCTGCAAGAGCAAGCCTACGCCGCCTCTTCAGTGGCCCGCAAACTGGCCGCTATTAAGTCCTACTTTCACTTCCTGTTGGCCCGCGGCGCGGTCAGCCAGGACATCACGGCCGACGTAGAGTCTCCGCGCGTCAAGAAGCAGCTGCCCCATACGCTGGCAGACGAGGACATCGAACGGCTGCTGGCTGCCCCGGCCGGGCGCACCTCAGCTAAGAGCTACCGCGACTCTGCCCTGCTCCACTTGCTTTACGCAACCGGAATGCGGGTCAGCGAGGCGGTCGCCCTTAGGCTGTCTGACCTGGACCTGGAGGCTAACTTAGCGCTCGTGCCTACCAGGGACGACCCACAGCGCGAGCTGCCGTTCGACCGCCAGACAGGGCGTATGGTGCGCAACTACCTTGATTTGGGCCGGCCGTATTTGGTGCGCAACAAGGGCGAAAAGGCGCTCTTTCTGAACCATCGTGGCGAGCAGTTGACACGCCAAGGATTGTGGCTCATCATAAAGGCTTACGCCGAGGAGGCCGGCCTGGCTGGCAAGGTGACGCCCCACACGCTGCGGCACAGTTTCGCCGCCAATAAGCTGAACAGTGGCGCCGATTTGCGCGAGGTTCAGCAGCTCTTGGGCCACGCCAACATCTCTACCACCCAGGTCTACACCCAATTATTGGAGGATGTATCGGGACAGCCAGATAGCTGACGCCCGGATGAATGGACCGCATCTACGTCTTTCTCATCCGCAATGACGTCTGGCTGTACATCATCTGTTTCCTGGGCGCCATCTGGTATGCCAGCCAGCTGGCCCAGGCTAGACGCCGGCTGCGGGGAGCCGTATTCGGCCTAGAGCGCGAACGCGGCCAGCGCCTGCTGCGAAGCTCGCTAGCCTTCGTTACCTTCTTTTTGGCGCTGGCCACGGCCGTCCTTTACCTTAACTTCCGGGTGGCGCCCGGCCTGCCGGCCGACCTGCTCAGCCGGCCTACCCCAACACCCAACCCGTTTTTGACGCCCCGGCCTTCGCTTGCGCCGGGGGAGACGACCCAGCCACCAGCTACAACCGGCCAGGCCACACTGGAGGTGGCGCCAACGGTCACCCTGCAAGGCCAACCGGCCGCTGCCCCAGCCGAAACTGAGGCCAGTAACCCGGCTCCGGCCGGGGAGGATGAGCCAGATTCGGTAGGCACGCCGCCAGCCGCGTTGGGCGAATGCGGGCCGCTCCTGGCCATTACCTCGCCGCCAAGCGGCGTGACCGCCTCCGGCCGGGTCACGTTCTTCGGCACGGCGGCCATCGAGGGGCAATCCAGCTACAACCTGGAGACGCAAGGTCCGCACACCGAGGGCGCCTGGCGCTCGCTCTTCGACAGCGGCGATGGAGGGCAGGTCGAGAACGCCATCCTGGGCACGGCCGATTTCAGTGGCTGGCTTTTCGGCGACTACGTCGTCCGCCTGGTTGCCCGGGACGCTCAGGGTGAGCCGCTGGCTGAGTGCGCCATCGCGCTGGAACTTGGCTCGCCGGCTTCGTAAAAGCAGAGCAACGTCCGGCCGTACTTACGCCGGTCGAACAGCCCCAACCGATTCCAGTCGCGGGCCTCAAATTCCTTGGGGTCAATTTGGACGACGATCATCCCGTTCTCCTCCAGGAATCGGCCTGGCTCCGCGTCTAATAAAGCGAGAGTTTTGAGCCCCAGGCCCTGATACTGCGGCGGCGCGACGTAGATGACGTCGAAAGGCCGGCCGGCAAAGTGCTCCAGATATTTGAAGGCATCGGCGCGCTGCACGGCGGCCGCCTCGGCCAGGTGTGTGATGCTAAGGTTGGCCCCAATCGTGCGCACGGCCGCCTCGGCTCGCTCGACAAAGACGACCTGGCTAGCTCCCCGGCTGAGGGCCTCGATTCCCACCTGGCCGGTGCCGGCGAACAACTCAAGCCAGCGCGTGCCGACGACCCAGTCGCCCAGGATGTTGAACAAGTTTTCCTTGACTCGGTCGGTGATCGGCCGGGTGCTGTCTCCCGGCACACGCTTGAGGCGGTGGCCCTTGGCCTTGCCGCTAATGACGCGCATTTTCTAGATCAGCTCAGCGACTTGCTCCGGGTGTTTGGCCACGCGCGCACCGGCCGCCTCCAGCGCCTCGATCTTAGCCTCGGCCGTGCCGGCGGCGCCCTCAACAATGGCGCCTGCGTGGCCCATGCGCCGGCCGGGAGGCGCGGTTCGGCCGGCAATGAAGGCCACCACCGGCTTGGTCATGGACTGGGAGATGTAGGCGGCCGCCAATTGTTCCTCAGCACCGCCGATTTCGCCGATGAGCACCACCCGCTCCGTTTGGGGGTCGTCCTCGAACATACGCAAGATGTCAATAAAGCCGGTACCGTGAATGGGGTCGCCGCCAATGCCCACGCAACTTGTTTGGCCGATGCCCTGCTCGCTAAGGGCGTAGACCACCTCGTAAGTTAGCGTGCCGCTCCGCGAAACGACGCCCACGTCGCCCTGCTCGACAATCGAGCCAGGAATGATGCCGACTTTGGCCTCACCAGGCGTGATCAGGCCTGGGCAATTGGGGCCAATGAGCCGAACCTGCTTGCGATCCAGGTAAGCACGCACTTCCAGCATGTCCTGGACTGGAATGCCCTCGGTCAGGCAAACGATTAGGGGCACGCCTGCGTCGGCCGCTTCATAGATTGAGTCGGGCGCAAAGCGGGCCGGCACGGAAATCATGGAGCAATTTGCGCTGGCCGCTTCCACAGCCCGCTGAGCCGTGTCAAATACCGGCACGCCGTACACCCATTGGCCGCCCTTGCCAGGGGTAACGCCGGCTACAACTTGGGTGCCATAGTCAAGCATTTTCTGGGTGTGGAACATGCCCTGGCGGCCGGTAATTCCGTGGACCATCAGTCGCGTGTGGCGGCCGATCAAGATGCTCATGCGCCGATTGCCTCCGCCAGGTATGTTTCGGCCGCGGCGACTGCCTTTTGGGCCGCGCCTGTCAGCGTCTTGGCCGTCTGCATATTGGCTTCCGCCAGGATGCGCAAGCCCTCGTCGGCGTTTGTGCCTAGCAGGCGCACCACCATGGGCACTTTGGTAGGCACCTGGTTCAGCGCTTCGATGATGCCGTTGGCCACGTCGTCGCCGCGGACGATGCCCCCAAAGACGTTGAAGAGGATAGCGTGCACGTTGGGGTCGCCCAGTATAATGCGCAGAGCGGCCGCCACGCTTTCCGGCGTGGCCCCGCCACCGATGTCCAGAAAGTTGGCCGGCTCCCCGCCAAACAGCTTGATAACGTCCATAGTCGCCATCGCCAGGCCGGCCCCATTCACCATACAGCCTATGTTGCCATCCAGCTCAATATAACTCAGGCCGTTGCGCCGGGCCTCGCGCTCGGCCGGCGTCTCTTCGTCCACGTCGCGCATCTCGGCCAACTCTGGCAGGCGAAAAAGGGCGTTGTCGTCAATTGATAGCTTGCCGTCAAGGGCCAACAGCTTGCCGGCATCTGTGACCACCAGCGGATTTACCTCGGCCAACGATGCATCTGTGGCCTGAAAGACCGCGTACAGCCCCTCTGCAATGGAGTGAAAGTCGCGCCAAAGCTCGGCCGGCAAATTCAGGTTGACCGCCAGGTCGGTGGTCTGGTAGGCGCGCAGGCCTATGAGGGGATCAATGTATATCCGGTGAATCCTTTCCGGCGTCTCGGCCGCCACTTGCTCGATGTCCATGCCTCCGGCCGCCGACGCCATGATCATGGGCAGGCGTCGGCCGCGATCGATCAGGACCGCGAGATAGATCTCGTCACGGATGTTGACCGCTTTATCGATCAGGACCTTGCGCACCTTGAAGCCCTTGATGCTCATGCCCAAGATTTGGGCGGCGATCTGCTCGGCCTGATCGGGACTGTCGGCCAACTTGATGCCACCCGACTTGCCCCGGCCTCCGGTCAGAACCTGGCTCTTGACGACCACCCTCCCGCCCAGCTCGCGGGCTATGTCGCGGGCTTCATCCGGGCTAGAGGCCACCTTCCCGGCCGGGATGGGCAGGCCGTGTTGAGCAAACAGGCGCTTGGCCTGATATTCGTGCAGATTCAACTGGCGCTCCTTCTAGGGTCTGTCAAATTGGCTGGCCGGCGCCCCATTGCGGGAAAGCGCCGGAAGCTGGCAGCATTATAGCATGCAGCCGCGGCGGCCGCAGACCGCGCCGCTGTCCCCTTCATCGAGGATCGGACCTCTAGGGCCGGGGCACGGCCGCGGCCGGCCTCACCTGGGCGTAGAACCAGCCCAGGCTGCTAAATTTCCACTCTGGCCCGGCTGATTCGAGCAGGCGGGTGAAATGCCAATAGCCCTGGTCCCAATTGGTGTACCAGGCGTAGCGATCCACCCAACGCCCCTCGTCATTCAGCCAGGCAAGCACCCTACCGGCGTAGTCGGCCATGAAGCCGTCATCGTTACAAACTGGGCCCGGCTGCTGGTGGCCGCCAGCGTTGATGCAGCCCATTTCGGTGAACCAGACTTCGTCCTCGGCCGCGCCGACCGACTGCACGAACGCCAACGCGTTCGTCGCGTGCTGACGCCAGAGTTCGAACGCGGCCGCTGGCGACGGCATCATGTGATCGTCGAAGACCCAATCTGTGTCACAGTTGCCCGGCCAGCCGCTCGGCCGGATATCGGGATAAAGGTGGAAATGCCAGCCGGCCCTGGGTAAAGGACCATAACGACTCTCATAGGCGGCCACAAAGTCCCGCAGCCAGTTGATGCCGCACTCATGGGCGTTCACGCCGCCAACTATCAGCTGGGCGTCGGGGTCGGCGCCCTGCACGTAGATCGTTTCAACCACCACGTCGTGATAGAAGGCGGCCGCCTCCTGCGGCGATGCGTTGCATTGGTGCTGATGCTCACATTCGTTGAAGACGAGCCAATAATTGTGCTCGGCCCGGGCATCCATCTCGCGAATGATTTCGGCGCGTGGCAGGCCGTTGCGCAGCCAGCCGACGAGCATAGGAACATGCTCGGCCGGGCCAGGCACGGGCGGCACGTAGGCCGTCCAGCTATACGACCACTGGCCAAAGGCGCTCAGGTCGCCCTCGCCAAAGGCGGCCGCTACCCCCTGGCGCGGCTCCTCGGCCGGCGGATACGGGTGCGCCGTCGGCGCCGGCCAGAGCACGTCGGGCAAGGTCGGGTACGGTGGCCATTCCGGGGCGGCCGTCGGCGCTAGCGTCGGGCTGGGCACAGGAGTTGGCGGCGGTGCCGTCAGCGTCGGGCTGGGAGCAGGAGTGGCCGTCGGAGGCGCCTTGGGCGTCGGGCTGGGCACAGGAGTTGGCGGCGTGGCTGGGCGCTTGACTGGGGAATGGGCTGGCGATGCGGCCAGGGTAGCCGTCGGCCGGACTGCTGCCTCCGTGGGAATCGCAAGGGCCGCTTCGGACGGGCGCGAGTGAGACACCGTCGGCCTCGCGGTCATGTTGGGCTGGGGAACTGCCGTTGGCACCAGCGTTGGCCGCTCCGGCCAAAGTCCTGCGGCCGGCAGGTTCGCGCAGGCGGCGATTGACCAGCAAAAGAGCAGTAAGGTTAGCGTACGGAACAAGAAGGCCGCAAAAGAGACGGGCCAAGGAGCGTTGCGCATGAGCGGAGCCGGACAGGGCATAATACGCCGCTTTCGGCCGAATTGCCAAGGCGCTATAATCGGCCGGCAATGGAGCAATCTCCCGGCCGCCGGCTGCATTTTTGGCTGGGCATCCTGATCAGCTTAGCCAGTCTGGCAGCCATCTTCCTCTTTATCCCGCCGGCCGAGATTCTGTCTGCCCTGCGCCAAGCTCGCTACGACTTTCTCCTGTTGGCAGCAATCTCCTTGCTGGCTTTCTTGCTACTGCGAGCCGTCCGCTGGCGCTTCCTGCTCAACCGCGGCGGCCGGGCCGGCCAGCGCATCCCGTTCGGCCGGGTGTTTCACGTCCAGAATATCGGTTACTTGCTTATGAATATCTTGCCCTTTAGGTTGGGCGATGTGGCCCGCGCAATTCTAATTGGCAACCGGCCGCCGGTAAGCGTGCCTCAGGGGCTGGCAACCATCCTCGTGGAGCGCCTGCTCGACCTCCTCTTCATCATCGCGCTCTTCCCCTTCACTCTCCTGGCCGTGCCGGCGCTGCCGGGCGAGGTGCGGGCGGCCGTGCGCCTGTTGGGGCTGTTGGCGGCCGCGGGCCTGTTGACGCTCATGGTGACGGCCAACAGGCGGGAGTGGTTGCGGGCGATCGCCGGCCGAATCCTGGAGCGCCTGCCGCGGCTTAACAGCGCGCGCTGGCTTGCGCGGCTTGACGAACTTTTGGTCGGACTTGACAGCCTGACGCGGCCCCTGGATAGTCTTGTGCTTGTGTTGCTCAGCGTCCTCGTCTGGCTTCCGATAATTCTGGGCTATCAATGGGCGTTGCAGGCTGTCGACCTACACGCATCGTTGCTGGCGGCCGCATTCGTCGTCTGCATGGCAGCCTTTGGCGTATCGGCGCCTTCCTCGCCAGGCCAAGTAGGGGTCTTTGAGGCCAGCGTGATCTTTGCGCTGGCAGTTATTCTTCGCTTGCCGGAAGGCCAGTCGGCAAGCTTTGCTTTTCTATGGCACGCGATGAATTACCTGGTCTTTGGGCTCTTTGGCGCCATTGGCATTAATCGCAGCCGGGAGACGCTGGGCAGCGTGTTGCTGACCACGCGCAACCTGGTGGCGGGCGGCACGCGCTGAGGTGCTATGGTTGCCTATGCTTTCCCGAACCGATTCTTGAATCATGCCGCCTAGCGCGGCGCCAGTTATGAAAATCCTCCAAGTCCTGACCTATTACCGGCCGCACATCAGCGGACTGACGATTTACGCCGAGCGCCTGAGCCGCGAACTGGCCGCCGAGGGTCACGAAGTCATTGTTCTAACGTCACAATATGAGCGCAACTTGCCGGGCGTTGAAGTGCGCGACGGGGTGCAGGTCGTTCGCGTGCCGGTCCTGGCTCGCGTCAATAAGGGGGTCATCATGCCCACCTTTGGCCCGCGCGCCTGGCGCCTGGTGCGGGCGGCCGACATCGTCCAGCTACACTTACCCCAATTTGACGCCCCAGGCGTGGCCCTGCGCGGCCGGCTCCTGGGCAAACCGGTTGTCCTGTCATACCACTCGGATATCCAGTTGCCGCCGGGCGGCGTAAATCGCCTGGCTGAAGGCGTAATTGGCGCCATGAACCGCGCGGCCGGCGCTCTGGCGGACGTCGTTGTGGCCTACACGCAGGACTTTGCCAGCCATTCGCCTTTCCTGTCGCGGTTCATCGGCGGCAAGTTGCGCCTCGTGCCACCCCCGGTCGAGCTGGCGGCGGCTTCAGCGGCCGAAGTGGAACAGTTCCGCCAAAAGCACGACCTGGTCGGAAAGCGTGTCATCGGCATTTCAGCCCGCCTGGCGGCCGAAAAGGGGATCGAGGTCTTGCTGAGCGCCCTGCCGCAGATCCTTCAGGATTTCCCCGAAGCGCGCATCCTGCACGCCAGCCCAGAGGCATTGGGCGAAGCGGCCTACGCTGGGTTCATTCGACCATTGATTGAGAGCGCCGGCGAGCATTACCGGCCGCTTGGCGCGCTGCACGGCTCCCAATTGACAGCCTTCTATCGCAACCTGGATTGCCTCGTCTTGTGCAGCCTGAATAGCACCGAAACCTTTGGCCTTGTACAGGTTGAGGCCATGATGAATGGCGTCCCAGTGGTGGCTTCGGACCTGCCCGGGGTGCGCCAGCCAGTGCGGCTGACCGGCATGGGCGAGATCGTGCCACCCGGTGCGCCGGCCGCATTGGCCGCGGCCGTGGTGCGCGTGCTTTCCAGGCCGGTAGATTACCGCGGCTCACCTGAGGCCGTCGCGCGCGCTTTCAGCCCGCAGGAAACGGCGACTGAGTACCTCCGCTTGTTTCGCGAACTCCTGGGCGAGGGGTACGCCGTGCGGCGGGAGGCGGAGCCACGCGCCTACCGCGAATTGCGCCAACTGCGCGATGCGCTCTAGGGTGGCCTCGGTGGCCCGGACCCATCGCCGGGCCTCAAGATAGGCGGCGTGTCCGGTCCGGCCGGTGACGACCTGTTCTGGCGCCACCTGGGATGCGTGCCGGCCTTTCGCGCCCTGCTGAGGGCGGTCGAGAGCCGCTTCTACCAGCGAGTAGACCTGCCGGAACCGGTGCTTGACCTGGGCTGTGGGGATGGCCAGTTCGCCCAGGTCACTTTTGATCGGCTGCTCGCGGCTGGCGTTGACCCTGGCCGCCGGCCGCTGCGGGCCGCGCAGCAGGCTGGGGCGCATCGCTGGCTGGTTCAAGCCTGGGGTGGCAGACTGCCCTTCGCAAACGGCCACTTCGGCAGCGTCATCAGCAACTCGGTGTTGGAACACATCCCCGCCGTGCAGCCAGTGCTGGCTGAGGCATGGCGCGTTCTGCGGCCGGCCGGCCGGCTGATGATCACCGTGCCCAGCGACCGCTTTACTCAGGAACTGGGGGGCGGCCTGCTGCTTGACGCCCTAGGCATGAAAGGCCTGGCAGCCCGCTATCGGCACAGCTTTAATCGCATCGCGCGCCACGCCCACACCGACACGGCCGGTCGTTGGGCGCGGCGACTGACCGAAGCCGGCTTCCACATTGAACACTGGCAGGCCTATTTCTCGCCCGCCGCGCTGCGAGCGCTCGAAGTGGGCCATCTTTTTGGGGTACCCTCGGCCGTCTTGCATGCCCTGACCGGCCATTGGGTGTTGGCGCCCTGGCGCAGCAGCCTCGGTCCAGTCGAGCGTTGGCTGCGGCCGCTCTATGAGGAAGCGCCCGACGGCCGGGGCACGATGGTTGTATTCATCGCCCGCAAGCCGGCTTAGGAGGGTCAGTCGCCATGCCAGCGGGCCGCTTCCTCGCCGGCCGGCTGGACCTCGAAGTCTCGCCAGCGAAACCTGGCAGCGAAGCGGTTCGGCCGGCGCTCGACCACGTCGGCAATCAGGCCGCCCAAGATCGGCCCAAACTTAAAGGCGTGGCCGCTGCCGCCAGAGGCCACCACCAGGCCAAGCCTATTTGGGTGGTGGTCAACCCAAAAATGCTCGTCGGCCGTGTCGCAATACAAGCAGCGGCGCGTGTGGACCAGCGGCGCGGCTGCCAGGCTGGGAAACGTTTCAGCCAGGAAGCGGCGCAGGGCTTGCTCGTCGTCGGCCGTCACGAGGCGCGGGTCGCGCTCCGGGTGTAGCCGCTGGCCAGGGCCGTGGTTGGACACCTTGAGGACGTTCTCCTTAGGATGGATGGGAAAGCCATACCAGCCGGTATTGGCGACGTCGGCCGTAAATACGGGAAAGGCCGGCGGCTCGAAGTTCAGCCTTTGGGGCCGGCCGGGCGCCCGCAAATGGAAAACCGGCTGCCCGATTGAGCGCATGACGGGCGCCAGTTCTGGCACCAGCAGCTGGGTCCAGGTGCCGGCCGCCACCACGATCAGCCCGGCCGAAACGCGTTCGCCGTCCTCTAAGCGCACCCCTTCCACCCGGCCGCGCACTTCGGCCAAGGCCGTTACCTTGCGCCCAGGCAGGAGCGCGATCCCCCGCCGGCCGGCCTCCCGGGCCAGGGCCGTGATAACTTCGCCGCTCTCAACCCAGCCTCCCAGGGCGTGAAAAAAGCCGTCAACATAGACATGGTTGTTCCAGGCCGGATAGCGGCGTCCGATCTCGGCCGAATCGAGCCGCTCTGGCCGGTGTCCGCGCCGCAGAAGCATCTGGTAGCTCTCGTGCTCATAGCCGCCGGCCGCTAGCGGCGCCCGACTCAACATGAGCACCCCAGCCTCGTGATACAGGGCTCGGCCAAATTGCTCATTCCAGGCCAGCCAGCCAGCCCGTGCCACTTCTCCCATCTGCATATAGCTCTCGTCGCGTCCATACTCCATGCGCACGACCTTGCTAATGTCGGTTGAGGCAGCCAGCGGGTGGGGGATCGGGCCCTGATCCAGCAAGGCCACATGGTGGCCGCGCGCTTTCAGCTCAAGGGCGGCCGGCAGGCCGAAAATGCCGCCGCCGACGATCAAGATGTCGAAGCTGGGGCGCAACTTGTGTTTCGTTCCTGTCCGGTTAGAATTGCAGCTTGTTTGCGAACCAGTCGCCCGCGGCCGCCCGTCTGTTGCAGCCGCAACCCAAAATATACCCTGCCTTAATCGTTACGCATTCTTAAGCAAAGGCGTGTACATTTGTGGAGATCCGTACACGCTGATGAGACCGGCAGCCTGGTAGTATGACAATTGAAGCCCGCCCCAGCCCCGAAGCGTTAGCCCCGGCCGATGCCCGCCGGCCCCGCGCCGGCCGGGTCCTCTCGGCCCGCTGGTTGAGCGCCCTTCTCGTTGGGCTGGCCTTGGGCGGCATCGTTCTGCTGGGTGGCTATTACCGCTTCATCGGCCTGGACTGGGACGCTACCTATCACCTCCACCCAGACGAGCGCTTTTTGACCGATGTCGCCAGCCTACTGCGCTCCAGCGACTTTGCCACCTATCTCAGCACGTCAAAGTCGCCCTTAAATCCCTACAACGTCGGTAAACCATTCTACGTCTACGGCAACTTCCCCATGACGGTCACCCGGCTTGTGGCCGAAGGTTGGGACGCGTGCTGGCCCCGCGAGGCGGCGGCAACCTGCGCCTTTCGCTACGTGAACTATGATGGAATTCATCTGGTCGGCCGCTGGCTTTCGGCCGCGCTTGACCTGGTCACCATCCTCTTCACTATCCTGATTGGGCGGCAACTTTACGGCACCCCGGTCGGCCTGCTGGGCGGGCTGCTCATGGCGCTGGCTGTTCTGCCTATCCAGCAATCCCATTTTTTCACGATGGACAATTGGGCCGCGGCCGCTTCGACAATTGCCGTCTACGCGGCCGTGACGGCATCCCAGTCGGCGCGGGCAATTGGCTGGTGGCTCCTGTTTGGCCTGTTCCTTGGCCTGGCAACTGCTTCGCGCATCAACATGGCGCCGCTGGCCCTGGTGGCGCCGGTCGCCGGGCTGGCCTGGCTGGCGGGTCGGGCCGGCAAGGGCCAAGCGTTCGGCAGTCTGCGCCATTTGCGAAGCCGCGCCTGGGTTGACGATGGCCAAATCGTTTTGACAGGCCTGCTGCTGGCGGCGCTGGCCGCGCTGATCACTTTTCGGCTGGCCCAGCCCTACGCCTTCGCCGACGCGGCCATTGTCGAGGCCACAGCCGCGGCCGAAGGGCGGCCGCCTCCCGGCCCGCTGGAGCTGCGGCTCAAGTCCATATTTAGCCTAAACCCCCAGTGGCGGGCCAACATGGAGGAGATCCAGGCCCAGCAAAGCCCGGATGCATCCTTCCCCCCGGCCTTGCAGTGGACCGGCCGGACGCCCGTTCTCTGGCCTTGGACCAACTTGGTGTTGTGGGGCATGGGGCCTGCGGCCGGGTTGATGGCCTGGTTCGGCTTTGGCTGGGCGCTGTGGCGAGTACTGCGCGGCCGGCCGGGCGCGATGGCCCACCTTATCCCTTTGGCCTGGACAGGCGTTTATTTCCTGTTCATGGCCACCCGCTGGGTCAAATCTATCCGTTACTTTCTGCCCATCTATCCGCTATTGCTCCTGCTGGCGGCCTGGGCGCTGGTCGAATTGTGGCAGAAGGCCGGCCGGAACAGGAGCACGCGCCTAGTCGCGGCCGGGACCAGCCTGATCGTCATACTGGCGTCCCTGGCCTGGGCTCACGCCTTCAGCGACATTTACCGCCGGCCGGTCACCCGCGTTGCAGCCTCGGCCTGGATGCTGGAGAACGTGCCCAG
This sequence comes from Promineifilaceae bacterium (SeqCode), assembly GCA_050696115.1. Taxonomy (GTDB): domain Bacteria; phylum Chloroflexota; class Anaerolineae; order Promineifilales; family Promineifilaceae; genus UBA11865. Next base: position 3,923 of record JBOGUG010000121.1, on the reverse strand, counting down.
TGGCGCGACGCTCCTGTACGCGGCCGGCGGCGAGGCGCGCCAGTTGCAATTGCCGTTGCGCCACTATCAATTTGGGGCCGGCCAGCCGCCACTGTTCCTGAATTTCGTCGCCCCGGCCGATGGCCGGGTCACCGGGGTGCGCTTCAATTACCTCAGCGATCAGGCGGCCGCCGATGGCAATTCTGGCCAAGATTCGCTGACCGTTAGCCTGATAGACACCGGCACGGCCCAGGAGATGAGCCGCATTGGCCGCAACCTTGAGCTGGGCCCGGAGCGCGAGGCGGCTCTCTTTGACCTGCCAGATGTGCCTATCCGGGCGGGCGCGAGCTATAGCCTGTTGGCCGAGGCGAGCGCGGAGAGCGCATTCAGTGCCGGCACCAGCATCCTGGCCAATGAGAATTGGGATGACCCCTTGCCGGTGCGCTACGAGGGGCTGGATCCCTACTTAAACTACTACGACGGCGTCAGCCTAGGCCCGCTGCCAGCGCCATTTCCGGACAGCGAAGACAAACGCGCCAGCATGGTGAACTGGCTGGACGAGGCCGATTACGTGGTGTTAAGCAGCCAGCGAGCGGTATGGTCGGTGCCACGCCTGCCGACCACATTCCCTCTTTCAATCCGCTATTACCAGGGGTTATTCAGCGGCGAGCTGGGCTACGACCTGGCGGCCCAGTTTCACGCCGACCTGCATGTTGGGCCACTCTATATCAGCGACACGGCCGCTGAGTTAGGTTGGGGCGCTCCGCCCCAACCGGGTTGGCCACCGCCCGGCGAGCTGGCGGCCGAGGAGGCTTTCAGCGTCTACGACCACCCGCCGGTCTGGTTGTTTTCCAAGGGGAACGACTATGATCCGCAGCAGGTGCGCGAATATTTGGGCCAGGTTGATTTAAGCCGTCAGATCGTCATGACGCCGGGCCAGGCGACCGAGGCGCCTAACGGCCTGATGCTGGACAGTGAGATCTGGCAGCGTCAGCAGTCATTGGGCAGCTTTGATCGGCTGTTTAACCCAGATGGGCTGCTCGCCCGCGCACCTTGGCTAACGGCCGCTGTCTGGTGGCTGGCGCTAATGGCATTGGGATGGTTGGCCTTTCCGCTGGCCTTCGTCGCCTTCCGGCCGCTTCCCGACCGCGCCTATCCGCTGGCGCGCCTGTTAGCTCTGCTGTTGATTGCCCTGTTTGCCTGGCTGCCGGCGAGCTTTGGCGTGGCAGCCCACACCCGCACTGGGTTGGCGCTGGCGCTGTTGGCCCTGGCGGCGGCCGGCGGGGCGACCGCCTTCTTGACCCGGCAGCGCCTGCGCGCCTTCCTGCGCGCTCGCTGGCGCTACCTGCTGGTGGCCGAGGCACTGGCGTTCGGCCTCTACGCGCTCTTCCTCCTGATTCGGCTTGGCAACCCCGATGTATGGGATGTCATCTGGGGCGGTGAGAAGCCGATGGACATGGCTTACTTCACGGCCGTGATGAAGAGCGTCACGTTTCCGCCTTACGATCCCTGGTTCGCCGGCGGTTACATCAATTACTACTACTACGGCTTCGTCGTTGTCGGCGCGCTGACCAAGTTGCTGGCCATCGAGCCGGCGCTGGCTTACAACCTCATCGTGCCCACGCTCTTTAGCCTGACCGGGGTGGGCGCATTCAGCCTGGCGGCCAACCTGGCGCAGAGTGCCGATGCCGGCCCGGCCGGCCGGACCCTCGGCCGGCGGGCGCTGGCGGCCGGCATCATCGCCTGCGCTCTGGCAGTGTTGCTAGGCAATCTAGGCGAGGTCGGCGTTCTGGTGAGCGCCTGGCAAAGCGCGGCCGACACAGCCTTCCAGAGTGGCTTTGGCCCCCTGGACGGGCTGGTAAGGGCCGCGGACGGGGCGCTGGCTCTGGCAACCGGCGCGCGGCCGGCGGCGCTCTATCCTGGTGACTGGTTTTGGCGCGCGTCGCGGGCCATCTCCGCCCCGCCGGGAGAGGTGCAGCCGATCACCGAATTCCCCTTCTTCACCTTCCTGTACGCCGACCTGCACGCCCACATGATTGCCCTGCCGGTGACCTTGTTGGCCCTAGCCTGGGCGGCCGGCGCTGTTCTGCGGCCGGGCGGCCCGGCGAGCGGCGGCCGCCCAGGCCGGCTGGCGGCGGCCGGTCTGAGCCTACTGCTGGGGGCCGTGGTCATCGGCTCGCTGCGCGGCATCAACACCTGGGACTTCCCCACCCACCTGGGGCTCGGCGCGGCCGGAGTTGCGGTGTGGGCCTGGCGGGCAGGCGGCGCCAGCTTGAACCTGAGAGCGGCGGCCGCTGGCCTGGCGGCGGCCGGGCTGTTTGTCGGCTTGGCTGTGCTACTCTATCTGCCCTACGCCCAACATTACGGCTCTGCCTACGCCTCATTTTCTGCCTGGGCCGGCTCGCGCACCTCTGTCGGCGATTATCTGGTCATATACGGCCTCTTTCTGGCGCTAATTGTGCCCTTCTTGCTGCTCGAATTCAGGCGGTGGGCCGGCGGCTGGTCGGCCGCGGCCTTGGCAAGCTGGCAGCCGCTGGCCCTGCCCCTGTTCGTTGGGCTGGCTATGTTCGTCGCCCTGCTGGCGCTGCTGGTCTGGCGCGGCTACTACATCGCACCCTTGACGCTGAGCCTGGGCCTGTTGAGCGCCTTGCTCGCCGTCCGGCCGGGCCAAGCAGCTGCCCGCCGCGTTGGGCTGGCTTTGATCGCCGTCGCCTTGCTGCTCAGCCTTGTGGTTGAGGTCGTCGTTCTGGACGGCGACATCGGCCGGATGAACACGGTCTTTAAGTTCTACCTCCAGGTGTGGGTTATGCTGAGCGTGGCCGGCGGCGTGGCAGCCGTTGCAGTCTGGTCGGCCTTGCGCATGCGGCTGGGCCTGCGGCGGTCCTGGCTGCTCGCGCTCGGCCTCCCCCTGCTGGCGGCCGGGCTCTACCCCCTGCTGGCGACCAAGGCCAAGTGGGACGTGCGCATGAGCCACGAGGCGCCCCTTACGCTGGACGGCATGGCCTTCATGCCGTTCACCAGCTATATTGACACCGCTCTCGACGGTTCGGCCGTCACCATTCCGCTGGCCTACGACTACGAGGCGCTGCGCTGGATGCAGGCCAATGTTTCTGGCAGTCCGGTCGTGGCCGAGGCCATTGGCGCCAACCCGTATCGCTCGATTGCGGGCCGGGTGGCAATGTATACCGGCCTACCGGCCATCGTCGGCTGGGATTGGCACCAGCGCCAGCAGCGGGCCGTGCTGCCGGCCGCAGTCGTCAGCCAGCGGATTCAGGACGTCAACACGCTCTACGGCACGGCCGACCCGGACATGGCAGCCGCCATTCTGGAGGAGTACGATGTCGGCTACGTTTACGTCGGCCGGCTCGAGGCAGCTTATTATCCGTCCGGCGGCCTGCTGAAGTTTGAGGCCATGGCCAAGGCCGGCCGGCTGCGCGAGGTGTACCGCAACGCTGGCACGGTAATCTACGAAGTTAGCGAGGCAACCCTTGCCAGCAGCTGATTTCCTGGCGGCCGTCCGTTGGTGGGCGGTGTTGACCCTGTTGGGCCTGTTGGCTTTTCCGGTCAGCTACCGGCTGCTGCGCTGGCTGCCCGACCGAGGCTACACCGTCTCCCGTATGGTCGGGGTATTGCTCAGCGGTTACGCCTTCTGGCTGCTGACCAGCCTGGGCTTCACGCGCAATGACGAGGGTGGCCTTCTGGCCGGGCTGCTGGCGCTCGCGGCCGCTGGCTACCTCGCCCAGGGCAGGATTGGCGCGCAGAACGGTCGCCCGTCGCCCTTTCAGTGGCTGCGGGCGCACCGGGGTTACGTGCTGGCGGCCGAGGCGCTCTTCCTGCTCTCGTTTGCCCTTTGGGTCTGGATCAAAGCTCAGAACCCGGCTATCACGGCCACCGAGAAGCCAATGGAGTTCGCCTTCTTGAACTCCGCCGGCCGCAGCCCCTCC
>JBOGUG010000120.1:0-1576 GCA_050696115.1 Promineifilaceae bacterium (SeqCode) | reverse complement strand
GTACTGGGCGCCAGTGACAAGCGAGCCGCCGTTGGCGCTGTCGTCGGCCGTGGCGCTGAAAGTGACGGGGCTGCCGACCCCGGCCGGGTTGGGCGTGGCCGTCACGTCGCTGACGGCCGGACCCTGGGCGTCGGTGATTGGCTCAAAGTCGTAAGTCGTGTTCTCGCCGCTCACGCCCACCGTCAAGGCGTCAGCCGCGCCGCTGTACTGGCCCACCCAGCCCGAACCAACGTTGAAGCCGAGGCCGAATCTAACCCTTGCGTTCGGGTTGTTGGCCAGGATGGTCGCCCACGAGACATAGCAAGTGAAGGCGCAGACGCCGGGAATGCTCTGGGTGGACCACCAGACGGCCGCGCCGCCGTTGTAGGCGTCCCAATCTTGCCAGGTATCGGTCAGCATTGGCCCTTGGGCCGGGTTGTAGACCGGCTCAAAGACCAGCGTGGTGAAGCTGGCGCCGGTGCCGGCGTAGTCCACCTCCAGGTTCAGGCTGACGGTTTGGGCGGCCGGGTTGGTCGAGCCCGAACTGCGATAGGCCCAATAGCTGAGCGCCGTCAGGTCGGCCAGGGCCAAGCCGGCTCCAGGCACGCCAAAGGAGCCGTAAGCGAAGGTGATCATTTGGGCTTTAGCCTGGCTAGCGCCGAAAATGTCGGTGGTCGTCATCTGGAGGCTGCCGACGCCCAGCGGCGGCGCGGCCGGGCCGCTGACGAACTCGCTGTCGCCGCCCACCCGTGTATCATTCTCGAACCAGGTGCTGCCCACGTCGGCCGGGGTGACCGTCACGGTTGTGTCGGCCGAGGCGACGCCGGTCGCCAACAGCGCCAGGACTAGGACGATAGCCGTTAAAACGATACGCGATTGAGGCATTCGGAAGGCCATGCGAAATAACTCCTATGATCTGATTCGGGCGAATTCATAGCCGCTCTCGCGGTCAACAATGGGACAATATACGGCGGTACTACTTCCCCCAATCCCCTTCCCTGCCCGAAAGGTTTCCCTCTGGCTTCAAGTCGGAGTCTAAAATAGCGGCCAGCCAAAGTCAAGCAAACGGTACCAATGGATAGCCGGTCAGAAAATCCCCAAATCCCCAAATCCCGGCTATACTGCGGCCTGAGGCCCGGCCGGCGTCCCGGACAGATCAGGCGGGCCAAGGGACGGCCATGGCGGCGACATTGACCTTTGAAAGTGGGCCGGAGGCCGGCCGGCAAATCGGGCTATGGGGCGAACAGCTGCTTATCGGCCGCGATCCGGGCAGCGATGTGGTCATCGGCGACGCGGCCGTGTCGCGCCACCACGCCCAGATCACCTATCAGGCCGGCCGCTACATCATCGAAGATCTGGCCAGCACCAACGGCACTTTTGTTAACGGCCGGCGGCTAGCCGGCCCGGCCAACCTGCGCAGCGGCGACCTGATCCTGCTGGGCGAATCGCTGCGCTTGCGCTTCCACTGGGCCGCCCCGGCCGCGGCGCCTCCGCCTCCCGTAGCCGTCAGCAGTCAGGCCACCCCGCCGGCCCCGCCCCCTTGGGAAGCGGCCCGCCAGCGCCAGGCGGCCGCCGGCCGGACGCCGCCGGAGGCGGC
>JBOGUG010000119.1:0-20544 GCA_050696115.1 Promineifilaceae bacterium (SeqCode) | reverse complement strand
GCTTGCTGGCCGGCCGGCCGGGGCTTGAGCCGGATCAGCCTGCCTTCGTCTTCATCAACCTGATGGGCGTGCACGTGCCCTACGACCCACCCGCCTGGGCGCGGAGGCGCTTCCTGGCGGCCGATCTCGGCCGGCGGCCGGCCCGCGCTGCCTTGCAGCAAGCCAACCGCTGGCAGGTGGAACCCGGCAACTGGCTCGAAATGGCGCTGGATCCGGCCGAGGTCAGGCCGCTGCTGGACGCCTGTTATGACGCGGAGACGGCGGCCCAAGATCGCCACGTGGGCCACTTCTTGGAGTGCCTGCGCGACACCGGCCGGCTGGATCGGACATTGGTCGTGGTGACGGCCGACCACGGCGATCACTTGGGTGACCAGGGGCGGATCAACCACGTCTTTGGCATCCACCAGAGTTTGACTCACGTGCCGCTGCTGATCGCTGGGCCGGAGGTGGCACCCAGCCCCAGCCTGGGTGAGCCAGTCTCGACGCGACGCATTTATCATACCATTCTGGCGGCGGCCGTGGCGGCCGAGCCGGCCGAAGCGGAACTGTCCCTGTTGGGCGGCCGGCAGGAGGCCGAACTCTTCAGCGAGGCCTACCCCTTGCGCTGGGGGCTGGAGCGCCTGGAGCGGTGCCGGCCGGGGCTGACCGGCCGCTTGGGCCACGATCGGCCGCTGCGGGCGATTCACGTCGGAGGGCGCAAGCTGACCGGACGGCCGGAGGCTTATGCCTTTTACGACCTCGCTCAAGACCCGGCCGAGAGCCGCGATCTGGCTCAGGAGCGGCCGGCAGAGGCGGCCGAGCTAGCCAGTCGGCTGGAACGCTTTGTGGCCGAAATCCGGCCGCTGGCCGGCGAGGCGCGCCCGCTGCCTGACGACCCGGCCGTGCTGCGCCGCCTGCGCGTGCTGGGCTACGTGGAGTAGCGATCTGGCTGAGCGCGCGCCAGTTGTTTTGTTCCTGCACATCCCCAAGACGGCCGGCGTCACACTGAACGCCATCCTGGATCGCGAATATGGCCGGGGCAGTATCTACACTTTTCAGCGCGGCCGGAGCTATTTAGCGGCCTCTATCGCCCACTTCAGAGGCCTGCCGGACGGCGTCCGCAACGGCTATCTGGTTCTGCGCGGCCACGTGCCCTTCGGCATGCATGCCTGGCTGGAGGGCCCCAGCATCTACATCAGCCTGGTGCGCCAGCCAGTGGCGCGGGCGATCTCGCATTACGCCTACGTGCTGGCCCGGCCAGATCATCTACTGCACGCGCAGGTAGCGGCTGGCCGGATGTCGCTGCTTGAGTACGCGACCGGCGGAGTCAATTTGGAGCTCGACAACGGCCAGGTGCGCCTGCTGTCAGGGGTAGGCGATGCGGCCGGCTTTGGCGAAGTGGGCGAGGACCAGCTGCGCCAGGCCCTTTCCAATTTGGAGGGCCATTTCGCCCTGGCCGGCCTGACCGAGCGCTTTGACGAGGCGGCGCTGCTGTTGAGCCACAAGCTGGACTGGCAGCGCCTGCCGCTCTACGCGCCGCGCAACGTGGCGTCGCGGCGCCGGCCGCGGCCGGCGGTTGAGGCTGCTACCCGGCGCGCCATCCAGGCAGCCAACGCCCTCGACAGCCGCCTGTACGAGGCGGTCAAAGAGCGCTTCGAGCGGGAGGCCGCCCGGCTGACGGCGGCCGAAAAGACCCGCTTTGCCCGTCTGAATCGGGCCTACCGGCCGCTGGGCCAGCTGCTCGACTTGCTCGGCCGCTTGCAGCCGAGGCCTTAGGGAGCGGCCAGCCCGCGGCGGCGCAATTCGCGCTGGGCCTCGTCGCTGCGGTCGTCCCAATCTTCGGCCGCCAGATAGCTTACCAGGTCGGCCAGCCCGGACTCAAAGTCCACCTGCGGCTGGTAGCCCAGCAGCGCCTGGCTGCGGCCGAGGTCGGCGAAACAGTGGCGAATGTCGCCGGCCCGGTACTGGCCGCTGACGGCCGGCGCCGGCCCGCCGCTCAGCTTGGACAGCATTTCAGCCACCGCCAGCATGTTTAACGCCCGGCCGGATCCGACGTTAAAAGGCAGCTCGAGCGCGCCGGCCGGGACGCCCAACGCGAGGACGAGCGCCTGGACCACGTCCGCCACGTGGACGAAATCGCGGCTCTCCCGGCCGTCCTCATACACCAACGGCGCCTTGCCCGCTTTGAGCCGGCTCAAGAACGCGTTGATCACGCCGGTGTACGGGTTGTCGAGGGCCTGGCGCGGGCCATAGACGTTGAAGAGGCGCAGAATGACGGCCGGAAAGTCGTAACTTTGCCCCACCAGGCCGACAAGTAGCTCCTGAGTCTGCTTGCTGGCGGCGTAAATAGAGCCGGGCGAGGCCGGTTGGCTTTCGGGCGTGGGCAGCGGCCGGGCCGGCCGGCCGCAGTTAGGGCAGCCCGGCTCCCACTCGCCCCGGCGCAACTGGGCCAGAGCCCGCGGCCGGGGGCTGACCAGGCCGCAGACCGGGCACTCGTAGGCCCCTTCGCCGTAGATGGCGCGTGAGGAGGTCAGGATTAGGCGCGGCCGAGGGGCTGCCAACTGGCTGATCTGCTCCAACAGCACGGCCGTGCCCTGCGCGTTCACGGCGACATAGTCGGCGATCTGGTACATGGACTGGCCGACGCCAGTGTAGGCAGCCAGGTGGTAAACCGCGCCTACGCCATCCAGGGCGGCCGAGACGGCCGCTGGGTCGCGCACGTCGCCGTGCTGCAGCTCTGCGGCCGGGTTCAAGTAAGCCGGCGGCCGGCGCTCCGGCCCATGTACCTGGGAGTGCAGATTGTCGAGCAGTCGAACAGGATTGCCGCCGGCGAGCAGAGCGTCGGCCAGGTGGGAGCCGATGAAGCCGGCCCCGCCGGTGATAAGCACCGTTTTAGGCATGGCTTGCCTCGGCCGGGGAGTGGGCGTAGACCGTGACCACGGCCCCCTGGCCACGCCGGTTGAGGCGCGCGAAGTAGGGGGCGCTCAACGGCGCCCAAATTGGCAGGCGCGCCAAGCGCTGAAGCAGGCGGCGCAGCGGCCCGTCACTTAGACGGCAGTTCAGCTCCGTCTGGTAGGAGGCCAACCAGGTGTGGTAGTTGGCCAGGAAATGCTCCCGGCCGCCGGGCCGCAGCCCGGCCGCGGCGAGCAGATCGGCCAGGCTGCGGCCGGCGAACAAATAGAGGTGGCGCGGGGCATCGTAGCCGATCCAGGCGGGCCCAAAACGCTGGGCGTCAAGGCTGTTCAGATCGGGAATGGAGAACGCTACCAGGCCGCCCGGCCGGAGCAGGCGGCGGGCCTCGCGCAGCACCGCCAGCGGGTCGTGGGTGTGCTCCAGCACATCCCAGAGGGTGACTGCGTCGAAGCTGCCGGCCGGCAGGCCGGCTGCCAGCAGGTCGCCGCCGAAGACGTCCAGGCCGAGGCGCAGCCGGCTGTAAGAGGCGGCCTGGCCGTTCGGCTCAACGCCATGAACCTGCCAGCCGCGGCCGCGCATCTCGGCCAGGTAATTGCCGGTGGCGCTGCCGACGTCCAGCAGCCGGCCGGGGCGGGCGCGCCGGCCGACCGCCTCGGCCCGGCCACGCAGGTTGCGGCGCCTTTTCCAGCGCATCAGGCCCAGGCGCTCGTCGTTTATGGCCGGCCGGTAGGCGGCGTAGTGGGCCGGGTAATAGGCGCGCATGCCGGCCGGCGTCGGCCGCGGGCTGAGAAAGCGCAATTCGCAGGCCGGGCAGCGATGCCAGGCGAAGCCGCCCGGCAAGCCTAGCCACCAGTCCGGCCGGTCGAACAGCTTGACGGCCGGGCCGGCGTGGCCAAACAGGCAGCCGACCGCTTCCAGGCTGTCCTCGGCGGAAATGCTGAGTGGGGCAGTCAAGGCGCGCACCAGCGGCTTCAGGCCCGGCCGAGGCGGGCGCGTACCAGGTCTAGCAGCCCGTGCCATAAGCCGCGCCAGTAAGCGCGCAGCGAATCAAGCCGGCCGCGGCGCAGCAAGCGCAGACTGGTGCGGGCCGCGGCGACGGCGCGCAATGGAACGGCCGTCAGCCAATGGCGCCGCGAGCGGGCGTTCTTACGCATAAACAGCATGCCCGAGCGCGCCACCCAATAACGCTCCTGGGGGCTGTCCTGGCCGCCGCTGCTGGTGGAAACGGCGTGCCAGACTTTGGCGGCCGGGGCCAGCCGCAGGCGGTAGCCGGCCTGCTTCGCCCGGCGCGAGAAGTCTCGATCTTCGTAATACAGGAAGAAGGTTTCGTCCGGCAGTCCGACCTTTTCCAGCGTGGCGCGCCGGATCATGACGGCGCAAAAAGGAATGTCGTCCAGATCCAGCGCCTGCTCCCATTGGCCCCGATCCAACTCGTCGGCGCCCGGCCGGATCACCTCCAGACTGCGCGGGTTCTCCCAGCCGCCGACGCTCCAAATGCGCTCTGGCTCGGCGGCGTAATAGATTTTGGGCATGAGCAGGCCGACGTCGGCCGCCTCGTACCCCTCGGCCAGAAGTTGGCGGACGCAGTCGGGCGCCAGCACGGTGTCGTTGTTGACCAGGAAGAGCCAGCCGCTGCCCTTTTCGAGCGCGCGCCGGAAGCCGGCGTTATAACCCCGCGTTGGCCCCAGGTTTTCTGGCAGGGAGATGATTTCAACCTGGGGGTGGCGGGCCCGAACCTGACCAGCGGTGTTGTCTGTGCTGCCGTTGTCCACCAGCAAGATTGTGATGTCCGGGTAGTCTTGGGCCTCGATGCTTGCCAGGCAGGCCAGCGTCTCGTCTACGTGGTTCCAGGCGGTGGTAATGACGCACACGCCTTCGGCCGGGGCGGTGGCGGTCATGGCGCTTCAGCTCCGCCGCGCAGGCCGTCGCGCAGCCCGCGCCAATACGCCTTGAGCGCGTCGGTTCGCCGGCCGCGCAGGAGGCGCAGGCTGGTGCGAAGCGCGCTGCCCAGGCGCCAGGGGACGATGATGAGCCAGTGCAGTGGCCGATTCACGTTCTGGCGGAAGAATAAGATGCTGGAGCGGGCCATCCAATAGCGTTCGTTGGGGCTGTCGCTGCCGCCGCTGCTGGCCGAGACGGCGTGCCAGACCTTAGCGGCCGGCACCAGGCGCAGCCGGAACCCAGCCCGCTGCACCCGGCGCGAATAGTCCCGGTCTTCATAGTAGAGGTAGTAGGCTTCATCCGGCAGCCCAATCTGCTCCAGCACGCCCCGCCTAAGCATGACGGCGCAAAAGGGGACGTCGTCTATATCCAGCGGCCGCTCCCACTGGCCGCGGTCGAGCCGGCCCGCGCCCGGCCGGGCCACCTCCAGGTTCCAGCGCTTCTCCCAGCCGCCGACGCTCCAGATGCGCTCTGGCTCGCTGGCGTAGTAAATCTTGGGCATCAGCAGGCCGACTCCAGCCGAGCGGCCGGCCTCGGCCGCCAGTTGGCTGACGCAGTCCGGCGCCAGCAGGGTGTCGTTGTTGATCAGAAAGATCAGCTCAAAGCCTTGGGCCATAGCCCGGCCGAAGCCGGCGTTGTAGCCCCCGGTCGGCCCCTGGTTCTCGGCCAATCGGATAACCTCGACCTGCGGGAAGTGAGCCTGAACCTGCTCGGCCGTGCCATCCGTGCTGCCGTTGTCCACGAGCAAGACGGATAGGTCAGGATAGTCCTGCGCCCGGACACTCTCTAGGCAGGCCAGCGTTTTGTCTACCTGATTCCAGGCGGCCGTGATGACGCAGACGCTCACCGGCATGGCGGCAGCTCGTAGAGCCACATTTGGATGCTGGCCGTTGCCAGAAAGGGGCCGGCGAAGGAATGCGTCAGGCAGGCGCCGGCCGTCAGCCGCTGCCAGCCGGCCCGGTCGGCCGGCGACAGCTTGGTCAGGTCGTTGCCCGCCTGGCTCAGTAGCACGTAGCGCAGGCCGCGCTCCTGGAACCAGGCCGGCTCTTTGCGGTAGGCTGGGAAAGCGCGCGTGGCCGGGTAACGGGCTGGGTCCAGATTGGGGGCGAAATAATCAATGCCGATGGGCGTGCCTACCGGCAGGTTGGCGGCGATCCAGGCCGCCGCCTGGGTGCGCACGTCGGCGGCCGCCAGACGCAGGTCAACCAACAGGCTGGCGGTCAGCAACCACAGCGCCAACAGAGCCAACGAGGCGGCTGCGGCCGGCCGCAGCCTGGCGTCCGGGTAGCGCTGGCGTCCCCAGGCGAATAGCCGTTGTAGGGCCAGGCCGGCCCAGAGGCAAAAAAGGGCCATGGTCGGCAGCCACATGCGCGCCTCGCGCCGCGTCTGGCCGAAGATGGCCAGCCAGAGCAGCAGAGCGAAGCTGGTCAACAACCAGCCGCGCCGGCCCCAGCGCCAGACGGACAGCGCCAATCCGGCAAGGCCGAGCACGACGAGCGGCGCGCTAGGGCTGGTTAAGAGGTAGTCCAGGTGCCAGCCGAGGCTGGTTCCGACCGGCTCGTAGCCCGGCGCGGCGTAGAGGTGCAGCGAATAGCCCAGCCAGTACAGAAAGCGGGGCAGGTCAAGCACCGCCGCCGGCGTGCCGGCCAGGAAGCCGGCCGCCATTGCCAGCGGCCCCGCCAGAGTCCGGCCGCTCAGCCAGTCATCAAGCGAGCGGGCCTTGAAAATGGGTACCAGCAGCAGCGGCGCGGCCAGGACAACGCCGTTGTACTTGGTCGAAGCCGCCAGGCCGCAGACGAAGCCGGCCCCGGCGTAGGCCCAGGGGCTGCTCATGTGCCAGCGGTCGTGCGCGCGCAGCAACAGGTAGAGGGTCAGTAAGACAAGAAAGGTGAGCGGCATGTCCGGCGTGGCGTAGTGCGAGTGGATGACCAGCAGTGGCAGAACGGCCGCCATGCCGGCCGCCAGGAGGCCCACGCGCCGGCCAGCCAGCCGCCGCGCCAGCAGGTAAGTCAGCAAGACAACCCCGACGCCCATAACGGCCGAGACAAGCCGGGCGGCCAGGAAAAATTGGGGGTAGGCGTAAACGGCCGGGTAGCTGCCCCGTTCGTAGAGCGGCAGCTCGGCCGGCTCGACGACCAGACCGGCGCGGGCTAAGAGGACGAAGACAACGGCCGAAACGGCCGCCAGGGAATAGATATGAAGCGAGCCATATTCCAGCCGGGACGGGAGCAGGTCGCCGGTTTTGATCATCTGGATGGCGGGCATAACCAGCGCGTCCTCGTCAGGATGGTAGAGGTTTGGCAGTCCGAAGCCCAGCCCCCACAGCCGCAGCCCCAGGGCGATCAGGAGGACGGCCGCCAGCGCCAAGTGGGCTCCTCTCGGCCGCCGGCCGCCTTCAAGCCAGCTGCGCATTTGCCGGAGCGCCCCTCTTGGCCAATAGGTCGCATAAGGCCGCCTTGACGCACCGGCCGGTGCTTGAAATATTGTTGTGCTGCGAGCGGGCATAGCCGCCTGCGCCCAGCCGCAGGCGCAGGCCGGGGTCATCCTTCAGCGCGCAGATCCCGGCCGCCAGCGCCTGGGGATCCTCGCGCTCGACCAGATAAACGTGCTGCAAGTGGGCCAGATCTCTGCGAACGGTTGGCGAATCGCCCGTGATCACCGGCCGGGCCATTGCCATCGCCTCCCAGATCTTATTCTGGACAGTGAAGCGTGCCTGCTGAGTGGCGCCAAAGACGCCCAGGCAGACGTGGGCCGAAGCGAGGGCGGCCGGAACCTTGTCCGGCTCCAGCCAGCTGTTAAAGCGAACCTGGCGCAAGCCGAGCTCGGCCGCCAGCGCTTCGGCCGGGGCGCGCTCCTGGCCGTCGCCGAAAAAATCGAATTGGACGTCAGCCTGCTCGGCCAGCAGCGCCGCCGCCCGCACCATCGTCTCCAACCCGTGCAGTGGCAGGTAGGTGCCGGCGTAGGCCACGCGGAAGGGGGTGTCCGGCGGCTGGATATCCGGCCGGGGATAAAAGCGGCGCTCGTCCAGCCCTAACGGAACCAGGGCGAAACGGTCGGCCGGCAGGCCGTACTTGCGACAATAATAGTCGCGATACTCGTGGGTGTCGGCGAGCAGCAGGTCAGGCAGGCGCAAGCCGAACTTCTCCAACCAGAAGAGCAGCCGGCCGCTGAGCGGGCTTTCGCGCGTCAGGCCGCGTTCTTCGGCAATCAGATGGAGCGACATGAGGACATCCAGCGCCAGCGGCCGGCGCCGCTTCCAGGTTAGCAGGCGGGCCAGGTAAACGTCAAATTGGCCAGGGTAGCCGGCCAGCATGACGTCGTAGTCGCCACAGCGGGTGTAGGCCCACAGCAGCCGGCCGTAGGCCTGCAGAACGCGCAGCCAGAAGGCCGGCCGGCGCCAGCCGCCGCTTGCCTGCTCGATGCGGTCCGGCGTGCCTCGCCACAAGGGAGCGTGGCAGGTCTCGACGGCGACTCCCTGGCGGCGCAGGCCCTCAATGAGCACCTGATTGCGCACGTAGCTGGCCCGGTAGGTGCCGAAATAGCACACCCGCAGCGGCCGGGCGGCCTCTTCTGGCGGCATAATGGCCGGATTATAGCCGGATACCTTAGAAACCCAGTTTAGGCGTCCCAGGCCGCGTACAATTGCCGCATGATCCTGGTTACTGGCGCCAGCGGCTTCGTCGGCCGCGCGCTGGCGCGCCAGTTGCAGCGCCAGAAACGGCCCTTCCGCGCTTACAGTGGCCGCCTCGAAGACCAGGCCCGCCTAGAAGCGGAGCTGGCCGGCGTGACGGCCGTTATTCACCTGGCGGGGGCCGAGGCGCGCGGCCGGAGCCAGCTGCTGCAGCAGGTGGACGTCGAGGGCACACGGCGCTTGTTGGCTGCCGCCGGCCGGGCCGACGCGGCCCGTATCATCTACCTCAGCCGGTTGAACGCGGCCGCCCATTCCGGCCTTCCGCTGCTGCGGGCTAAGGGGCAGGCGGAACGGCTGGTAGAGCAGAGCGCCACCCCCCACATTATTTTGCGCGCCGCCAGCCTGTTCGGCCGCGGCGATCGCTTCCTGAACGTCATCGCCCGCCAGGCGCGCTGGAGCTGGCCATTTGTCTGGCTGCCGAGCGCCGGCCGGGTCGCCCTCCAACCGCTGTGGGTGGAAGACGCCGTAACCTGCTTGCTCGCCTGTCTGGCGCGCGACGAATTGCTGGGCCAGACCCTCTCGATCGCCGGCGAGGAGCGGCTGCGCTATGACGAGATCGCCCGCCTTGTCCTGGCGGCCGCCGGGTTGCGACGCCGGCCGCTGGGCATGGATCGGCGGCTGCTGCGGCCGTTAGCGGCCGTTCTCTATGGCTGGCGGGCCCGGCCGGCAGTCTCCCGCTTCGACCTGGACCGCTTTGGGGCGCCGGAGGTAGCCGCCCTGGACAGCATCCCGCGCGCCTTCGGCTTTCATCCCGCCCGACTGGGCGGCCAGTTGGCCTACCTGCGCCGGCCTGGCCTTTGAACCCGCGGCACGGAGGGTTGGACACAGGTTCGTACGGATGCCCACCGCCCTGCGCAGGGGCGCGACAGGCTCTGTTTCTGCAACCCGGCCGCGGCTGATACAATCGGCTCCCGACGTCTAAACCAGGAACATGATGCCAACCGAAATCATCATTGAACGAATCGCCGATTACGTCGGCCAGGAAGTCCGCCTGAAAGGCTGGTTGTACCAAAAGACCGACAAGGGCAAGCTCCAGTTTTTGCGCTTGCGCGACGGCAGCGGCATCGTCCAATGTGTCGCCTTCCGGCCGGAGCTGGGCGAAGAAGCATTCGAGGCCATCAGGCGGCTGGGACAGGAGTCGTCCCTGATCGTCATTGGCCAGGTGCGCCCGGAAGAGCGGGCCCCCGGCATTCCTGGCGGCTACGAGGTCAGCATCAAGGGACTCGAAGTAATTCAAGACGCGGCCGACTTTCCGATCGGGCCAAAAGAGCACGGCATCGAGTTCTTGATGGACAATCGCCACCTGTGGCTGCGCTCGACCCTGCAGTGGGCCATCATGCGCGTGCGGGCCACGGTCAAGCGCGCCATGATCGATTACCTGGACAGCAACGGCTTCCTCAACCTGGATACGCCGATCCTGACCCCGGCCGCGGCCGAGGGCACCAGCACGCTGTTCGAGGTGGACTACTTTGACCAAAACGCCTATCTGGCCCAGACGGGCCAGCTTTACAGCGAGGCCAACATCATGGCCTTCGGCAAAGTCTACTGTTTTGGGCCCACCTTCCGGGCCGAGAAGTCCAAGAGCCGGCGCCACTTGACGGAATTCTGGATGATGGAGCCGGAGATGGCCTTTTACGACCTGGACGACCTGATGGCGCTGGAGGAGGAGTTCGTCAGCGCCGTCGTCCAGAAATCGCTGACCACCTGCAAGCAGGAGTTGGCTCTATTGGAGCGCGATGTGAGCGCGCTGGAACGCGTCCGGCCTCCCTTTCCCCGCATTAGCTATGACGAGGCCATCGAGCGGCTACACGCCATTCGCCAGGCGACCGCCGACCCGCAGCTCAAGGAAGAGTTAGCCATTGAGTGGGGCATGGATTTCGGCTCGCCCCACGAGACGGAGCTGAGCAAGCAGTTCGACCGGCCGCTTTTCGTCTACGGCTACCCGTCGGCGGTGAAGGCGTTCTACATGGAGCCTTGGCCGGGCCGGCCGGAGGTGTGTAAGAGCGTTGACCTGCTGGCGCCGGAGGGCTACGGCGAGATTGTGGGCGGCAGCCAACGCATCAGCGATCCCGAAGTGCTGCGGGCGGCGATCCAGCGCCACGAGCTGCCG
The DNA here is from genome assembly GCA_050696115.1 of Promineifilaceae bacterium (SeqCode). Classification (GTDB taxonomy): domain Bacteria; phylum Chloroflexota; class Anaerolineae; order Promineifilales; family Promineifilaceae; genus UBA11865. Next base: position 9,910 of record JBOGUG010000119.1, on the reverse strand, counting down.
GCCGAGAATTACGCCTGGTATCTGGACTTGCGCCGCTACGGCACAGTGCCCCACAGCGGCTTCGGCATTGGCCTGGAGCGCACCGTCGCCTGGATCTGCGGCATCCCCCACATCCGCGAGACGATCCCCTTCCCGCGCACCATCAACCGCCTGTGGCCCTGACATGACCCCGGCCGAGCAGGAGGCGCTGCGCCACAAGGTCCAGGTCGTCAGTCGCCTGCTGGAAGAGGCATACGGCCGGCCGGAGCCCGGCCCACGCCTCGACCCGATCAGCGAGCTGGTGAATACCTTTCTGTCGCAGAACACAACCGACGTCAACCGCGACCGGGCCTTCGCCCGCCTGCGCGAGCGATTCCCGGACTGGGAGGCGGTTATGTCCGCGCCGGAGGATGAGGTAGAGGCCACCATCCGACCGGCCGGGCTTGCCGGCCAGAAGGCGCCCCGCATCCAAGCGGCTTTGCGCCACATTTATGCCCAGGAAGGCCGCCTGTCGCTCGACTTTCTGGCCGACGTACCCCTGGAGGAGGCCAAGCGCTGGCTGACGGAACTGCGCGGCGTAGGGCCAAAGACGGCCGCCATCGTGCTGCTGTTCGCCCTGGGCCGGCCCGCGTTTCCGGTGGACACCCACGTCCATCGCGTTAGTCGGCGCCTGGGCCTAATTGGGCCAAATGTCATGGCTGACAAAGCGCACGATATGCTGGAAAATCTTGTTGAGCCGGATCTGTATTATCCGTTCCACATTAACCTGATCCGGCACGGCCGGCGCGTTTGCATCGCCCGCAATCCCAAGTGTGGGATTTGCGTCCTGAGCCGGCACTGCGACTATTATCAGAGCTTGCAATCATCAGATGGCAGCCAATCTGGAGGGTAAGGCGGCCGCCGGCGGGCCGGGCCAGTTCGTGTCCGTCGTGAGCCACGAGCTGCGCCTACCCATGACATCAATCCGGGGCTACGCCGACCTGCTGCTCAGCGGCCAGGTCGGCCCCCTGACGGAGCGCCAGGCCGACTTCCTGGATCGCATCCGGCGCAACGTGGATCGCATGGCGGCCCTGGTGCGCGACCTATCCGACCTGGATCGTCTGGAGAGGGGACGGCTGGCCCTGCCGCCGGCCGCATTTGAGCTGCGTGAAGCGTTGGAGCCGGCCTTGCAAGAGCTACAGGCGACCTTTTCCGAGCGGAACCAGAGGTTCACGCTCGAGATCGAGGCTGGCCTGCGGCCGCTTTACGCCCATCGGCCGACCGTGCAACAAGTCTTGGGCCAGTTGTTGCGCAATGCCAGCCTATACACGCCGCCGGCCGGCCAGGTCTGGCTCCAGGCGGCTGCGGCCGGCGACAGGGTCGAAATTGAAGTAGGCGACAATGGCATCGGCATTTCCCAGACCGATCAGGCCCACCTGTTCAGCCCGTTCTTTCGATCGGAGGACGCCAGAGTGCGCCAGGAGGCCGGCTGGGGCCTGGGGCTGGCGCTGACCAAAGGGCTGCTGGCAGCCCAGGGCGGGACGATTGCCATCGCCAGCGGGCCGGACGAGGGCACGGCCGTGACCGTTTCGCTGCCGGCGGCTGCCGGCCAGGAGGCGAGCAAATGAGCGCCAACGGCCTCAAATTGCTGATCGCCTACAACATCCGGCCAGACGACTCCCAGGCCTACTACGAGTTCGTCCTTGGCCACTATATTCCCACCTTGCAGTCGCTCGGGTTGGAAGTGAGCGAAGCCTGGCACACGGCCTATGGCGAGCACCCCAACCGGCTAGTGGGCTTCGTCGCCCGTGACGGGGATGGCATGCGTGCCGTCCTTCACGGCGAGGCCTGGGACGAGCTGAATGAGCAGTTGCGCGAATACGTGACCGATTTCAGCTACAAGGTGATCCCCTACCGCATCGGCTTTCGCTTCTAGCAGGCCGCTCCCGAACCAGGGCAACCAGGTAGCTTTTGCCCCGGCCGGATTGATGGCCCGGCGGCCGTCTACATTCCCTGCCCACGATGGGCTACAATCGCGCCTATGGCCCTGTTCCAGCAAGCGCGTCAAAAGGCCATCGAGCAAGAGTCGCCGCTGGCCAACCGGATGCGGCCGCGCAGCCTGGATGAGTTCGTCGGCCAGGAACACATCCTTGGCCCCGGCCGGTTGCTGCGCCGCGCCATCCAAGCCGACCAGCTTTCGTCGCTCATCTTTTACGGCCCGCCGGGAACGGGCAAGACCACTCTGGCGCGCGTCATCGCCAACACGACCCAAAGTCACTTCATCACCATTAACGCTGTGCTTGCTGGCGTGGCTCAGATCCGTGAGGCCATCGCCGAGGCGGTCGAGCGGCGCGACCTGTACGGCCAGCGCACCATCCTGTTCGTAGACGAAGTCCACCGCTGGAACAAAGCTCAGCAGGACGCCTTGCTGCCCCATGTCGAGAACGGCACCATCATCCTGGTCGGGGCGACCACCGAGAACCCCTATTTCGAGGTCAACAAGGCCCTGGTGAGCCGCAGTCGCATCTTCCAGCTTAAGCCGCTCAGCCAGGCAGAACTGGCCCAGATTGCCGAGCAGGCCCTGCGCGACCCGGAGCGCGGTTACGGCGCCTTGGACGTCGAGGTCGCGCCCGAAGCGCTGGCCCACCTGGTGGACGTGGCCAACGGTGACGCTCGCGGCGTGCTCAACGCCTTGGAGTTGGCGGTGGAGACGACCCCGGCCGACGCCGGCGGCCGAATCACGGTTGACCTTGCCGTCGCCGAGGAATCCATTCAGCGGCGCGCGGTGCTGTACGACAAAGAGGGCGACGTCCACTACGATACCATCTCGGCCTTCATCAAGAGCCTGCGCGGCTCGGATCCCGACGCGGCCTTGTATTGGATGGCGCGCATGGTGTATGCGGGCGAGGACCCACGCTTCATTTTCCGGCGCATGGCCATCCTGGCAGGCGAAGACGTGGGCCTGGCCGACCCAAACGCGGCCGTGGTCGTCGCCGCTTGTTGGGAGCTATTTGAGCGCATCGGCATGCCCGAAGGGCGCTTTCCGCTGGCCGAGGCTGCCCTGTATCTGGCGACTTGCCCCAAATCAAACTCCAGCATGGCCTTCTTCGATGCCCTGGCGGCCGTGGGGAAGGAGCAGGAGCCGGACGTGCCCAACGCCCTGCGCGACAGCAGCCGGGACGAGAAAGGCTTTGGCCATGGCCAGGGTTATTTATACCCGCATGCTTACCGCGACCACTGGGTGGCCCAGCAATATCTGCCCGATTCGCTCCAGGGGCGGCTGTTCTATCAGCCCGGCGACCAGGGCTACGAGGCTGCCATCCGCGACCAGGTCGGCCGGCGCCGCGAAGAGCAGTTGGCCGCCCTGGTCGAGGGCGAGCCCGCGCCTGAGATCCTGACGGCTGGGCCGGCCAACCGCGGCCGCGATGCCTGGCTGCAAAGGGTCGTGGCCAATTCTGCCCGGAACCTGGGCCAGGTCAGGCATCGGCTGTTTGAGCTGGCCCCGTTGCAGCGCCACCATCTGGTTCTTGACGTGCACGCCGGCAGCGGCTTGCTGACCTGGGAGGCGCTGCGCCAGGCGCCGGAGGGCGGCGTTTGGGCCCTAACGGCCGACGCCGAGGCCGGCGAAGCGCTGCGCGAGCAGGCTGCCGGGCGGCCGGAGCTCGAGCGGCCGGCGGTGCTCATTGGCCGGCTGGACGAATTGCAGGCCTTGCTGGCCTTGCGCGGCGAGGCCGACGTGCGCTTCGACTGCGTGCTGGGCCGCAATCTGCTGACGGCCAGGCCGGCCGTCCTGGACGGGGCAGCGTCGCCGAAGCTGGCCGCGCTCGGCGGCCTACTGGCCTGGCTGCGGCCGGGCGGCCGGCTTTGTTTCGCCCAGGTCGTCCCCCGCCACGGCCAGCGGCCTGCAGACCTGGTTAATTGGACCGGCGTGGATAAGCGGCTGGCCCACAAAGTCCGGGCGGCCGAGGACGCCATATTCGAGGCCACGGCCGACCCATTGCTGGCCTGGGACACGGCTGACCTGGCCGCAGCCCTAGAGGCGGCCGGCTTCGCCCAAGTTACAGCCGGGACAGGCACTCTGGTGGAGGTGCGCCGTTTGGATAGCGCTCAGGTGGAGCGTTGGTTCCCGGCCGCCGAAAGCGCCGGGGCCGCTTCAGGCCGGCCCAACTACGGCGAGCGCCTGGCGGGCGCTGGCCTCAGCCCGGCCGAGGTCGGCCGGGTCGCCCAACTCTTTCGCCAGCAGCTCCCCGGCCGGGAGGTCGAGTGGCACACGGCCGTGGCTTACCTGGCCGGCCGGGCCTGACAAAAAACATGAGACCGGATTTCCAGCGCGAGGCTGAAGCCCTTTTTGATGATCTGGTGCGCGTCCGGCGCGACCTCCATCGCCACCCGGAGCTTGGCTTTGAGGAGCGCCGCACCAGCGCCCTAGTGGCCGAGACGCTCGGCCGGCTGGGCTATCAAGTCCAGGCCGGCATCGGCCAGACCGGAGTCATTGGCATTCTCGAGGGCGAAGCGTCCGGCCCGACCGTGCTTTTGCGCTTCGACATGGATGCCCTGCCGGTGGCCGAGGAAAGCGAGACGGACTATGTCTCGACCAACCCGGGCGTTATGCACGCCTGTGGCCATGACGGCCACGTGGCCATGGGCCTGGGGGTGGCGCAGATCCTGGCCGGCCACCAGAGCCGGCTCGCCGGCCGGCTCAAGTTGCTCTTCCAGCCGGCCGAAGAAGGGCTGGGCGGCGCGCTGGCGGTCATGGCCGATGGCGCGCTCGAAGCGCCCCGGCCGGACGTCGCCCTCGCAATGCATTTGTGGAACGAGATCCCCTTGGGCCAGGTGCGGGCCACGGCCGGCCCAACGATGGCCGCCTCTAGCGTCTTTACCCTGACGGTGGCCGGCCGCGGCGGCCACGGCGCCACGCCCCACAAGTCCATTGACCCCATTCTGGCGGCCGCCCACATTGTCGCCGCCCTGCAGAGCATCGTCAGTCGGAATGTGGACCCGCTGGACAGCGCCGTCGTGACCGTGGGTCAGATGACGGCCGGCACGACCTTTAACGTCATCCCCGAACGGGCCGTCCTCAAGGGGACCGTGCGTAGCTACGACCAGGAGCTACACCGCCTGGTGTACCGCCGCATCCTGGAGATGGCGCAAAGTATGGCAGCCGCTTTTAGCTGCGCTGCTACGATGGAAACGGTGGCCATTGTGCCCGCGGTAACCAACGCCGACGAGCCGACGCAGGCGGTGCGCCGGGCGGCCGGGCGCGTGGTCAGCCCGGCCAACGTTATCGCCGGCCGAACCATGGGCGCCGAAGACATGGCGTATATCTTGGAGGAGATCCCCGGCTGTTACTTCTTCGTCGGCTCGGCCAACGACGCCCGCGGCCTGAACTTCCCCCATCATCATCCCCGCTTCGACTTTGACGAGCGAGCCCTGGTCATCGGGGTGGCAACCATGGCCGAGGCGGCCGCCGAGTATCTGCTGCCGCCGGCCGAGGGCTAGAGCTCGAGTAAAGATTTGCCGTTTGGGCCTCCCAAAGGCACTGAAACCTCCGGGAAGTTCTGGCGGATCGTCAGCTAATCGTAGTCTACTTAACCGCCCGCCCGCCTGGCCCTGATGTATACTGGCGCCAGATGGAGCCCATTCCCAATACGATTAAACTGGATCCGGCAAACTTCGGCCGAGCAGCCGAGCTAAACGTCGTGCTGCTGGCCGGCGGGGTGGGGGGCGCCCGCTTGGCCGATGGCCTGGCCCAACTGCTGCCGGCCGGACGGCTGTCGGTCATCGTCAATACCGGCGACGACTTCCGGCATCTGGGGCTGCTGATCTGCCCCGACCTGGACACGGTGCTTTATACGCTGGCCGGCGAAGCCAATCCGGCCGCCGGCTGGGGACGGACCGATGAGAGCTGGCGCGTCCTGGGGGAGGTGGGCCGGCTGGGCGGGCCAACCTGGTTCCGGCTGGGCGACACCGATCTGGCCATCCATTTGGCGCGCACCCACTGGCTGGCTGAAGGCTACAGCCTGACAGAAGCGACTGGTTGCCTGGCGCGCGCCATGGGCGTCGAAACGCCGTTGTTGCCCATGACCAATGAGCCGGCGCCAACCGTGATCCAGACCGACGAAGGCGAGCTGCCTTTCCAGACCTGGTTTGTGGGCCGCGGCTGGCAGCCAGCCGTCCGCGCCGTCTTGCTGCCGGACGACGTGCGCGCTACGCCCCAGGCGCTGGCGGCGCTGGAGCAAGCCGACCTGGTGATCCTGGCCCCGTCCAACCCGTTTGTCAGCCTGGATCCGATTTTGAACGCCTACCCGATCCGCGCCGCCGTGGCCGACCTGCCCAAGCTCGTGGTAGGCGTCAGCCCGATCATCGCCGGCCGGGCGGTCAAGGGGCCGGCCGCTAAGATGATGGCCGAGCTGGGAATGGAGGTGAGCGCGGCCGCGGTTGCCGATTATTACGCCGACCTAATTGACGTCTTTGTCTACGACCGCCAGGATGCGCCGCCGGCCGGCCGCGAGGGGTTGCTCGGCCTGCCGGCCGAAGCCCTGATGCCCGACCGGCCGGCCCGCCGCCGCCTGGCGGCCGAAATCCTAACTTTTTGTGGGGAGCTACTGCAATGATGAGAGTTTGGGCCATCATACCCGTCAAACCGTTGCGCGATAGCAAGAGCCGGCTGTCCGGCATCCTGGGTGCCGACCAACGCGCCGGCCTCACGGCTTCGATCCTAGAGCGCACCCTCGCCATCCTAAACGAGACGGCCGCCGTAGAGCGCGCCCTGGTCGTGAGCCGCGACCCAGCCGTGCTAAAAATCGGCCGCCTGGGCGGGGCACTGACCTTTGGCGAAGGCGACCGCCAGGGGCTGAACGCCGCCCTAATGCGGGCGTCGGCCATCGCCACTGCCCGCCGGGCCCAGGGGCTGCTGATTTTGCCGGCCGACCTGCCATTTCTCACTTTGGCCGACGTACAGATGATGCTTAACGCGGCCGGGGATAGCGTGGGCCCACTCCGCGCCCAGACGAACCTCGCGCCGGCGATGGCGATTTGCCCCGACTACGAGACGGACGGCACCAACGCCCTGCTGATCTGCCCGCCGGCCGGCTTTGATTACCAGTTTGGGCCGAGCAGCTTTCGCGCTCACCTGGAGGAGGCCGCTCGGCTCGGCCTGGCGCGGCGCATCGTCCACGCGCCGGGCATTAAGTTCGACCTGGACACCGCCGATGACTGGGCCTTGTACCAGGCGCTGACACCCGACGCGGGGCTGGCGTCCAGCCCGACCGCCGGGGCGCGGGAAATGAGGGTCGTCTAGCCGCGGCCGGCCAGAGGAAGGGGCGGGCCCGCATGGCCGCCCTCAGTGCGGGCACTCAAGGGCCGGGGTGGGCAGCCCCATCGGGCTGCCCCTAAGTCCTCTCTCCGGCCGCCTTCCCGTTTGCCTCCCCGCCCAGGCTGGGCCACAATCGAACGCCTGGGGGCGGCCGAGGAGGCAGAATGGCCCCAGCGCAACGGGTGGCCCTCTACATGCAGGATGCCCATCCCCTCACCGAGGCGATGGAGTTCGTCCAATATGCCGAGACCAGAGGCTTTGAGGCCGTTTGGCAGGCGGAAAGCCGGCTCGTGCGCGACGCCATTGTGCCCATGGCGGCCTTTGCGGCCACCACCGAGCGAATCAAGGTCGCCAGCGGCGTCACCAACAACTGGACGCGCAACGTCGGCCTTCTGGCGGCCACCTTTCTGACCCTAGACGACCTGGCGCCAGACCGCATCATCTGCGGCCTGGGCGCCTGGTGGGATCCGCTGGCAGCCAAGGTCGGCGTCCAGCGCCGCAAGCCCCTCCAGGCTATGCGCGAGACCGTCGAAGTGCTGCGCCGCTTGCTCAACATGGAAACGGTGACCTTCGAGGGCGAATTTCACCAGCTGGATGGCGTCAAGCTGGATGTGGTGCACGGCCGCAAGACACCCCGGAACGTGCCCATCTACATCGGGGCCACGGGCATGGCCATGATGGAGTTGGCGGGCGAAATCGCCGACGGTGTTTGCCTCAATTACCTGGTACATCCCGACTACAACCGTCGCGCCATGGAGGCGCTGGAGCGCGGGGCCCGCCGGGCCGGCCGCTCGCTCGAAGAGCTTGACCGGCCACAATTGGTCATCTGCTCGGTGGCCGAGGATCGCGGCCGGGCCCTGGACGGCGCCCGCAAGATGATCACCCAGTACTTGGGCCAGCAGCCCCACCTAATGAAAGCCAGCGGCGTCAGCCAGGAATTGCTCGATGAGATCGGCCGGGCGTTGACCTGGCCGGCCACTGAGGAGCAGGTCGAGGCGGCCATGCATCTGGTGCCGGACGACGTCGTCCAGATGTGTACGGCCAGCGGCTCGGCGGCCGAGGTCAAAGCCAAGGTGGCCGAATACGTGGCGGCCGGCGCTACCTGCCCGATCCTCTATCCGCTGGGCGACCCGAAACTGATGATTGACCTCTTCTCCCAGGGCTGAGATGGGCGCAGTCGGCCGCACGCAGTTTACATAAGGTATGATGGCCCTGGAGTGGCCGGATCGGCCGCCGGCGCGCACCATCACCGCCACAGCGCCCATCCGCATCTGCGACAACGGCGGCTGGACCGATACCTGGTTTGCCCGCCGTGGCAAAGTCTTCAATATCGCCGTCCGGCCGGTGGCCGAAGTCCAGGTCGAACTCTATCCGGCCGGCGTTCTGCCCGAACGTGTGCTCATTTACGCCGAGAATTACGGCCAGCGCTACGCTTTGCGGCCGGGGCAGGCCAGCCACCAGCCCCACCCGTTGCTGGCAGCGGCGATTGAGATCATGGCCCTGCCGGATGACTCGTGGTTGCACGTGTCGATTTTCTCCGACGCGCCGGCCGGGGCTTCGACCGGCACCTCGGCCGCCGTGACCGTGGCGCTGGTTGCCGCGCTGGATCGGCTTACGCCTGGCCGGCTGAGCGCTCGCGACGTGGCGTATAAGGCCCACTCGGTGGAGGTAGACCTGCTCGGCCAACAATCGGGCATTCAGGATCAGCTATGCTCCGCCTACGGTGGCCTGAATTTCATTGATATCCACGACTATCCGCACGCTGCCGTGACCCCCATTCGGCTACCGGGGGAGACCTGGTGGGAACTCGAGCGCCGGCTGGCGCTGATCTATCTGGGCAAGGCGCACGCCTCATCCGACGTCCATCTCCAGGTGCTGCGGGAATTGCAAGATGCCGGGCCTGAGAGCCGGCCGCTGGCTGACCTGCGCGCCACGGCCGAGCCGGCCCGGGACGCCGTGCTCGCGGCCGATTTCGCGGCCCTCGGCCGGGCGATGATTGCTAACACGGAAGCCCAGCGCCGCCTGCACCCTGCCCTGGTCAGCCAGGACGCTGAGCGCGTCATCGCCCTTGCCCGCGAGCACGGCGCGCTGGGCTGGAAGGTCAACGGGGCCGGCGGCGAAGGCGGCAGCCTGACCTTGCTGTGTGGCCGGCGCTCGGCCGCCAGGCGGGCCATGCTCCAGGCCATTAAGAAAGAGAACCCGATGTATCAGAACATCCCGGTGCAGCTCAGCCACGACGGGCTGCGCGTTTGGGAACAAACAGGCGAGGCGTGAGATGGGCAACCACGGGCTGATGTTGAGAGCGTTGGTGGCCGACCGTGGCTGAGGCGCGTCTGGCGCTAGTCGGCTGCGGACGGATGGCCCGCCACCATTTGCTGCTGATGCTGGCCGGTTCGCCGGAGACAGTTTATCCGGTCGTCTCCGAGCCATCGGCCGCCAACTACGCCGCGGCCTGCGAGCTGTTCCGCGCGGCCGGCCGCGAGCCGCCGCCGAACGAGCCCGACCTGAGCCGGCTGTTAGCGGCGAACGCCGGCCGGCTGGACGCGGCCTTCATCATCACGCCGCATGCCTGCCACCATGACCAGGCGCTGGCCTGCCTCGAGGCCGGCCTGGACGTGCTGCTGGAGAAGCCAATGG
>JBOGUG010000118.1:0-14097 GCA_050696115.1 Promineifilaceae bacterium (SeqCode) | reverse complement strand
CGCCCAGAATGGCCAGGGCAAAGCCGATCCGGCCGAGATGCTCTAGCATTTCGCGTCGGCGGACGTTGTCTGCCGGACTATCCGAGGCGCCGGAGTTTGACGCCTGCAAGGGTCTCACTGCTTAGCTCCTGTCGCTGGCGGCCGGCTAACGCGTTGCGCATATAATAGCCGCTGCTGAGCGGCTAGCAAGCCCCGGGCGCGGCCGGCGACTCAGACACGGTTGAAGAACTCGAGGACGCGCTGCATGAACAGGGCATCGGCCGGACCGGAAAGGAGGTGCGGCGAGCCAGCGTAGGCGTAACATTCGGGTGCCCGACCGGCGGCCGTCAGCTTCAAGCACAGGTCATCTGACCACGCCAGCGGCACAACCAGGTCGGCTGAGCCGTGGTGGATGCTGATCGCCGTTCGGACGCGGTCAAGGTGGTAAATTGGCGATATGGCGCGCATGTCCTGGGAGGAGGCGGCCAACTCAAAACTGGCGTCCCGGCCGCCGCTCCACTCCGCGATGCGGGCGTAGTTCAGGCGCTCCTCGCCGCTCATGGCTGCGTACAAAACTGCCCCACGCAGGTACTCCTGATTGTTGACCGTGATGACGCGGAGGGCGATGCCTCCACCCATGCTGTGGCCCCACAGATGGATCTGGTTCTCGTCGGCCCGGCGCAGCACGCCAAGGGCATCCTGGCTCTGTTCGCGGATGATGGCAATGAGGTTCAGCACGTCCACCGCGAAGCCGACCCGGAATTCATCGGGCCCGCTATCGGATGGCGGGTGGTTGCGGAAATTGGGATGGATTACGAAATAGCCGGATTCGGCCAGGGCGGCCGCGTAACGCTCGGTATAGGTGACGGTCGAATAGTTGCGCGTCGGCATGTAGCCGTGCAAGACAAGCGCCAGCGGCCGGTCCCAGCCCTCGTTTGGAACGTCCATATGGCCGTAAATGGTGAGGCCATCGCTGGGATAGCTAATTAGATAGCGGCTAAAGCGGCCGTTATCCAGCAGCATATCCCTGATCTCGATCAGACCGCCGCCATAGCTGCGTTGGGCCAGCGTCGCGATGCTCAGGCCAGCGTAAGGGTCGACCGGCGGCGCCCCAGCGACGGCCGAGGGCGTCGGGCTGGGGGCCGGGCTGGGGGTGAGGCTCGGCCGGGCGCTGGGGCTGGGCAAGGGTGTGGGCAGCGGCGAGCGCGTTTGCGGGCCGGCCGAGATCGGCTGCCAGACAGGTGTCTCGGCCGGCGCCACCGGGGTGGGAAGGTCTGCCTGGGCCAGAGACGGAGCGCAGCCGACCGACAGGCAAACGGCGAGCAGGTAGGCCAGCCTGGAAAGAAGCCCGGCCGGGAGGCGGCGGGGCACTGGCACGCGCATAGGCTTCAGTTTACCTCTGGAGCCGGCATTGTCCAGCGTGTTGAGCTACGCTATAGTCCTAGGCTTGCCCGGCCAGGCCCGATTCGCATAGTTCAGCCAGATCGAGGAGGTTAGATGTCGCCACCCAGCCGCCAAAGCCCCATGCCGGCCGACTTGGAGATCGCCCAGGCAGCTGAAATCCGGCCGATCGCCGAGATCGGCGAGCGGCTCGGCCTGGGGCCGGAGGAGCTGATCCTGTTCGGGCCATACAAAGCCAAAGTGCATCTCGACGTCCTCAAACGTTTGACCGGGAAGCCGCTGGGCAAATACGTCAACGTAACGGCGCTCACGCCGACGCCCCTGGGGGAGGGCAAGACCACGACGACCGTCGGCCTGGCGCAGGGATTGGCGTGCCTAGGCCACGAGGCCATCGCCTGCATCCGCCAGCCGAGCCAGGGCCCGACTTTTGGCATCAAGGGTGGCGCGGCCGGCGGCGGCTACAGCCAGGTCATGCCGATGGAGGAGTTCAACCTGCATCTGACGGGCGACATCCACGCCATAGCGGCGGCCCACAACTTGGTGGCGGCCGCCATTGACGCCCGCATCTTCCATGAGGACAGATCGAGCGACGGCCGGCTGGCAGAGCTGGGCCTGCGGCGGCTGGATTTTGACCCTTACATGATTACTTGGAACCGGGTGTTGGACGTCAACGACCGGGCGCTGCGCAACATTTTGGTGGGCCTGGGCGGGCAGGAAGACGGCCGGCCGCGGCAGACGGGCTTCGACATCGCCGTTGCCAGCGAGCTGATGGCGATCCTGGCCTTGGCAACCGGCCAGGATTACCTGTCGGCGCTGAAAGATCTGCGGCGGCGCTGCGGCCGGATCGTGGTCGGCCAGAGCAAGGCAAGGAAACCTATATCGGCCGAAGAGCTGGGCGTGGCGGGCGCGGCCGCGGTGCTTATGAAGGACACGCTACATCCCAACCTGATGCAGACCCTGGAGGGCCAGGCCGCCTTTGTGCACGCCGGCCCGTTCGCCAACATCGCCCACGGCAACTCGTCTATCCTGGCCGACCAGCTTGCGTTGCGCCTGGGCGACTACGTGGTGACGGAATCCGGCTTCGCGGCCGACATCGGTATGGAAAAGTTCATGGACATCAAGTGCCGCGCCTCGGGGCTGCGGCCGGACTGCGTTGTGCTGGTGGCGACGATCCGGGCGCTGAAGATGCACGGCGGCGGGCCGCGGGTAGCGCCCGGCCGGCCGCTGGACGCGGCCTACACCGAGGAGAACCTGGGCCTGCTGGAGGCCGGGCTGGCGAACCTGCGTGCCCACATTCGGATCGCCCTGTTGTTCGGCGTGCCGGTGGTTGTCGTGGTAAACCAGTTCGCGTCCGACACGGCGGCCGAGATGGAGCTGGTGCGGGCGGCTGCCGTTGAGGCCGGGGCCGAGACGGCGGCGGTGAGCGACCACTGGGCCAGGGGCGGCGAAGGGGCGCTTGAGCTGGCCGAAGCGGTGGTGGCGGCCTGCAAACTGCCGGCCGATTTCGATTACCTCTACCCGCTGGAGCTGCCTATCAAGGCGAAAATCGAGATCATCGCCCAGAAGGTCTACGGCGCCGGCGCGGTGCTGTACGAGCCGTTGGCGGAGCGTCAGATTAAGAGCTACGAAGAAAACGGCTTCGGCGACCTGCCCATTTGCATGGCTAAAACGCACCTCAGCATTAGCCACGATCCGGCCCTGAAGAACGCCCCGGCCGGCTACAGCCTGCCCGTGCGCGAGGTGCGGGCCTCGGTGGGGGCGGGATTCATCTACCCGCTGCTGGGAGAGATGCGCACCATGCCGGGGCTGGGCAGCAAGCCGGGTTTCATGCACGTGGACATTGACGAAGCCGGCCGGGTGGTGGGGCTGTCTTAGGCTGCCTGGCGGCCAGGGCTAAGCCGCGGCTGAAGGGACAGGAACCTGCAGGACGGCCGTGTTGACGGCCGCCCAGGCCGCACGGACAATCCGGCCTCATGGCGAGCCATACACGGCTGCGGGCATTGCTTTTCATTGCCAGCTTGCTGCTGGTGGGCTGTGGCCAGGCGCTAAGTGGCCGATCGGCCGCGCCGGCTCCGCCAGTGGCCGCCAGCCTGCCGCCGCCGGCCGTCGCTACCTGGGTTTCGGGCCCGCCGCCGAGCCCAACGCCCTGGCCGACTTCCACTGTTGGGCTGCCTGCCGGCCCGACGCCGGTTGTGACGCCGCGAACGGTGGCCCTGGCTCCGGCCGGGGCCAGCCTGAACCCACTGCCGGCCGGTGGGCAGCTAGACCGAAGCTGTCCCGACCCGCCGCCCGCCAAGCCCGAATTCGAGCGCTATGCGGTTGACCCGCGTGGCTGGCCGGCGCCGCTGGCCCGGCCGGAGGGCCACTTCTGGCTCGCGCCGCCCTTGGCGGGCAACGATCACGTTGTATACACTAGCTGGCTGCCCTATGGTTGGGACGACGACGGCAATTATCTGCTCCATACCGGCATTGACCTGGCCCAGCCGCTCGGCACTCCGCTCCTGGCGGTGGCCGACGGCCGGGTGGTGGTCGCCGGCGACGATCTTGATCGGCTTTACGGTTGGCGCTGTGACTGGTATGGCGAGTTGGTTGTCATCCGGCTTGACGAAGCGTGGCAAGAGCAGCCTGTTTACGCGCTGTATGGCCACGTCCTGGAGCTGGCCGTTGTTGCCGGCCAACGAGTCGAACAAGGCGACTCTGTGGCAGAAGTGGGTTTTGGCGGGGTGGCGACGCACCCCCATTTGCACTTCGAGGTGCGTGTGGGCGCCAATGCCTTTGAGGCTAGCCGCAATCCCTTGCTCTGGTTTCAGCCGGCGCGCACGCGAGGCGTGCTGGCCGGCCGGCTGGTGGACTCGGCCGGCCGGCCCTGGCAGAGCGTCGAAGTCGAACTCATCGCTCGCTCCGTGAGCGCGCCCAGGCGCACAACCTGGACTTACCTGAATGCGCCGCTGCGTCTGGCGAACCCAGATGAGCAGGTGGCCGAGAACTTTGCCTTTGGCAACGTGCTGCCCGGCCGGCACGAGGTGCGCGTCCGCTTGAACGGCCGCCTCTACGAGGCAGACGTGTTCGTACACGGCGGCGAATTGGCGACCGTCGAGATCGTGACCGGACCTTGAGCGCAGGGCCTGGCCGGCGGGTATGGTACAATTTGACCACCTATGAGTGGTATTGAAGAGGCGGGGAAATGAACGCAGAGCGAGCGCCAACAATCCTGTGCCTGGCCGGCTATTTTAAGGGCGAGGCCTTTCTCGAAGCCTGCAAGGATCTGGGCTGCCACGTCATCTTGATCACCAAGGAGAAGCTGGCCGACGAGGATTGGCCCATGCATGCGATTGACGAGCGCTTCTTGATGGCGGACATATCCAAACGGCCGGACATTCTTCACGCGGTCAGCTACCTTGCCCGTAGCCGCCACATTGACCGAATCATTGCGCTGGACGACTTCGACGTCGAGACGGTGGCCGCGCTGCGTGAGCATCTGCGCATCCCTGGCATGGGCGACACGACGGCGCGCTATTTCCGCGACAAGCTGGCCATGCGCGTCCAGGCGCGCGAGCTGGGCATCCTGGTTCCCGACTTCTCGCCGGTTTTCAATTATGAGGACCTGCGCGCCTTCAGCGCCAGGGTCGCCCCGCCCTGGGTGCTTAAGCCGCGCTCGCAGGCCGGCGCTATGGGCATTAAGAAAGTCCAATCTGAGGCCGAGTTGTGGAGCCGGTTGGAAGAGCTGGGCGACGATCAGTCCTTCTTCTTGCTAGAGCGCTTTGTGGCCGGCGACATCTTCCACGTGGACTCGATCGTCTCAGAGCGCGAGCCGCTGTTTATGGAAGTGCACAAGTATAAGCAGCCGCCGTTGGCCGTCTCGCACGAGGGAGGCGTGTTCATGACCCGCACGCTGCCACGCGAGGCGCCAGAGGTGGGCGAGCTGCGCGAGCTGAATGCGCGCATGCTCAAGGCGATGGGCATGGTGCGCGGGGTAACCCACGCCGAATTCATCCGCGGCGCCGACGACGGCCGCTTTTACTTTCTGGAAACGGCCGCGCGGGTGGGCGGAGCCAACATCGCCGACATGGTTGAGTTCGCTACGGGCATAAATTTATGGCGCGAATGGGCTGCCATCGAGCTGGACCATTTGCGCGGCCGGGAGTACCAACTGCCGCCAACGCGGGCCGATTACGCCGGCCTCCTCATCTGCCTGGCGCGCCAGGAGCGCCCCGACCTTTCCCTTTATCAAGCGCCAGAAGTGGTTTGGCGGCTGCGTAAGAAGCATCACGCCGGGCTGATCGTGGCCTCCGAGGATCAGTCTTGTGTTGAGCAGCGCATGGATGAATTCAGCCCACGCTTCGCGGCCGATTTCCTGGCGACCGCGCCGCCGCTGGAGAGCGCGCCGGAATGAAGCCGACCACCAGCGCCGAGATCCGGCAGGCCTTTAGCGAATACTTTGAGGAACTGGGACATACTCAGGTGCCCAGCGCGCCGTTGCCAATTTATGACAACCCGACGCTGTTGTTCAACAACGCTGGCATGAACCAGTTCGTAGACACCTTCTTGGGCCACGAGCCGCGACCTTATGCGCGCGCCGTCACGGTGCAGAAGTGTATGCGCGTCCAGGGCAAGCACAATGACCTGGAAAATGTAGGCCCGTCCCCGCGCCACCACACTTTCTTCGAGATGTTGGGCAACTTCTCGTTTGGCGACTATTTCAAGTCGGCCGCCATTCGCTACGCATTTGACTTCATGACTAGGGTGTGCCTGGTGCCGGCCGAGCGGCTGTGGTTCACGGTCCACCAGGAGGATGACGACGCCTACCGCATTTGGATTGACGAGATCGGCGCGCCGGCCGAGCGCGTGCTGCGCATGGGCGACAAGACGAACTTCTGGATGATGGGCGAGGTTGGGCCGTGCGGCCCGACGAGCGAGATCCATTTCGACTGGGGGCCGGGACATTGCAGTTGTGGCGAGCCGGATTGCAGCGTCTTTCTTGACAACGGCTGTGATCGCTGGCTGGAGGTCTGGAATCTGGTATTTCTGCAGTACAACCAGGCGGCCGACGGCAGCCGTGAGCCGCTGCCCAAGCCAGGGGTGGACACGGGTATGGGCCTGGAGCGCATCGCGTCGGTGGTGCAAAACCAACCGGTCAACTACGAGACTGACCTGTTTGCGCCAACGATGGGCCTCCTCCAGGAGATGCTTGGCCACAGTCAGGCGGAACGCGAGGCGCACACGGTTGGCTACCGCGTCATCGCCGACCACGGCCGGGCGGCGACCTTCCTTTTGGCCGACGGGGTCCTGCCGGGCAACACCGGCCGGGGATACGTGCTGCGCATGATCATCCGCCGGGCAGCCCGCTTTGGCCGGTTGGTCGGTTTTGACAGCCCCTTCCTGGCCCGCGTCGCACACGGCTACATTCTGCAAATGCGCGAGGTCTACCCGGAGCTGGAGCGCCACCACAAGCACATCGAACAGAGCCTGAAGCAAGAGGAGGCGCGCTTCGGCCGAACCGTGGACGGCGCTTTGAGCCAGTTGGACGCAGTTTTGGGCCAACTGGACGCTAACGGGTTGAAGTCAGTCCCCGGCGACGTCGCCTTCGGCCTGTACGCCACCCATGGCTTGCCGCTAGAGATCACGCGCGACGTGGCGGCCGAGCGGGGCTACAGTGTTGACGGGGCTGGCTACCGGGTAGCGCGTGCGGCGCACGTCGAGGCCAGCGGCGCGGGTGCCTTCGGCCAATACGAGACCGGCGCCAACGTTTACGCCGAGACGCTGGCCGAGCTGATCCGCGCCGGCCGGCTAGAGGCCGAGGGGGTGGATTACGACCCGTACTCCGGCCCGCAAATGGAGTCGGTCTTGTTGGCCATTCTGCGCGACGGGCAACCGACAGCCGAGGCCAGCGCCGGGGAAGAGGTGGAGTTCATCACGGCTGCTACGCCATTCTACGTCGAAGCGGGCGGAGAAGTAAGCGATACGGGCCTCATCCGGGCGCTAGACGGCGCAGGGGCGCTGCGGGTTGACGCTGTGCGCCGGCCGGTCGCCGGCCTGGTGGTGCACGCTGGCCAGTTGGATAGCGGCCGGCTGGCAGCCGGCGAGCGGGTGAGCCTGGAGGTGGACGGCGTGCGGCGCTGGGACATACGGCGCAACCACACGGCCACCCACCTGCTCCACCGTGAGCTGCGCCGCACACTGGGAGAGCAGGTTACCCAGCAAGGCTCGTTGGTCGCGCCCGATCGGCTGCGCTTTGACTTCTCGTACGCCGGGGCCGTCGGCCGGGAGAAGCTGGCCGAGATTGAGACGGCCATCAACCTGGCGGTGCTCGAAAACCGGCCGGTGAGGGTCGCCTTCATGGCCCAGAAGGAGGCGATCGCGGCCGGGGCGATGGCGCTATTCGGCGAAAAGTATGGCGAGGTGGTGCGCACGGTGCGCGTCGAAAACGGGGCCGAGGCGGTCAGCTTCGAGTTGTGCGGCGGCCTGCACGTGGACGCCACCGGCGAAATCGGCCTGTTCCGCTTTACGGCCGAGGAAGCCGTCGGTGCCGGCCTGCGGCGGGTGGAGGCGGTTACCGGCCGGGGCGCGCTTGCCATGCTACAGGAACGCCTGGACGTCCTGGATCACATTGGCGACCTGCTGAACGCCGGCCCAGAAGAGGCCGCCGGCCGGGTCGAATTGCTCATCGCCGACAGGCGCGGCTTGGAGCGGGAGCTGGCCCGATTGCGCCAGGCGCGCGCCGGCCGCGAATTTGAACGGCTCCTGGCGGAAGTCCAATCGGTGGATGGCGTGCCGGTCCTGGCCGGCCAGGTCGAGGCGGCCGACATGGACGCGCTGCGCCAGCTGGCCGATCGTTTCCGCTCTCAGGTGCCCAGCGGTGTGGCTGTGCTCGGCTCGGTTCAAGCGGGCCGGCCGCTGCTGCTGGTGGCCGTGACCGAGGACCTGGTCGGCCGGGGTTTGAAGGCTGGCGATCTGGTCGCTGAACTGGCCCGCATCGTGGGCGGCGGCGGCGGCGGCCGGCCGACGCTGGCCCAGGCTGGCGGCAAGGACCCTGCCAAACTGCCAGACGCCATCGCGGCCGCGCCCGACCTGGTGCGCCGCGCCTTGGACGCCTAAAGGCGGCCTGTCAGCGTGACCAGCGCTCTGCGGCAAGAACAGCCGCTCATCATCCAACTCAACGAAGAGGACGACATCGTTTCGATCCGCGACCGGCTGGACTGGGCGCGGGCCGTCCGAGTCGCCCTTGTGTTGCCCCCACGAGGCAAATTGCTGCGCGAAGAGATGGACCTCATCTTGTTGCGCCGCTACGCGGACAGCCTGCGGCTGCAGGTTGGCCTGGTGACGGCCGACGGCCGAGTGCGGGCCAGGGCGCGCACTTTTGGCATCCCGACTTTCCTTTCGGCCCAGGCGGCCGAGGTGAGCCGCCGCGGCTGGTGGCGCGCCCGGCTGCGCCCCGGTCGCTCGCAGCGTCGCCTGGTGATGGACGCGGCCGATCGGCAGGAGGTCAAGCGCCGCCGCGCCGCTCGGCCGCGCTGGCGCCAGTGGGCGCTGCGCTACCTGGCCATCGTGGTCTACATTTTCACGGTGACGGCGCTGTTTGTTGCTGCCGCCTATCTCATACCGGGAGCCAGCGTTCGGTTGCAGCCGGAGGTACAGCCCTTGCGCGTGACGCTGGCGCTGGTCGCCGATCCCACGATCGAGGAAAGCGAGTCGGCGGGCATGGCGCCCGGCCGTACGCTTAGCAGTGTCCAGCAGTGGCAAGCCAGCGTGGCGACCACCGGCAGCATCGAAGTGCCGGCCGCTCCCAGCCGCGGCCGGGTGGTCTTCGTCAACCAGTCGGCCGAGCCGGTCATAGCGCCGGCCGGCACGCGTGTGGGCACCTCGGCCGGCGTCCGGCTGTTGTACCAGACGACGCGGCCGGTTGAGGTGCCAGGCGTCGTTGGCGGCACGGCCGAGGCTGAGGTAGTGGCCGTCGAGCCGGGCGAACAAGGGAACGTGGACGCCTACCAGATCAACCGGGTGGAAGGCCCGTTGGGCATCCAGCTGCGGGTGCGCAATCTGGAACCGACCAGCGGAGGAGGCGCTCGGCTGGAAAAGGCGGTCACCGAGGCCGATGTGGAACGGCTGCGGGCCCAGGTTTTGCAACAGATCCAGACCCTGGCGCTGGCTGAGATGCAGACGCTGCTGGGGCCGGATGAGTTTCTGGCTGAAGAGTCGCTACGGCTGGGCGCCACCCTCCACGAGACTTACTCCCATTTTCCGGGTGAGCAGAGCGAGCGGCTGGCGCTGGATTTGCGCCTTGAGCTAAGGGCCACGGCTGTGGGCCGCTCCGGGGCGACCGACTTGATTTACGAAGAGCTCGCGGCCGCCGTCGGGCCGGGCTATGAGTTGACGCCGTCCACGTTGCGCTTTGAGATCGGATCGGTGCGCGAGGTGGACGCGGCTGGGCGGGTGCATTTCGAGATGGTGGGCGAGGCGCTCATGGCGGCCAAGCTCGATCTGACGGCCGCGCTGCCGGCCATCACAGGCCAGGAGATCGACCAGGCGCAGGCTTTCCTGTTTGAGACCTTGCCCTTAAGCGCGGCGCCTGACATTGATGTCTCGCCCGAGTGGTTCGATCGCGTGCCGTATCTGACCGCCCGCTTGCGGCCGGAGATAGAGACGGCCCTGCAATGAGACCAGAAGGGACCGACGCGGACCGGCCGGCCGGCGAAAGCGCCCCTGGCCCGGTGTTGGCTCTGGATCTGGGCGAGCGGCGCATCGGGGTCGCGGTCAGCGATCGCGGCCGGCGGCTGGCGCGCGCCCTGCTGGTCTTTAAGCGAGGCGCCCGCGCCGAGGACTTTGCGACGATCAGCCGGCTGGCTGATGAGCATGGGGCCAGCCTGGTGCTGGTCGGGCTGCCGCTGACGCTTGCTGGCCGGGCCGGCTCGCGGGCTGCCTGGGCGCGGGAATACGCCGCCGATCTGGCAGCCCATTTGTGGCTTCCTGTCCGACTTTGGGACGAGAGCTTTTCGAGCCAAGACGCGCAAGCGATGCTGATCGAGGCCGGCGTGGGCCGGCGCCGGCGCCGCGAGCGGCTCGACGGGGCCGCGGCCGCCTTCAGCCTCCAGGCGTTTTTGGACGCCGGCAGTCCGGAGATGGGCGATGGGCCGGCGTAGCGATCCCTTTCAGCGTCACATCGGGCTCGGCGGTGTCTTGGTGCGGCTGGGGTTGCTTTTTGCGGTGCTGACGATCTGCGCCACGGCCGGCTTCCTTCTCTACGCGCGCTGGTCCCTGCTGCAGGGCGGCCCCAGCCTGCCGGGCAGCAACCCGGCGCTGGAGCCGGCCGAGCGCCTCTATTTGGGCGCCTACCTGATGGCCCGCCAGGAGGAACTGGGCAAGCCGGCCGGGCAGGGGGACTCAGTGGTTCAGTTCGTGGTGTTGCCCGGCGAGCGGGCCGATCAGATTGCTGCCAACCTGGCCGCCTCCGAGGTGATCGACGACACGAGCCTGTTCCTGAACTACCTGCGCTACACCGGCCTTGACTCGCGGCTGGAGGCGGGCTCCTTCGAGCTGTCACCCCAGTGGCGCGTGGCCGAAATAGCGGCTGCGCTGAGCGACGCCGTTGCCGAAGAGGTGGTGCTGCGCTTCGTGGAAGGCTGGCGAAGTGGGGAGATGGCCGACTATTTGGCCAGGCACGCGCCTGCCCAGATCGAGGCGGCCGCCTTTGAGGCCATTGTGACCGGCCGGGCGCCTTTTGAGCGCAGTAGCTACGAATTCCTGGGTAACCTGGCGGCCGACGCCAGCCTGGAAGGCTATCTGTTCCCCGACACCTACCGCCTGGGGCTGGAGGCGGACGCGGCCGAGCTGGTGACCGCGCTGCTGGACAATTTCGGCCGGCGGGTGACGCCAGCCATGCGCCAAGAGTTTGGCCTTCAAGGGTTAAGTGTGCGCGAGGCCGTCATTCTCGCTTCGATTGTGGAGCGCGAGGCGGCCGTGGCGGCCGAGCGGCCGCTGATGGCCGGGGTGTTCTTGAACCGAATGCGCCAGGGAATGCGGCTGGAGGCCGACCCGACAGTGCAGTACGCATTGGGCTACCAGCAGGTGGCAGGCGAATGGTGGAAGCGGCCATTGACAGTGGAAGACTTGCAGTTTGACTCACCTTACAACACTTATTTGTACGCCGGCCTGCCGCCAGGCCCAATAGCCAATCCGGGGCTGGCTTCGTTGCAGGCGGTGGCAGCCCCGGCCGAGACTGATTTCCTCTTCTTCGTGACTGATTGCACGGCTGAGACGCCGGGCGCCCACATTTTTGCAGCTACCTTCGAAGAGCACCAGGCGAATGTGGCCCGTTGCCGCTAGCCACCCGGCCCTTTGGCTGGGCCTGGCCTGTTTGTTAAGCTTCCTCTCAGCTTGTGCGGCCGTGGTGCGGCCGGTCGTTGAGATCGGCCTGGTGGCCCCCTTTGAGGGTCGCCATCGGCCGGTTGGCTACGACGTCCTGTACAGCGCCCGACTAGCGGTGCTGGAGATCAACCAGAGCGGCGGCGTGGGCGATTACCTGGTGCAAGTGGTGGCGCTGGACGATTCGGCCGCGCCTGAGCTGGCCCGGCAGGCGGCCGAGAGCCTGGCGCTGGACCCGGCTGTGGTGGCCGTCATTGGCCATTGGCGGGCGGACACCACCCGCGCCGCGGCGCCGGTCTACGCCAAGGCCGGCTTGCCCCTGGTGGCCGCCGGCCGGCCGCCGTTGGGGGAAATTGAGCCCTCGAGGTTGCCGGCCGCCTTCTTGAGCGCCTATGCGGGCGTGACGCCCTTCGAGGAGACGGCCGGGCCTTGGGCCGGCACGGCTTACGACGGGGTGAACCTGATAATAGCGGCCCTGTTTTCGGCCTGGGAGGATAACGGTATGATTGACCGGGTGGGCGTCGGCCGGGCCTTGGAGGGGCTGTCCCACGCCGGCCTGACCGGCCAAGTCAGCTCACCCTAGCGGCCGCAGAGTATATAAGGAGGGGTTGGCGAATGTTCAAGAAGGTCATCGGCATTGTCCTCATCTTGCTCTCTGGACTGGGCCTGATCATCAGCGTTGCCGGGCTGCTCCTTAGCGGCCGGTTCGTAGATGATTTTGGCGCGGGTACCCTGAGCGCGCTGGAGACGACCAGCCTGACGCTACAAAACACGCGTGACACGCTGGAGATCACCAATACGGCCCTCGACCAGGCCGGTGGCATGGTTAGCTCGGCGGCCGACACCACTGAGGGGCTGGCCCAGGTGATCAGTGACACCCAGCCGGTGCTGGAGACGGCGACGGGGCTGGCGACGCAGCGGGTGCCGCAGAGCCTGGACACCATAGAGGCTGCCATTCCCAATATGGCCGAGACGGCCGGGGCGGTGGACGGCGTGATGCGCACCCTGAGCGCCTTCGAGTTCAGCGGGCCGTCCATTCTCGGCCAGAGCTTCGGCTTTGACCTGGGTGTAGAGTACGACCCAGAAATCCCGCTGGACGAGACGGTGCTGGAACTGGGCGCGGGGCTTGACGGCCTTGCCGAAGAGCTGCGCTCCCTGGAGCCGAGCCTGCTGCTGGCTACTGACAGCTTTGGCGCGCTGAGCGCCGACATTGACACCATCGGTGGCCAGTTGCAAACGATGAGCGGGACGCTCGACAACTTCGGTCCGGCCGTTGACGCTTATATTGGTTTGATTGATACAACGCTGACGCGCACGGAGCGGACGCAACGTAATCTGGAGCAACAGTTGGCCAATCTGACACTAGGGCTGAGGCTGCTCTTCCTGTGGTTTGCCATCTACCAGATTGTGCCCTTTCTGGTTGGCTCAACCTGGCTGGCGGAGGTTCGGGTGCACGAGCGGGCGGCCCTGGCGGCCGAGGCGGCCGCCGAGGCAGCGGCCGAAAATGACGTTTAGCGGGGGTACTTGAGCTCAGCCACCGCCTTGGCTCAATCCGACGTCCGGCCGCAAGCGCGCGCGGCCGGGCGCTGGCTGTGGCTACTTCCTTTAGTAGCAATTTATCTGATGGCGGCCATATGGACGCAGCAATCGGGCAGCCTGGCAGGCGTTACCGGCTATGACGGCCGGCGCGCCTACTGGCTGCACGACGACATGATGATCTCCATGCGCTATGCCCGTAATCTGGCGGCCGGCGATGGGCTGGTGTGGAACGCGGGCCAACCGCCTGTGGAGGGCTACAGCAATTTTCTCTGGGTGCTGGTTATGGCGGCCGTGCACCTGCTGCCTCTCCCGGCCATCTATGTCAGCCTGCCCCTGCTCCTGTTCAACGTGGCCCTGGGACTGATTATCCTGGTTATGACGCAGCGGCTCATGCGCCGGCTGGCCCCGGCCGCTGGCGTCGCCATCCCTTTTGGGCTGGTGGCGCTGGCGCTGGCCTACGATTTCGGCCGCTGGATCGTCCTTGGCCTGGAAACGCCGCTGTTGACGGCCGTTTTCCTCTGGCTTTTGCTGCGGCTGCTGGCTGAGGCCGACGCCGACCGGCCGCGCCCGACGACCTTCGCCGCCATGGGGCTGCTGGGGCTGATTCGGGCTGACGGGCTGCTGCTGGTGGCCATCTTACTGGCGGTCTCCCTGGCGCTGAGCCCCAAGCGCGGCCGGATTCTGCGGCTGGCCCCGCTGGCGCTGCTGCTGCCGGCCGCCCATCTCGCTTTCCGGCTGGCCTATTACGGCGACTGGCTGCCAAACACGTACTACTTGAAGGTAGTCAACCGGCCGCTGCGCCTCCAGGCCGGCCTGGAC
>JBOGUG010000117.1:0-17985 GCA_050696115.1 Promineifilaceae bacterium (SeqCode) | reverse complement strand
CAGCAGCCCGAAGGCGGTTTCCAGGAAGCGGTTTCCCTCGCTCACCAGCAAGACCCGGCCGTTCTGGGCTGCCTGGGCAACCGTCCAGGCAGCATTATCCGCCGCCAGATAGTCTTCAGCCTGCTCGGAGAGGCGGGCTGCCACAACGTCCACCCCAGCCGGGATATCCAGCGTCAGGCCGGAGCTGGCCCCGGCCGGCACGTCCAGGAAGCGCGAGTCGGCCAGGGCGCCGTCCAGCTCCAGGCTCAACAGGGCGCGCCGGTCGGCCAGGCCGTAATTGCTGACGCTGGCATAAAGCTGGTTCCGGCCGGCCACCCGACGCGCCGCCAGCGCCGAGAGTGCCAGGTTCTCGCCGCTGTGGCCGGCCGGCAGATAAAACAGCTCGGCCGGCAGGGGCGGGGCGGCGGCCGGCAGGCCGCCGTCAGAGACGATGGCAATTTGGGCCTGGCTGAAGCCCTGGGCCGCCCCGGCGGCCAGAGCCAGGGCCGCCTCCCAGTCGGCTACCACAGGCGCAGCCGCGGCCGCCTCGAGGGCGCGGCGCAATTCGGCGCGGTCGGCGCTAGCGGTGGCCAAGAGAGTTGGTTTGCGGCCGACCAGGATCAAGGTCATGCGGTCGTCCCCGCCGAGCCGGCCGATCAGGCGCTCCACCTCTGCCCTGGCAGCTTCGAAGCGGCCGGGGGCGACGTCCGTGGCCAGCATTGAGGCCGATCCGTCCAGGAGCACGACCACGCTGCCGCTGAGCACGACCGGGACCGGCAAAAACGGCCGGGCCAGGGCGACGACCAGCGCGGCCAGGATGGCGAGCTGGAGAAACAGCAATAAACTGCGCCGGAGGCGCTGCCAAGGCGCATTGGCCTGGCGGTCGCGCACCAGCCGCTGCCAGAGCAGGGTGCTGCTGACGCGCACTTCGCGGCGGCGTAGGCGCAACATGTAAAGAAGCAGGATGGGAACCGCCAGCAGGCCGAGCAAGAGTAAGGCCGGCGTCAGAAAGGCCATTGGGTATCAGGCAAGTACGCCCTGCTGGCGCAGCACCTGGAGGAGGAGGGCATCCCAGCCCAGGTCGGTGACGATAGGCACGTAGCGGATGTCCAGGCCGCGGCAGTAGCCGGCGATCTCCTGGCGCCACTCGTGTAAGCGGCGCCGGTAGAGGCCCAGGCTAGCCGCGTCCAGGGTCAGCTCGGTCTGAGCATCGGTCTCCTGATCGACCAGGCGCACGTCGCCAACGGCAACCGGCTCGACTTCGTCGGGGCTGAGCAGGTGCAAAATAGCGATCTCATGGCCCCTGGATTGCAACAGGCTAAGGCCAGCGCGGTAACCGGCCGGTGAGAGCAGGTCGCTCAAGAGCAGCAGCAGGCCCGGCCGGCGGGCGGCCAAGCCGAATGTCCGCAGGCTGTGGTTCAGATCCGTCACGCCGCCGGCCTGGGCCTTATCCAGGAAACGCAACAACTCCAAGCTGCGGCCGCGGCTACGATGCGGCCCCCAGGTCGTCTGGCGTTCGGCGCGCAGCAGGGCGACGCCCAACTGGTCCCCGGCCGCCAGGGCAATAAAGCCCAGCCCGGCCGCCAGGTATAGGCCATAGCTGAACTTATTCGTCGGGCCGTCGTCCGGCCAATCCATGCTGGCGCTGGCGTCCACCAGGATGTGGACCGCCACATCCTCTTCATCTTCCAGCAGCTTGATGAACGGCCGCTCCAGCCGGGCGTAGATGTTCCAATCAAGACGCCTCAGGTCGTCGCCCTGGACGTAGTCACGGTAGTCGGCAAACTCGACCGAGCTGCCGCGCTTTCGGCTGCGCCGTTCGCCGCGAACGACGCCGGCCCGGACGCGGTGGGCGACCAGGGACAACTGCTCCAGCTTGCGCAGGGTCGCCTCGTCGAAGTGCAGCATTGAGTGGCTAGGCGCGTGGGACGGCCGCCAGCAGCTCGGCGATGACCGCGTCGGGGGTGACGCCTTCGGCCTGGCCCTCGAAATTGAGCAGCAGGCGGTGGCGCAGCGCGGCCGGGGCCACGCCGGTTACGTCATCGAAGCTGGCGTTGTAGCGGCCGTCGAGCATGGCCGTGATCTTGGCCCCCAGGATGAGCGCCTGCGCCCCGCGTGGGCTGGCGCCGTAGCGCAGGTAGCGGTTGACCAGCGGCGCCGGGCTGGCGCCGGGGTGGCTGGCGACCACCAGCCGGCCGGCGAAATCGCTCACCTGGCTGGGAACTGGCACCAGCCGGGCCAGCGTTTGCATCGCCAACACGTCGGCGGCCGCGGCCACGGCGTTCACGGCCGGCAGGGCCCGGCCGGTTGTGCGCGCCAGAATTTCGTTTAGCTCGTCGGCCGAAGGAAAGCCAATGTTGACCTTAAACAGGAAGCGATCCAATTGGGCTTCGGGCAACGGGTAGGTGCCTTCCATCTCAATCGGATTTTGGGTTGCCAGCACGAAAAAGGGCGCAGGCAGGGGGTAAGTGCGGCCGGCGATGGTGACCGTCTGCTCTTGCATGGCCTCCAGCAGAGCCGATTGGGTCTTGGGCGTGGCCCGGTTGATCTCATCGGCCAGCACCAAGTTGGCGAATACCGGCCCGGATTGGAAGCGGAAGGCGCGCCGGCCGTCGTCCGCCTCTTCGATCACGTTGGTGCCGGTGATGTCGGCCGGCATCAGGTCGGGTGTAAACTGGATGCGGCTGAAGTCCAGGCGCAAGGCTTGGCCTAGGGTGCGGATGAGCATCGTCTTGCCCAGGCCCGGCACGCCTTCTAGCAGGACGTGACCGCCAGCCAGGATAGCCGTCAGGACGTGGCGCAAGACCTCGCGCTGGCCGACGATGACCTTGCCGACTTCGGCTTCGACGGCGGCCGCCAGCTGTCGAAATTGCTCCGGCGACAACTGACGCTCCATGATCTCCTCGGCGACCAGTGGCTCGTTCACGGCTGGCGACTGTAACCTAAGGCCGCCCAAA
Source organism: Promineifilaceae bacterium (SeqCode) (assembly GCA_050696115.1). Lineage (GTDB taxonomy): Bacteria > Chloroflexota > Anaerolineae > Promineifilales > Promineifilaceae > UBA11865. Next base: position 15,049 of record JBOGUG010000117.1, on the reverse strand, counting down.
TTCCAAGCGGCCGGGCGCCGGCCGCTTGCCAAAAGAGCTACACGGCGTACAATGCCCGCAGGTCGTTTCCCAGATCACAGGAGAGGAAAATCATGGCCAGCATGCGGCAGGATTTTGGGACGCTCACCTGGGTGATGATCCCGGTGGCCATCGCTATTAACATCGTGATAGGCCAGATCATCTATGCCCTGAAGATTCCCCTGTATTTGGACTCCATAGGCACAGTGCTCGTCGGCGTCCTGGCCGGCCCCTGGGCTGGCGCGCTGACGGGCTTGATCTCTAACCTCATCTGGGGACTAAGTGGCCTGAACATCCCCTACGCGGCTTTTGCGCCGGTGGCGGCGATCATCGGGCTCATTGCCGGCCTGCTTGCCGAGGCGGGCTGGTTCCGGGTCTGGTGGCGGTCCGTCCTGGGTGGCGTCATTACCGGCCTGATCGCGGCCCTGATTTCGGCGCCCATCGCCGCCTATGTTTTCGGCGGCGTGACCGGCTCGGGTACCGACGCAGTGGTGGCCATCTTTCGCGGCATGGGATTTGGCATTTTGCCCTCCAGCTTCGGCCAGGGGATTTCATCCGACCCCCTGGATAAGGCAATCACCTTTCTGGTCGTTTACCTGACCTTGCGAGCGCTCCCGGTGCGTTTTCTGGACCGCTTTCCCAGGGCTGAGGCCGTCTCCTAAACCGGCCTCGGCGTGAGCACGCCTTTCAGCCTGTACATCGAGCGGGACGGCAGCTTCCACCGCCTGCACCCGCTGACGAAGCTGGCCCTGACCGGCTTCTGCCTGGTGGTAGGCCTGGCCCTGCCCGGCCGCTGGGCGGCCTACGCCTTCTATCTGCTGGTCATGCTGCCCCTGGCGGCCGTGGCGGGCATCGGCCGGCGCTATCTGCGTGCGACCCTCGCGGCCGTGCTGCCCTTTGCCGTCTCACTTTTTCTGGTCCAGGGTTTATTTTGGCCCGGCGGCACGCCCGTGCTTGAGCTTGGCCCCCTTTCCTTTAAGGCCGAGGGCGTGGCGTTCGCCCTGCGCAGCACCGGCCGGATTCTGGTCATCGTCGGGGCTTTCCTGCTGTTGAGCTTCACGACGCGGCCCGACCGGCTTATGCAGGCGCTGGCCGAGCGGGGCGCGCCGCGACGCCTGACTTACATTATGTTAACTGCAATTCAGATCGTGCCCCACTTCCAGAGCAAGGCGAGCGCCATACTGGACGCTCAGCGATCGCGCGGCCTGGAGACCGAGGGTGGCCTACGCCAGCGGGCGCGGGCGCTGCTGCCCTTGGTGCGGCCGTTGGTGCTGGGGAGCATCATTGACATTGAGGAGCGGGCCATGGCGCTGGAGGTGCGGGCCTTCGGCCGCCAGGGGCCAATGACATACCTGTCCAGCCTGCGCGACAGCCAGGGCCAGCGGTCGGCGCGCTGGTTGCTGGTGCTGGCCGCAGCCGGCCTGTTAGTCGCTCGCCTACTCGGCTGGCCCTAGCGATGGTGCGCCTGGAAGGCGTCAGCTACACCTACCCGCGCGGCGAGCAGCCCGCGCTGGCCGACCTGGACCTGAGCATCCCGGCCGGCCAATTTTGCGCTCTTATCGGGGCCAACGGGGCAGGTAAGTCTAGCCTATGTTACGCCCTGACCGGCTTCATCCCCCACTTTTATCGCGGCCGGCTCGTTGGCAAAGTCGAGGTGGCGGGCCGCGACGTGGCTGCCACGCCACCGGCCGAGTTGGCCGGCCAGGTGGGCTTTGTCTTCGCTAACCCCTTCAACCAGATCAGCGGCGCACGCTTCAGCGTGCGCGAGGAGGTCGCATTTGGCCTGGAGAACTTGGGCGTGCCGCGGGACGAGATGGCAGGCCGGGTTTACGAGGCCTTGCAGCTGACGGGTCTGGAGGCCTTAGCCGAGCGCTCGCCCTTTGAGCTCTCAGGCGGCGAGCAGCAGCGGTTGGCAATCGCTTCCGTCCTGGTGATGCGGCCGGCGGTGTTGGTGCTAGACGAGCCAACCTCGCAGCTCGACCCGGCCGGCGCCCGCGACGTATTTGGGGCGCTGTGCGGCCTGAGCGCCGGCCTGGGCACAACCATTGTCCTGGCCGAACAGCGCTTGGAGTGGGTGGCGGTCCACGCCGAGCGGGTGCTGGCCCTGGCCGCCGGGCACATCGCGGCCGACGGGCCGCCGGCCGAGGTGCTGGTCGGCGATGGGCTGGAGGAACTTGGCGTGGCGCCAGCCCGCTATACCCAAGCCGCCCGCCTGGCGCGCGAACAGGGGCTGTGTCCAGCGGCCCGCCTGCCCGTCAGCCTCGATGAGACAGCCGACTTCTTTCGCCAATGCAGATAAACGTCGAGCAGGTCAGCTTCGCCTACCCTTCTGGCGTTCAGGCGCTACGAGACGTCTCGTTGGCGATTGCCCCCGGCGAAGGCGTGGCGCTGATCGGCGAGAATGGGGCCGGCAAGAGCACGCTGGCGCGCCACCTCAATGGCCTTCTAAGGCCCGGCCGGGGCCAGGTGAGAATCGGCGACTGGGACACCCGCCAGGCCAGCGTCGGCCAGCTTGCGACCCGCGTCGGTTACCTGTTTCAGAATCCCGACAGACAGCTGTTCGCCAACTCAGTGCTTGAAGAAGTCGCCTTTGGGCCGCGCCAGCTGGGCCAGAGCGAGGAAGAGATTCAGCGCAGCGTCTCTTCGACGCTCGGCCGGGTTGGCTTGCTAGAGCGCAGCCGGCTGCATCCCTACGACCTGCAAGCGGCCGAGCGCAAATTGGTGGCCCTGGCGGCCGTGTTGGCCATGCAAACCCCAGTACTGATCCTTGACGAGCCCACAATGGGGCAGGACAGCCAGGCCATCGGCCGCATCGCCGCCATTATCGCCGAGCTGAAGGCAGCGGGGAAGACGGTGCTGATGATCAGCCACGACATTGACTTTTGTGGCGAGCAGTGCGAGCGCGTGGTGGTCATGGCCGACGGCCGGATCGTGGCCGATGGTCCGGCCGGTGAGATCCTGGGTCGCCATGAGCTGCTGCTGCGCTCTGGCGTCGAAGCGCCCCAACTGGCCCGACTGGCGCTGGCGCTGGGCGTGCCCGGAACCCCGCTGACGCCGGCCGAATTTGTGAGCGCCTGGGCTGCCGGCCGGGACGCACGCCAGTGATCGCCATTCTGGCCGACCTGTTGGCCGACTTCAGTTTGCGCCTGCCAACCCTGGAGGTGCGGCCGAAGGACCTGCACCGGGTCAGCTACCTGGAAGTGGGGCCGGGTGGGGCCTGCAACGCGGCCATCGCCACTGCCCGCTTCGGCCTGGCAGTGGCCGCCTTTGGCGAGGTGGGCGATGACCGCTTCGGCCGGATTGTGGCCGAGGGCCTGAAACGCGAAGGGGTGGAGATCGAGCATCTGGTCGCCAGCCCTGGCGCCCGCACGCCGGTCGCCACCGTGCTGGTGGACGAGCGAGGCGAGCCAGCCTATCTCGGCTACCCGGGCACGCTGCGCATTAAGCGCCTGCCTCAAGCCTGGCGGGCGCGGATTGCGACGGCCGCGGCCCTGTACTGCGACGGCTGGGCCGAGCATGAGGGCGTGCCGGACCTGGTGTTGGCAGGACTGAAGAGCGCCCGCGCGGCCGGGGTGGCCACTTTTTTCGACCCCGGCCCGGGCCATCCGCACGTTGACAACGGTTGGCACGTCGAGGCGGCCTCGTTCGCAACGGTGCTGCTGGTCAACGAGCAGGAAGCGGCGCGGCTGAGCGGCCGGACCGACCCAGTCGAGGCAGGCCAGGCGCTGCTCGAGAACGGCTCTGGATTGGTCATCGTGAAGAGGGGCGCGGCCGGATGTCTATTGCTGCGGCCGGGTGAGATGGAAATTGCCCCCGGCTTTCCAGTTGGGGCCGTGGACACGACCGGCGCCGGCGACAGCCTGGCGGGCGCGGTCATCTACGGCGTGCTTAAAGGGCTGAGGTTGGATGCCTTGGGCGTGCTGGCCAACGCGGCCGGGGCTGCCAAGGTGGTCAAATTGGGCACGGGCCACAACGTGCCGACACTGGAAGAAGTCAGAGGCATGCTGGCGCGCTTCGGCTTTCAGAGCGAGGCGTTTGGGCTGGATTAGCGGCCGAGCAATGTGCGGCCGGCCTAGGGCTCTAACGAGGCAAAGTAGTCGCGGACGTAACCTTGCAGGTCGAGCGGGATTGGATCGCGCTCCAGCGCCTGGAAGGCGGCGTCGCGATAGTCGCCAAACACCTGGTCATAGGGTACCAGGCTGCGCTCCTCGCCGAACTCGGCCGGCGTCTCGCTGATCAGCGCGCCACAGCCGCTGGGGTCGGCCAGACATTCGGCCGGCAACTCCACCTCAATGCCGTCGCCGTTCAGTTCGGCCGGAGCGGGCACGTAGACGTTTTCCGCAGGCCCGCCCCCAGGCCCCGGGCCGGTCTCGCCTGTGCCCTCTCCGCTTGGCTCCCCCTGACCGAGGCCCGCGCCCTCGCCTTCCTCAGCCGCTCCCCCGCCTGCTGCTTGACCCTGGCCTTGTTCGCCGGCGCCAGCTTGTCCTTGCCCGTTAGCGCCGCCCGGCTGGCCGGTCGTGGGCGGCCGGCCGGCTTGAGCCACGGCCTGCCCCGAGGCCTGCAATTGGCCCGCGGCCGCGGCCGCCTGTTGGGCAGCAGCCTGCTCCTGGGCGCGTTCTTGCAGCGTGCCGGCTGCTTGGCGCAGGGCCGCTTCGGCTGCCGCCTGGTCTCCATTCGCTAAAGCCTCGGCCGCGGCCGCCATTTGCGCGGCGAGCTCGGGATCCGCTGCCTGGAGCGCCTCGGCACTCTGGGCGAGCGCGGCAGCCAGATCGCGCTGCTCGGCCGGCCCCATGGCGGACAGTCGGTCGGCAAGCTGATTGGCGGCAGCGCTGGCGGCCGCCAGGTCGCCGCTCTGCAGCGCTTGCCCCAAGGCTTGGCTGGCGGCCTGCTCGGCCAGAGGCTGGCCCGCGCTTGCCAGGGATTCTGCCAGCGAGTCGGAGGCGCCTTCCTGCCCCAGCTGGCGCAACTCGGCGGCCGTCTCCGACAACACAGCTACCAGCTCCTCACGGCTGACGTCATCGGCCTGTAAGGCCTGCAGAGCCTCATCCACCGGCTGGAGCAGTTGCTCGCGCTGCTCAGCGCTCAGGTTGGGGTTCTGCTGGATCTCCTCCTGGAGCGATTGCAGGGCCTGGGTCTGCTCGATGATCGCCTGTTCGAGGGCGCGTTTTTCGAGCAAGGCACTCAATTGCGGGTTGGGCAGAATGAGCGCCGCCAGCAGGAGCCCAAGCGCCAGCAGCAGGAGAACAAGGTCGCGACCGGCCGGCCGGAGCGGAATTGCCCGGCGCGGGTCGAGCTGCGCCGCCGCCCGCAAGGTGTTTTCAAGTTGCGCCGCCGCCAGCTCGGGCGTTGTCTGCAGGCGGCCCTGGCGCAGCTCGACGGCCGCCGAGGCCCGCTCCTTCAGCCCCAGCCGGAGGTCGGCGAAGCGGGCCTGTTCCAGCAAGCCGCGCCGCCGGAGCAAAAGCCCTAGTGCGGCCAAGGTGGCGCCGCCAGCCGCCAGGGCCAGCGTCAGCCAGCCCAGCTCCTGGTTGGTCAGCAGCGGCCGGAAACGGGCTGCGGCCGCCGCTCCGGCCGCCAGCAACAGGCCGGCCAAAGGGCCGCGCGGCAGCCAGACGGCTGCCTCAGCCAGGCGACGGCGGCGATCTAGCCCGCCCAGAAAGGCGATCAGACGCTCAAAGGCCGGCCCTCCGGCCGGCTCCAGGTCCCTGTTTGCCAGCGCTCCCATCTGCATTAGCTTATTTCTCTTGGCCGCCAGGTGCAAGTCGGACACATGCGCGTGCACTTTCAACCCATCGCCCTCTCCCTTGAGACCTGCCCCTTGGCCGAATCAGGGGAATGGGCAAGGGCAGAGGGCTTCGGCCGTTCACAGATACTTTTCACGAAGCAGCCAGTTAGAGCCGTTGAAATAGTACCATAGGACGGTACTACTTCTCCTTGCGGGCTATTTGTCGATCATGGTATACTGACCTCTGAAAAGTCTCTTGTAGGTGCCAATCGCCAGCCCGTTGTCGGGCTGTGCCTGCCGGTTGCGGCCGGATCTCTTGGGGGGCTTGAGGCCGGCCCTGACCGCAGCGATGGAGGGTATCGTGTCGCAGATCAGCGTTGTGATCGTGGATGACCATCCGTTTTTTCGCCAGGGCGTGCGCGATGCTCTGGAGACCGACGCCGGGCTGCAGGTCGTGGGCGAGGCGAGCAATGGGGAGACTGTCAGCCAACTGGCCGAAGACCTGCACCCCAACATCGTCTTGCTCGATATCAATCTGCCCGACGTGAACGGGCTGCAAGTTACGCGCCAAATTAGGGCTCGCCAGCCCGGCACTCGGATCATCGTCATCACCGGCTACGACGACGCCGAGCAGGCGTTCCACGCCATCCGAGCCGGCGCCTCAGCCTATTGCGTCAAGGACATTGCCCCTGAGTCGCTCATCAGCATGATTTATGCCGTCCATGATGGCTACTACGTGGTGGGCGACCGGCGTATGTCGTATGACGAAACGGTCAAATGGGTGGAGGAGAAGGTCGGCCGGCTGGCCGGCCACCTGGCGACGGACATTGAGGATTCATTTGTGCCCCTTTCTCCCAGGGAGATGGAGATCCTGGCCTACGTGACCCACGGCCGGAGCAACAAAGAGATCGCCTACGCACTGGGCATCAGTCACCAGACTGTCAAAAACCACATGACGGCCATTTTACGCAAGCTGAGCGTAGATGACCGAACCCAGGCGGCCGTGTACGCCCTGAGCCGGGGCTGGGTGCGTCTGGACCGGCCATTGTGAGCCGGTCCGCTACCAAGGAGCCGTCAGAATAAAGCAACCCATTGCCGGCATAGAGAGTTTAGCCTAATGGACGATCCGACCGCCGACCAGGAGGAACTGAGCCTGCCGCAGTTCCTCGAGCAATTACATGATCTGCATGACCAGACGGGCGCCGAACTGCGCGAGATAGAGGTGCTGGTCAAGCAAAGCTCGGCCGAGGTTGAGCGCTTGATGCAGCGCAACGCCCGCGTCACAAACTACGTCAGCCAGCTTCAGACCAACTTCGACACCATCCCGCGCGAGGACATTAAGGAAGGCTACGAGGCCCTCATCAACGCCCAGCAGCGCCTCTTTACCATGCGCGGCCAACTGGAGAAGCTTCAGAGCGACCAGCGCAACCTGCAGCGTTTGTCCGACTTACAGCGCCAGACGCTGGAGATGACCGCCGGGATGGAGGGCGCGCCGCGCGGCCGCAGCCGAGCCGCCCGGGACCAATTCAGCATCATCCGCGTCATTCAGTCGGAGGAGGCCGCCCGTCAGAGCCTGGTACGGCGCATGCACGACGGCCCGGCCTCTTCGCTGAGCAACTTCATCTTGCAGGCCGAGATCTGCCAGCGCTTTTTTGATTTCGATCCAGAGCGGGCCCGGGCCGAACTGAACGACTTGAAAAGCTCGGCCGCCAACACGTTCCGGGCGGTCAAGAACTTTATTTTTGACTTGCGGCCGATGATGCTGGACGACCTGGGCGTGGTGCCGACACTCCGCCGCTACGCCGAAAACTTCGAGGAGAAGTACAACCTGCCCGTCACGCTCAACGTGACCGGGCAGGCGCGGCGGCTGGAAGAGCATGTCGAGGTGACCATCTTCCGCGCCGTACAGGAACTGCTGAACAACGCCCGCAGCCACGGTCAGGCCACCGCCATCGAAGTGTTGATTGACCTTGACCCGAACGAAGTCCTGTTGGTCATCAGCGATAACGGTAGCGGCTTTGACCCTGACCTGCTTGAGGAAAATACCGGCCGGGGCGCGATTGGCTTGTCGATGCTGCGCGAACGCATCGAGATGCTGGGCGGCCAACTACGGGTGGACAGCACCCTCGGTGATGGCGCGCGGGCTGAGTTCACCATACCGGTCGAGATGGGCGTGGAAGAGCTGCTTGTCACCTGACAAGCCCCCACCCTTGGGGGTAAGAAGGTACTAACGCCTGTGGTTGATACTTGATCTGGATCTCTTATTCTTCTATAATGCGCGCATCTCTTTACTGTCCTAATCTTCCTAGGAGGTGTCTTAATGTTGTTCTTAACGCATGAGGATGGCCAGGGTCTGGTAGAATATGCCTTGATCCTCGTCCTGGTCGCAATTGTTGTGATTGCGATTCTGGCCATTCTGGGGCCGCAGATCGGCAACGTGTTCAGCCAGATCGTTGACGCGCTGGCGACCGAGCCGTAGGCCTCAGTAACTCCGTAAGCTAGTGGAAAGAGCCCTGCTTGCCAGGGCTCTTTCGTTTTCTGGCTCAGCTGCTTGCCGTTCGGCCGGCTTTTGTGGCCACAGCCAGTTGCCTGCCCTGCCCGCCTCGCTAAACCCGCCCGCCCACCTGCCGGCTCGCGGAGGCCTGCGAGCGGCCGAGCCTGGGCTGCCCCTGCGCTTGTTCGCGGCCCGGCGGGAGTGGGGTTGGGCGTTGCTCGCCGGCCTCCTTTTCGCCGCCGTCCTCGCCCTGCCCTACCTGCTGGGCTATGGTCTGGCGCGGCCGGGCGAGTTTTTTACCGGCGTCGTCATGAACCCGGAGGACTCGCAGACCTACTTCGCCAAAATGGTTCAGGGGCACGCCGGCCTCTGGCAATATTCCATTCCCTTCACGCCTGAACCGCACCAGCCGGCGTTCGTCGGCGGCTTCTACCTGGCGCTTGGCCAATTGGCGCGCTGGCTTTCTGTACCTCTTATCGCGGTCTGGCACGGTTCGCGGCTGGCGATGGGGCTGCTTCTGGCGTTGGCGACCTTCCTATTTTGCGCCACGTTCCTGAAAGGACGGGCGGCACGCTGGACAGGCTATGTTTTGGCGCTCACCGGCTCCGGCCTGGGCTGGCTGCTGTTGGTCTGGCAGCCCGCCTGGCTGCCGGGCATGCCGATGGATTTCAGGATGCCGGAGGCGCACCTGTTTTTCACCGGCCTGACTTACCCCCACGTGGCGGCCGGCACTGCCCTGTTGCTGCTCGGTTTCTGGCTATTCTTGCAGGCAGACCACGCCGGCCGGCGTGCGCCTTTGTTCGGCCTGCTGGCCGGCCTCACCAACCTGGGCCTGGCCATCGCCTACCCTTATTTGATCTATCTGGTGGTCGCGACGCTAGGCCTCTACGCTCTCTTTGGATCTGGCGCCGGCCGCCTGTGGCGCCGTGGGCTGCTGGCGGCGCTGGCGCTGGGCCCGCCCACGCCCCTCATCGCCTATTACGCCATCGTCCAGCAGCAAAATCCCGTTTTTCGGCGTTGGGCCGAACAGGCCGTCACGCCGTCGCCCGCGTGGCCTCATTTTCTGTTTGCCTTTGGCCCCCTCTTGCTGCTCGCCTTGCCCGCCCTCGGCCGGCGCGGCCGGAGCCTGCTGGCCGGCCGGGAGGGGATCCTGTGGGCCTGGCTGGTGGCCGCCGGCCTGCTGCTGCTGCTGCCCCTTTATCCTCAACGCCGCTTTGTGCAAGGGGCCCACGCCCCCCTATCAATCCTGGCGGCCGCCGGGCTGTTCGCCACTCTCCTGCCGGCGCCGCGGTCCACGCGCGCCTTTCGCTGGCTGGCGGCCCGGCCGCGCTACTCGGCCCCAGGCCTGGAGCGTTGGCTGCTGACGCTCTTGCTGGCCTTCATGGCCCTGTCCAACGTATATCTGCTCGCCGACGTTTCATTTTCGGCCGCGGCCGCCCACCGCTACCCATTCTTTCGCTCGACGGCCGAGCGCCAGGCGCTGGCCTGGCTGGACGGAGCGGCGACTCAGGCCGATGTCATCATGGCAAGCTACGAGACCGGCAATTACGTGGCCGGTCAGCTCGGTCTGCGCGTCGTGGTCGGCCACTGGGCTGAGACGGCCGACTGGGATGCCAAGATGGCCCTGGTCGAGCGCTTTTACGCGCCCAGCACGGGCGCGGCCGAACGGCGCAGGCTGCTGGAAGAGTGGAACATTACGCTTGTCTGGTGGGGGGCGCAAGAGCGGCAACTGGCCGGCTCCGAGGGCGAGCTGGCCGGCCCTTTCGAAGCTGTCTACAGCAACGACGAAGTCACGATCTACGCGGCGCGCTGACGCCGACCGAGTCGCCGGGGCCGGTATGGTTCTGCAATTCGTTGTGCTCGTATGTGGCGACTGCCATGGCTACGGGGAGTTGGGGGTACTATGTTCACCTTGATAGGCGCCCGCCGTTCACTATACTGTGCCTAATGACCCCGGGCATAGCTAGCGGCGAATAGAGGAGGGTTGCCGTCAACGCCGGCCGGCGTTGTGGCGCGGCCGCGCTTGACTTTGAAGGCGTTCCAAGTAACATCTGATTTGCCTTTTTGTGGAGCGCCGCGCTATCAGAGCGCCCCGGCCGGGGCCGGGAAACCCTTCGACTTCGAAAAGCCGAGCAGTAGATGACAGACAAAATTCGCGTTCTGATCGTAGACGATATCCCAGAGACCCGGGAGAACGTGCGCAAGCTACTTCAATTCGAGCCAGACGTGGACGTTGTCGGCTACGCCGCTTCGGGCGAAGAAGCGATAGAGCTGACGCGCCAGCACCGGCCGGATGTCGTCCTGATGGACATCAACATGCCGGACGCCGACGGCATCAGCGCCAGCCAAACGATCATCAACAGCGTGCCCGGCGCGCAGATTATCATTATGTCCGTCCAGAGCGAGGCGGACTATCTGCGCAAGGCGATGCTCGCCGGGGCGCGCGACTTCTTAATGAAGCCCTTTTCGGGCGACGAGTTGATCGGCGCCGTGCGCCGGGTCTACGAAACCCGCCGCAGCTTCCCGTCGCCGGCGACATCGCGGGCGGCGGCCGAGGAGTCGGCCCAGCAGGTCAAAGTCCCCATCCGCGAGGGCAAGGTCGTGGCCGTGTTCAGCCCTAAGGGGGGCAACGGCTGCACGACGCTGGCCGTCAACGTTGCCGTCTCGCTGGCCGAGCAGGGGCGTAAAACCCTGCTCCTGGACGCCAGCCTTCAGTTCGGCGACGTGGCGGTGATGCTCAATCTGAAGTCTGTCACCACCATCATAGATCTGGTGGACCACCTTCAGGAGATGGATCAGGAGTTGATCTCTAGCGTCGTTTTGCCGCACCCCAGCGGCCTCCACGTCTTGCTGGCCCCGCACCGGCCGGAGATGGCCGAGATGGTCAGGGTGGAGCACGTCAAGCCGATGTTGGCCAGCCTGCGCCAGAGCTACGAGTACATCATCGTGGATACGGCCTCGAATCTGGACGACATCACGCTGGCCTTTTTGGATGGGGCGGACCGCATCCTCCTGGTGACGCGGCAGGATCTGCCCAGCCTAAAGAACGTCAGCCGCTTCTTCGATATCAGCGAGAGCCTCGAATACGACCGCAGCAAAATGATGTTGGTCGTCAATCACTCTACGCCCAAACAGAGCATCACCGTCAAGGACCTTGAGGATACGCTGAAGTATCCGGCGCTGAGCGTCATTCCAGAGGATGAGGCCGCCTACAGTGCGGCCGACCAGGGCAAGCCGCTGGTTACCGGCGTGTGGAAACGCCGGCCGGGCGCCCGCGCTATTGGCCAGCTTACGCACCAACTGGTAGAAGAGCTCAAACGGAGCAACCGGGCCGAAGCGGTGCATGAAGCCAACGGCGCCTCGAGGCTCTCGCGCCTCTTTGGCAAATAGATTAGCGACGGAGGGTAATTATGTCCCTGTTAAAGCGAATTGAACAAAGCCAGGATCCGCGCCTACAGCCGCAAACGGGCAAGCTGCAAGAGTTGCGAGCCAAACGGATCACCAATCCCATCACCGGCCGCGACACCGGCGCCGACCTGAAGTCGCGCATCCAGCAGCGGCTGATTGCTGAGCTAGACCCCGGCATGGATGTCACCCAGTCGGAAGAGGTGCGCTCGACGATTCAGGAAATGTACGAGGCCATGCTCCAGGAAGAGCAAATCGTCCTAACGCGCAACGAGAAGCGGGCGCTGTTCGAACAGATCGTAGCCGAGATCTTGGGCTACGGGCCGCTGGAACAATTTCTCAATGTGGACGGCGTGACAGAAATCATGGTCAACGGGCCCAAAAACCTCTACATCGAGCGGGCAGGCAAGATCCACCGCGTCGCGGCCGCCTTCGAGGACGACGAGCATCTGATGCGAATTATTGACCGGATCGTGGCGCCCCTCGGCCGGCGCATTGACGAGGGCTCGCCGATGGTAGATGCCCGCCTGCCGGATGGGTCGCGCGTTAACGCTGTCATTCCGCCTATCTCGCTCAACGGGCCAACTCTTACCATCCGCATTTTCGCCAAGACGCCGCTGACGGTGGACAACCTGATCGAATTCGGCACCCTCACGCCAGAGGCGGTTGAGTTCATGCGCGCTTGCGTTGTAGGCCGGGTCAACGTCATCATTTCAGGTGGCACCGGCTCTGGCAAGACGACCACGCTAAACATCCTGTCCGGCTTCATCCCGGACGGCGAGCGCATTGTGACCATTGAGAACGCAGCTGAGCTCCAGTTGCGCCAGGAACACGTAGTCACGCTGGAGTCCCGGCCGTCGAACATCGAGGGCCGGGGAGAGGTCAGTATTCGCGACCTGGTGGTCAACTCGCTGCGTATGCGGCCCGACCGGATCATCGTGGGCGAGGTGCGCCGGGGCGAAGCGCTGGACATGTTGCAGGCGATGAACACTGGCCATGAAGGCAGTATGACGACGTTGCATGCCAACAGCCCGCGCGACATGTTGGCCCGACTCGAAACGATGGTGCTAATGGCCGGCATGGACTTGCCCCACAGGGCGATTCGGGAGCAGATAGCCTCGGCTGTGGATGTGGTGGTTCACCAGGACCGGATGCGGGACGGCACGCGCAAGATCACATCAGTTAGCGAAGTGCAAGGCATGGAAGGCAACGTCATCACGATGTCGGAGATCTTCCGCTTTGAGCAGACCGGGCTGGAGAATGGCAAAGTCATCGGCCGGCTGCGGCCGACCGGTTTGCGGCCGAAGTTCATGTACAAGATTCAGGAAGCCGGCATTATGTTGCCGCCCAGCGTCTTTGGCGTTGGGGCACGCAGCCGCTGATCAGGCGCCTATTCGTGGCTGAACGGCGAGGAGGCAACCAGTGAACCCAATAATCCTCATAGCAGGGGCGGCCGGGGTGTTAATGATCCTCGGCGCGGCTGTCGCCTTGCTGGGCGGCGGCCGGGGCAATGTGGGCCAGCGCATGGAGCAGTACGTAGGCGGCAGCGCGGCGGCCGTCATTGCCCTCCCGGACAGCTCCGATCGTGGCAGCAGGCGAATTGTCGCCGACCGGCTGGACAAGGCGATTGCCGGCCGGGGCTTCACTTATGGGATCAAAGGGCGAATCGCCCGCGCCGACGCCAAGTTGCGGGTCAGCGAGTACCTCGCCTTGCAGGTCATGGCGTCCATCCTGACCGGCCTGATTGTTTCGGCGCTGTTTGGCGGCAGCCGCCTCTTTCTGGTGATCGGGGCCGTTTTTGGTTGGTTCATCCCGCGGCTGTACCTATCGGTCGCCGCCAGGAGACGCTTGCGGGCCTTTGAAAACCAGCTCAGCGACACCCTCAACTTGTGGGTGAATGCCCTCCGTTCGGGCTACAGCGTCTTGCAGGCCATGGAGGCCATTGCCACGGAGCTGCCGCCACCGGTATCGGTTGAATTTGAGCGCGTCGTCCAGGAGGTGCGGCTTGGCCTGAGCGTGGGCCAGGCGCTGGACAACATGCTGCGCCGCATGCCCAGCGAAGATCTGGACCTGGTTGTCACGGCCGTCAACATCCAGCGCGAGGTGGGCGGCAACCTGGCAGAGGTGCTCGATTCCATTAGCTTCACAATTCGAGAACGGGTGCGCATCAAGCGCGAAATCCGGACTCTCACTGCCCAGGGGCGCCTGTCGGCCTGGATTATCAGTCTGCTGCCAATTGCCCTGGCATTTATTCTGTACCTGATCAACGGCTCCTATATTGAAGAGCTTTGGGTGCGCGAAAAGCCGATGATCGTGAACATTATCCCCTGTGGCTGGATACTGATTGCCATCGGCCTCATCATGATGACCGTCGGCATCATCGCCATCCAGCGCATTGTTGACATTGAAGTCTAGCGGGCGGTAAAGCCTGAGGCCTTGAACAGGGAGGCAAACAGATGTCACTTTTCTTAGTGGTTGCCGCATTCGGCGCCCTTGCGCTCATTGTAACCAGCATCTTACTGTTGCGGCGGGCCGAGCAAGACCCGCTTGCTGCTCGGATTGACCAGTTTGCAGCCCGCGAAGAGGCGGTCAGCATGGAAGAGATCGAGCTTTCGATGCCGATCACCGACCGGGTGATCGTGCCCATGCTGCGCCGCCTGAGCCAGGTGGTCATCCGTCTGACGCCGCAGACGATGCTGGACAATACGGCCCACCGGCTGGAGCTGGCGGGCTCGCCGGGCAACATCTCCTCGGCCGAGTTTTGGGTCATCCGTGGCCTGACGGCCGCGGGCCTCGGCGCCCTCTTCTTCATCCTGCTGTCCCGCTTTGGCCAGGAGCCGGGCAAGCGCCTTCTCTATAGCCTGATCGTTGGCCTGGTCGGCTTTTACGTGCCGGCGCTCATTCTGGCCTCAGCCATTCGCCGCCGCCAGGACGCCATCATAAAGAAGTTCCCCGACGCGCTCGACCTCATGTCCATTTGCGTAGATGCGGGGCTCACCTTTGACGGCGCCATGGCGCGGGTGCACGAGAAGTGGGACGACCCACTTGCCGAGGAGTTCGGCCGGGTGATTTACGAGATTCAACTGGGCAAATCGCGTCGGCAGGCAATGCGCGATATGTCGAACCGCATGGAAGTGCCCGACGTGACCTCGTTTGTAGCCGCCATTCTCCAGGCCGAGCACCTGGGCGTCAGCATCGGCAAGGTGCTGCGCATCCAGTCGGAACAGATGCGCATTCGCCGCCGCCAGCGGGCCGAGGAAAAGGCGCACCAGGCGCCTGTCAAGATGCTCTTCCCGTTGGTGTTCCTGATTTTTCCCTCCATGTTCATCGTGCTGCTAGGGCCGGCCGCGATGCAGATCATGCGTAACGAGACGCTGCAGGGCGTTTTTAGCTAATCTGGAGCAGAGATC
>JBOGUG010000116.1:0-11439 GCA_050696115.1 Promineifilaceae bacterium (SeqCode) | reverse complement strand
TGTCGAGGTCGTCGCCGCCACCAGGTGCTAGAGAGCCGTCTGCCTCATAGTTGTTGCAGAACAATCCGTGGCATTCACCGCCCACTTCGTCGCCGGCGGCTAGCGGGCCGGGCGGGCCGCTCAGGCTGAGCGCCAGCGGGGGCGGAGGCGGTGACTGGGCGGCCGCGGGCACGGCGTAGGCCAGTTGGGCCAGCAACAGAAGCAAGGGCCAGCGCAGCGCGCCGAGGAAGCGCCTGGCAGGCAGTGCGTGCGGCCATCATTTCCTCCCCTTCGCCGGAGCCCGGCTTACCCTGAAGCCAGATCAGCACCGTTACTCTACAAAATTCGGGGCCGCCTTGTCAATAGCCCCGGCCGGCGTGCAGGGCCGCGCCCCCGCGCCCCAGCTGCCCCAGGCCTGCGGCCCGGCCGCGGGCAAGATGCCCGCGCCACAAAATGGGCGGCCGCCCGGCCGGCCTCGCCTGCCAAAACACAATCCCCTAATCCCCAAATCCCGGCGGCATCTCCCCGGCCGCGTGCTTGCCGGCCCTCCGGCGGGCCGCTATAGTTCGCCCATGGCGCGTGTCGGGCAGATTTCAGCCTGGCTGCAGACCGACCCCGGTCGCGTTCGTTCCCACAACGAAGATTTCGTCGCCGCCTACGAGCCGGCCGACGCGGCCGAGGCCCGGCGCAACGGCTGGCTGTACCTGGTGGCCGACGGCGTGGGCGGGGCCAAGGCGGGCGAGATCGCCAGCCAGGTTGTCTGCCAGCGCGTCCTGCACCATTATCTGGCGGCCGAGGCCGGCCCGGCCGGCTGGGAGGAGCGCCTTACGGCCGCCATCCAGGCGGCCAACGCCGACCTGCGCCAACTGATTGGCCAGCAGGCGGCCGGGGAGCGTATGGCGACCACCCTGGTGGCCTTGCTCATCCACGACGGCCGGGCCACCTTTGCCAACGTCGGCGACAGCCGCGGCTACCTCTGGCGCGCTGGCGAGCTGAGCCAGATCACCGAAGATCACAGCCTGGTGGCCCGGCTGGTGGCCGAAGGGGCCATCAGCGGCGAAGAGGCGCTGACGCACCCGCGCCGCAACGTGATCTTGCGCAGCCTGGGCCCGGAAGCTGAACCCCAAATTGACCTGCACACCCTGGAGCTTCAGCTCGATGACCGGCTGCTGTTGTGCAGCGATGGGCTGACCCGCCACGTCTCCCCGGCCGAGCTGGCCGAGTTTATGGAGGCCGAAGATCTGGCTGCGACGGCCGCCTCTCTAGTTGCGCTTGCCAACGAGCGCGGAGGTGAGGATAATATCTCGGTTGCGCTATTGCATGAGGGGGGCCAGCTTGCGCCCAAGAGCGCAGGCCAGGGGCCGGCGGCCGCGACGGCGCCCGTCACTGCGCCCCCTCGCGGCAATGCAACCGAACGCACGACGTTATGGCTTTACACGGCCCTGTTGTGTGTGGTCGAGGTCGCCCTGATCACCGCGATCTGGTTCCTCGTCAGCAGCTAACGGCCCAACGAAGTCCGAAATCGAATTTTAGCGGCGCCGGCCAGGGCAGCAGAGTAAGTTGCCGTGGCCGTAGCCTGTTTTGGAGGTTTTTACACACCTAATGACATCGAAATTGCGGATCATCCCGCTAGGCGGACTCGGAGAAGTCGGCAAGAACATGACCGTCGTCGAATACGAAGACGAGATCGTGATCATTGACGCCGGCATCATGTTCCCCGAGAACGACATGTGGGGGATCGATCTGATCATTCCTGATTACAACTATCTGCTCGACAAGCTCGACACGGTGCGGGCTGTCTTGATTACGCATGGGCACGAGGACCATATCGGTGCTCTGCCCCACTTGATGCGGCTGCTTAAAGCGCCCATCTACGCCACGCGGCTGACGGCCGGCCTGATCGAGGGCAAGCTGCGCGAGGCCAAGCTGCGCGACAAGGTTGACATCCGAACCTACCGCGCCGGCGAGGTCGTCCAGTTAGGCGCTTTCACCGTCGAGCCGTTTCACGTCTCACACAGCATCCCAGACGGCGTCGGGCTGGGACTCGCGACCCCGGCCGGCCTGGTCGTCCACACCGGCGACTACAAGTTCGACCATACGCCGGTGGACGGTTGGCCACCGGATTTCGCCAAGCTGGCCGAATTCTCGGAGCGGGGCGTGTTGGCCCTGCTGGCCGACTCGACCAACGCCGAGCGGCCGGGCTGGACGCCATCCGAGGCGGTCATTACCGAGGCGTTCGACGACCTGTTCCGGGCCGCCAAGGGCCGGATCATCATCGCCACCTTTGCCTCGCTCATCTCGCGCATCCAGCAGGTGACCAACGTCGCCCGCAAGTACAACCGCAAGCTGGCGATCACCGGCCGCTCCATGCGCGACAACGTGCGCATCGCCCGCGAGTTGGGCTATCTAGAAATCCCGGACGACATGTTGGTGGAGGCCGACGACCTGGGCAAGCTGCCCGACAACAAGGTTGCCATCCTGGCAACCGGCTCGCAGGGCGAGCCAACGGCCGTGCTCGGCCGGCTGGCCCAGGGCAGCCACAACCGGCTCAGCATCCAGGAGGGCGACACAGTCGTCCTGTCGGCCCACCCCATCCCCGGCAACGAGGAGATGATCTACCGGATTATCAACCGGCTCATCCAGCGCGGGGCAGACGTGCTGCACGAAGGCAACGCCCGCGTCCACGTCTCCGGCCACGCCAGCCTGGAAGAGATGAAGCTCATGTTCAACCTGGTCAAGCCCAAGTTTTTCATTCCGGTGCACGGTGAGCTGCGCCATCTGAAGGCCCACGGCCAGCTGGCCGAGTCCCTGGGTATGTCGCCCAGGAACATTGCCGTCGTCGAGAACGGCACCGTCTTGGAGCTGGATCGCAACTCGCTCAGCGTCGGCCCGCGCATCCCGGGCGGCTACGTCTTTGTGGACGGCAGCGGCGTGGGCGACATCGGCCCGGCCGTTATCCGCGACCGCGAGCGGCTGGCGCAGAGCGGCTTCTTTGTCGCCGCGCTGGCCCTGGACGACAAGGGGCGGGTCAAGGGCCGGCCGGAAATCATCTCGCGCGGCTTCGTCTACCTGGACGCGGCCGAAGAGCTGATGAAGGGGGCTGAGGAGACCATCACCGAGGCCGTCCGCAGCGCTAACGGCGACGCGGCCCAACTGGGCAAAAAGGTGGAGAACGCCTTGTCGCGCTACCTGTATGCTGAGACCGGCCGCCGGCCGATGATCTACGTCATCGTCAAATGAGCCTGGACTCGATAGACGGCCTGCAAGCGGCGCTGCGAGAGCAGTTGTACATCGCCGACCGCGGCCTGGCCACGGCGATGTACCTGGCGCTCAAGCTTCAACGGCCGCTCTTCCTGGAGGGCGAGGCCGGCGTGGGCAAGACCGAGGTGGCCAAGGTGCTGGCCGGCCTTCAGGGAGCCGAACTGATCCGGCTCCAGTGTTATGAGGGCTTGGATATCAGCCAGGCCGTCTACGAGTGGAACTACAGCCGCCAAATCCTGCACATCCGGCTGCTGGAGGCCCGCGGCGAGCGGCCGACCGAGGCCGAACTGTTCGGCGAGGAGTTCCTCTTGCGCCGGCCGCTGCTGCAGGCGCTGGAAGATTCGCGCCCCGTGCCGCCGGTGCTGCTGATTGACGAGATAGACCGCAGCGATGAGGAGTTTGAGGCCTTCTTGCTGGAGGTGCTGTCCGACTTCCAGATCACGATCCCGGAGATTGGCACCATCCGCGCCGCCCGCCCGCCGGCCGTCGTCCTGACGTCCAACCGCACCCGCGAGGTGCACGACGCCCTGAAGCGGCGCTGCCTGTATTACTGGATTGACTATCCCAGCTTCGAGAAGGAGTACGAGATCGTGCGGGCCAAGGCGCCGGCCGCCCCGGCCGCCCTGGCGCGCCAGGTGACCGGCTTTGTGCAGGCGCTGCGCGAGGCCGACCTATACAAGATCCCCGGCGTGGCTGAGACGCTGGACTGGACGGCCGCGCTGGTCGCGCTCGATCAGCAGGCGCTCGACCCGGCTGTGGTGGACGAGACGCTGGGCGTGATCCTGAAGTACCAGGACGACATTGCCCGGGTGCGCGGCCAGACGGCCGAGGCGATCCTGGCGCGCGTCCAGGCGGCCGGCTAGCCGATGCCCGCGGGCCAATTGCTGCACAACCTGCTGCTCTTCGGCCGCTTGCTGCGCGGGCTGGGCCTGGACGTCAACCCCGGCCGGATGAGGGATCTGGCGCAGGCGCTGGATCTAATCGAGATCGGCCGTCAAGAAGATTTTTACCATGCCACGCGCAGCCTGCTCATCCACGACAAAGCCGATTTGCCCCTGTTTGACCAGGCTTTCCAGCTCTTTTGGCGTCGGCCGGAGAGAACTTGGCTGGGCGTTGACCTGCCGCCGCTCAGCCGGCGGCCGGACGCCCCGCGCCTGAAACGTAGCCCGCCGCCCCTGCGCCGGCCGGCCAATGGGACGCCCGACGGCGGCTCGCCGGCCGGGGCCGACGATACGGCGGTCATTCTCGAACTGAGCCAGAGCTACAGCGGCCGCGAGTCGTTGCGCCACAAGGAGTTCGGCCAGTTGACGCCGGCCGAGCTGGAGGCCGTCAAGGGGCTGATCGCCGCGCTCTCCTGGAGCCTGGGCGGACGTCGCAGCCGGCGCCGCCGGCCGGGCTCCGGCCCCAGCCTCGACCTGCGCCGCAGCCTGCGCCGCAGCCTGCGCCACGGCGGCGAACTGTTTGACTTCGCCTACCGCCGGCCGCAGCTCAAGCCCCGGCCGCTGGTGGTCATCGCCGACATCAGCGGCTCAATGGAGCGCTACACGCGTTTGCTGCTCCATTTTCTCTACAGTTTGAGCAAAGGCTTGCAGCAGCCGGTGGAAATCTTCCTGTTCAGCACGCGCCTGACCTGTGTCAGCCGCCAGTTGAGCGAAAACGACGTGGATCGCGCCCTGGGGCACGTGGCGCGGGCCGTGCCGGATTGGTCGGGCGGGACGCGCATCGGCGAGGCGCTCAAGCGCTTCAACTACGATTGGGGCCGGCGCGTGCTCGGCCGGGGCGCGGTCGTGCTCCTAATCAGCGACGGCTGGGACCGGGGCGACCCGGCGCTGCTGGCGGCCGAAATGGCCCGCCTGCAGCGCAGTTGCCAGCGGCTCATCTGGCTGAATCCGCTGCTCGGCTCGGCCGGCTACCAGCCGCTAACCCGCGGCATGCAGGCAGCCTTGCCGTTTGTAGACGATTTCCTGCCGGCCCGCAACCTGGCTTCGCTGGAGGATTTGGCCCGCCTTTTAACGTCACTCGAGCCGCGCCGCAGGGTGCGGAAGCAGCAGCGGCTGTAGTGCGCGACGTTTTAGCCTCAATTCATGCCTGGCGCCAGGCCGGCCAGGCAGTCGCCCTGGCCACGGTGGTCGAGACCTGGGGTTCCGCCCCGCGCGGTGTAGGCGCCAAAATGGCCATGACGGCCGGGGGCCAAATCGCCGGCTCCGTCAGCGGCGGTTGTGTGGAGGGTGCCGTCTATGAGGCCGGCAGCCAGGTGTTGGCCGGCGGCCGGCCGCGCTTGCTCCATTTCGGCGTCGCCGACGAGGCCGCCTGGGAGGTTGGCCTGGCTTGTGGCGGCACGATTGAGGTTTTCGTCGAATCCCCGGCCGCGGAAGTGCTTGACCGCCTGGCCGCGCTGGTCGCGGCCGACGCCCCCTATGGCCTGAGCACCGTTATCCAGGGGCCGGAGGGGCTGCTGGGCAAGCAACTCCTGGTCGGGCCGGCCGGAGGGCCGTCCGGCCAGATAGGAGAGGGCCTAGACGAGGCGGCGGCCGGCCTGGCCCGGGTCGCTTTGCGCGCCGGCCGTTCCCGGAGGGTCCAACTGCCCGAAGGCGGGCCCGGCGCGCCGCCCATCGAGCTGTTTGTCGAAGCCGGCCGGCCGGCGCCCACCTTAGTCATGGTCGGCGGGGTGCACATCGCCATCGCCCTGACTGCCATCGCCCGCACCCTGGGCTACCACACGGTCGTGGTGGATCCGCGCCGAGCTTTTGCCAACGCCGGCCGCTTTCCCCACGCCGATGCAATGATCTCCGCCTGGCCGCAGGAAGCTTTCGGCCAGATTGCGCTCAACGGGGAAACGGCCGTGGCCTTGCTGACCCACGACCCGAAAATTGATGACGAGGCGCTCAAGATCGTGCTGGACAGCCCGGCCTTCTACGTCGGCGCACTGGGCAGCCGCCGCACCCACGCCCGCCGTCGCGAGCGCCTGCTGGCGGCGGGGATGCCGGCCGAACAGTTGGAGCGCATCCACGGCCCCATCGGGCTAGAAATTGGAGCTCAAAGCCCGGAAGAGATCGCCCTGGCCATCATGGCCCAGATCGTGGCCGCCCGCCACCAGTAGGCCTGCCTGCTCTTAACCCGGCACAGGCAGACCGGCCGGCGCACTCTCTTTCAGAACTGCCTCGCGCCAGCCGCGGACTGAATTGACCGCGTAGATGGCTTCGCACTCCGCCAACTCGGCCAGGCGGATGACCCGCTCGGCGATTCGGCCCTCGGCCAGCAGCCGGCCGCGAAAGGTGCCGGCCAACAGGCCGCAGGCGACGGGAGGCGTCCACAGCCGGCCGGCCAGCCGGACGACGGCGTTGGCGCTGGTCGTCTCGGTGACCTCGCCGCGCTCGTTCCATAGAAGCACATCATTGGCCGGCGAGCCATCGCCGGGCAGCGGCGCCCCGGCCGCCTGGTCGTAGACGGCCCTGTGCGTTGTCTTGTGGTAGAGGAAGACGTCGCGGCTGTCCACCGGCCGAGCGGCCAGGCGCAGACGCAGCGGCGGGTCGGGCGCCAGCGGCTCGGCCTCCAATTCGACCTGGCCCTCGCGGCCGGCGAGCAGGCGTACCTTGGTCGGCCGGGCCGCCAGCCCGGCGGCGAAGGCCAGCAACTGGGCCCGGGCGGCCCGCGGCTCGTGGCGGAAGTCAAAATACTCGGCCGAGCCGGCCAGCCGGGCCAGGTGCGCTTCGAGAAGCGAGAAGCCGGCCGCCGGCTCCCAGCGCAGCGATTCCAGCAGCCGGAAGCCGGGTCGCGGCCGGCTGAGCAGCCGGGCCTTGGTTTGCCACTCGTCGTACTCGCCGCCGGCCGTCGAGTCCCAGACAACGCCGCCGCCGACGCCGAACTCGGCCGCGCCGGCCGCCCGATCCACCAGCCCCGTGCGGATGGCCACGTTGAACTGGGCCTGGCGGCCGGGGGCAATGAAGCCAATGCTGCCGGTGTAGATGCCGCGCGGCCGGTGCTCCAACCCGGCAATAATCCGCGTAGTGCTGGCCTTCGGCGCGCCCGTGATCGAGCCGCAAGGAAAGAGCGCCGCCAGGATCTCGGCCAGGGGCGCCCGGCTGCGGCCGGCCACGGTTGAGGTCAACTGCCACACGGTTGGATAGCGCTCAAGCTCGAACAGGCGCGGCACGGCCACGCTGCCGAAGTCGCACACCCGGCCGAGGTCGTTGCGCAGCAGGTCCACGATCATGGTGTTCTCGGCCTGCTCTTTCTCCGAATTGCGCAGCCGCTCGGCCTGGCGCCGGTCTTCGTCCGGGGTCCGGCCGCGGGCGGCGGTGCCCTTCATCGGCCGGGCCGTCAGCGCCTCGCCTTCCAGGCCAAAGAACAGCTCGGGCGAAGCCGAGCAGATCGCCCAGTTGTCGAGCTCCAGATAGGCGGCGTAGGCTGGCGCCTGGTTGGCCACCAGGTCGGCGAACCAATCCCAGCTTGAGCCGCTGAATGGGGCGTCCAGGCGCAGAGTCAGGTTAACCTGGTAGCTGCGGCCGGCGGCGATGTGGGCTTTGATGGCCGCCACGGCTGCCTCGTAGGCCGGACGAGAGGTGGACGGCCGCCATTCGCCTAGACTATAAGCCCCCGCGCCGTGGGGCGGCTCAACTCCGGCCGGCGGGTCGTACAGGCCAAAACAGGCCAGCGGCAGCGGGCCGGCCGGGCGGCTTGCCAGGGCTGGGTCGAGCGCCGGGCCGGCTTCGTATGTAAGGAACCCGGCCGCGTGCCAGCCCTTTTCGTTTACAGCCGCCTCGGCCGCTGCCAGCAGCGGCCGCACCTCAGCCGGCCGGCGGGCGATCAGCAGGCGCCGCGGCCGATCGTACAGCAGCCAGCGCCGGCCGTGCTGGATGATGGCTCTCAACCTTCGATCTCGCTGTGCTTCTGCCCCCGCCCCAGGGCGATGGAACGCTGGTAGGCGGCCCAGATGCCGCGCGAGATGACTGTGCGCAGGCCGCCCTTCTCCATGTGGTAGAGCGCTTCGGCCGTGGTGCCGCCGGGCGAAGTCACCTGGTTGCGCAGCTCGGCGACGTGGCGGCCGGAGGCCTCGGCGTACTCGACCGAGCCACGCATCGTCTGAAAGACCAGCTCGGTCGCTACCCGGCGTGAGAAGCCCATGTGTACCCCGGCATCAATCATGGCCTCCATCAGCAGGAAGACGTAGGCCGGGCCCGTGCCGCTGAGGGCTGTGGCCATGTCCAGGTACTCCTCATTTTCGACGAAGATCTCCCGGCCGAAGGAAGCCAGGATGGCCTGGGCCTGCTCGCGCTGGTGGGCTTCCACCTCGGGGGTCACCGTCCAGACGGTGATGCCCTGGCCGATCTGGGCCGGCGTGTTGGGCATGGCCCGGGCCACGGCCGCGTGGGCCAGCCCGTTGGCGATGCGCTCGATGGGGGTGCCGGCCAGGATGGACAGCACCAGGTCCTGGCGCCGCAGCTGGCCCCGGATTTCTGGCAGGATGTCCTTGAGCACCTGGGGCTTGACCGCCAGGATGAGGATATCGGCCTCCTCGGCCGCCGGCCGGTTGTCGGTCGCGGTGCGAATGCTGTGGCGCTCCTCCAGGGCCCGGCCGCGCTCCGGGCGCGGGCCGGAGGCAATGATCTGGTTCGGGGCGAGCACTTCGTTGGCCAGCAGGCCCCGGATCATGGCCTCGGCCATAGTGCCGCTGCCGATAAATGCAACTGTTTTGTTGGCGAACATAGGCTCAACAGGTGAAGGCGGCCGCGCGCAGGCTGGCCGCCTTCAGGCGCTCCGGGTTAACGCGCACGCCCAGGCCGGGTCCCTGGGGCACGCTGATCGTGCTGTCTTCGGGGTTCAGGCGAAACGCCGGCTCGGCGATGTCCTCGGCATAGTAGCGGGCCGTGGCCGAGATGTCGCCAGGCAAGGTAAAGCCAGGCAGCGACGCCAGCGCCAACTGGGCCGCCCGGCCGACGCCGGTCTCCAACATGCCGCCGCACCACACGGGCACGTTCTGTGCCCGGCAAACGTCATGGAGTCGGCGCGCCTCGCCCCAGCCGGCGACGCGGGCCGGCTTGATGTTTATGATGTCGCAGGCGCCGATGGCAAGCGCGTACCGGCCGTGGTCGGCCGAGTGGATCGACTCGTCCAGGCAGAGCGGCGTCCGGATGAGCGGCCGCAATTGGCTGTGGTCGTAAATGTCCTCGTAGCCCAGGGGCTGCTCGATCATCAGCAGGTTGAGGTCGTCCATGGCCTGGAAGG
This sequence comes from Promineifilaceae bacterium (SeqCode), assembly GCA_050696115.1. GTDB lineage: Bacteria > Chloroflexota > Anaerolineae > Promineifilales > Promineifilaceae > UBA11865. The sequence goes on along the minus strand of JBOGUG010000116.1, from coordinate 1,974 downwards.
TTGGCGCGTCACTTAGCTGGTAGGCCGAGTTGGCGTCTAGCATGATGGACGTCATGGGAAAGGCGGTCCGGGCCGCCCGCGCCAGCTCCAGGTCGTGGCCGGGCTTGATCTTGAGCTTAATCCGGCCGTAGCCCTGCTCGAGATGCGCCGCGATCACGTCAAGCGTCTGGGAGATGCTAGTCTGAATACCAATGCTCACGCCCACCTTGACCCGGGCGCGCGGCCCTTCTGGGTAGGGCTGGGCCAGCTTGTGGGCCAGCGAAACGCCATCACGCTGGGCGGCCGCGTCCCAGGCGGCTTGTTCCAGGGCCGCCTTGGCCAGCGGGTGGCCGCGCACAGATTTGAGCCAGCCGGCGACCGCCTCCGGCGCGTCTAGCTCGCGGCCAAGCACGGCAGGGATCAAAAAATCGCTTAGGATATGCCAGGCAGTGCCGGTCGTCTCGTAGCTGTAGCCAGGGCTGCTGTTGGCGACGCATTCGCCCCAACCGGTCAGGCCGTCGCAATCCAGCGCCAGCAGCAGGCATTGGCGCTCTTCCTGGCGGCCGAAGCTGGTCTCGAAGGGGCTTACCAGGCGCTGACTGACGTGGAAAAGCTCGATTCGCTCGATGCGCATCAGCTGTCGCCGAAGGCCAGCACGTAATAGCTGCGCGCCCGGCCATCCTCGTCCTCGTGGCGCACGAAATCGGTCAGCAGGTAGTTGCGGCCGAAATAGCGCTCGAACAAGTCGCGGCAGTGCAGCCGCCAGGCCTGAGCCAGGGCCATGTCGGCCGCCTTCAGCTCCTGAAAGCGGGGGGGGATCTCTAGCAGCAAGATGCGGTCGTCGCTCAAATTAGGCTCGGCCGCCGGCGTAGGCAAGCCCTGCCTGTTCAGCCCAGCCGGGTTGATCAGCGTCGCCCCGGCCGCCAAAAAAGCGCCCAGCTTGAGCGGCCGGCGCTCGCGCGACAGGCGCGTCTTGACCCGATTGCTCGTCACCCACCACTCGACGTTAAAGCGGTCGCTGGGCAGGCCGGCGTTGATGCCCGACATCGGCCCATGGAAGTCGCGCAAGTAGCGGTGGCAGACCACGCCAAGCTTAGCGACATTGAAGAAGCCGTTGCGGCTCTCCAGCGGGTCAAACGTCCAGGTGACCAGGCGCACGCCGAGCCGCAGGGCAAATTCGCGCTGGGCCAGCTTGAGACGGTAGCCGACGCCGCTGGACTGGAATTCAGGCAACACGCCCATGATGGCCGAATAGAGTTGGAGCCGGGAGGCGGCGACGCGATCTGGCCGCTCCGGCGGCGCTTCGACCGTGGCCAGGATGCCCAGCACAAAGCCGACCAGCCGGCCGTCGTCGTATGCTCCTAGCAGGCAATTGCCGTTGTATTGGACGGCGTGCAGGAAGCGGCCGGGGATGATCTCGACGTCGTCCATCCCCCACGTCAGCCGCTGGATGGCCTCGATCTGCTTGAGGTCGTCGCTATCGCTGACCGATCTGACGATGATGTCATGCATAGGAGCGCGCCTGGCGCGGCCGCTTGCCGGCCGGCGACTGGCTTCGAATTTTATCAAAGAGTCACCCAGGCTACATGGTGTTGCTTGCCTTCGCAAGCCAAGGCTAGCGGGGTTAAGCGCCGATGAACTGCAGCGGCGGCCGGCTGGGTGGGTTTGTGCGCGAGGTTCGCTGCCTGCTTGCGAGGCTGAGGTAGGGCGGCCGCGGCCGGCCTAGCCTGGCAGCAATCCCAATTCCTGCATCGCCTTTTGTTCATCTTCGTGGCTGATGAACAGCAGGATCCTCGGCTCTGGCCCCGTCTTCTGCACAAGGTACGAGATGTCAAACTCGATCCACCGCTCCCCCGTTTTGCGAAACTTAGCCCCCCAGTGAACCTTGACCAGCGAATAGTCGTCGCTAATTTCCAGCTCATCGGCCGACAAGATCTTGGCCTCCTGCTGGTCGACGCTGCGGTAAAAGTCGGCCGCCTGGTGGGAGAGCCTGAT
>JBOGUG010000115.1:0-5139 GCA_050696115.1 Promineifilaceae bacterium (SeqCode) | reverse complement strand
GTTAGACTGCGCGCAGGCCGGCGGCTTCACCGGCCGCGCCCACAACAACCGGCCGCCGGACGGGGTGGGTCTGATCTACATGAACGCGCGCTGCTTCGTGCCGGCCGTGGGGCGGTTTGCCTCGGCCGATACGCTGGTACCCGACCCACAGAACCCCCAAAGCTACAACCGCTTCTCGTACGCATTCAACAATCCTGTCAAGTACCGGGACCCAACTGGGCACTGCGGAGCAGAAGCTGCCGCCAGTGCAGACGATTCCTATTATGTCGGCTATGCGGAGTACTATGAGTGTGCTCAGCTTCGCACGGAATTGCAGGGCATGTTGGGCCAGCAAGTTCAGGGAATCTGGTTCTTGTGGCAGATGAAGGCATTTTTGGAGGGAACGCGATCCCTTGCCGAGAACGGTTTTACATTCCAAGAACATTGGACTGACGATTCACGGCGGTCTGCATTGCAGGAGTACATCGGCTACTGGGCAAGCCAGGTTGCGTCTTTGGAGGCTTCGGCTAGGGTCGTGGAGTACGCCATTATACTTGGTGGGGATGCTGAAGACCCGATCGCTGTCTTAAGTGGACACGTGGTAATGGGCTAAACGGGACCGAACCAAGCGGGTATGGGCCGCACAATACCGTTGCGGATTACGGTTTGACCACGTCCGGCTTCGGAGATAGATACCAAGATCCAGATTCCGCCAACAATCAGGTACATCATACCTGGTTTTACGTCCAGCTTGGCTATTACCAAGGCGAGGTGGTTGCTTGGCTGGGGAATGTGAAGCATGAAGCCTTCGATCGCGGTAGCTCTGTGCAGGATTACCGTGCCGGTAACTGGGGAATCCGGGCCGGTGATGCACTAAGACGAGGTGACCTCACCCTACTTGAACTTGCCAATGACCTCCGCACCGATTTGGCGTCGGATTAGTCTCGTTTTCCCCGGGGTCATTCGCACCAACTAAAGAGCAAGGAGCGGTGGATGAAAGCCCAAAGGAGAATCCTTAAACAACTGGCGCTGGTCGCTGTGTTCTGGGTCGTGGTATTGGGCACCCTAGTATTGGGCCTGTTCATTGACGCAAGACTAGAGATCGCCTACGTTAGCTCCCAGCTCGGTGTTGAAGCCAAGAGTTGGGACGATGTGGATGCCACCTTCCGCTCCCTCTTTCAGGTTGGCGCGTCACGGGAACAAGTAATCCAGACACTAATGGCCATTGACCCACTAATCGAGACGCAACTCGTTCCGGATAGTCGGATCGGGTGCAATGTAGAATGCTGCGAGACCTTACTTGTTTTTCGAGACAGGCTCGGCCGGAAGTTTGCCCATATATTCTGCTATGACGACAACTTTGAGTTACTTTACGTTACTTTGGGGTCCTAGGTGGCATGAGGCGCCCTCTTAACCATCGGCCGGTACGGGTTCCTGGCCTGGGCTAGACTGCGCGTTGGCCGGCGCGGCCGGCCGCGGCCATCGCCGGCGTGCAGCGACCGCGCCTTCACCGGCCACGCTTTCCCCGGGTCAAGAGCCTGGAGCAATTCGACTTCGACTTCCAGCCCAGCCTCGACCGGCGCCAGGTGCGCGAGCTGGCTGCCTTTTGGCAACTGGCCAAGGAGGACATGGCCGTGGCCCGGCTGTTCACGCTTCCCTATGAGCCGGCTTACCACGGCGATTACCCCGCCTTCCTGAGCCGCATGGGCTACGCGCCCGAGCCCGCCTGCCCTGGCTGGTGGAGCAAGTCGACCAGTCGATGAAATCAGAAGTACGCCGAGCGCTCCACACTGCCCCTGGCTTTACCACCTGGTGCGGGTCGTGAGCGCCCCTTAGCAAAGCGACTTGCAAAACCTAGCAACCATATGCTAGGATGTATCCAAATTCATAATTTACTAAATCTATGAATTTCAAAGGAGCAGGTGGGTGACCAAGAAGACCTATACCATACAAGACAATGGCCAGATTACGCTTCCCGTGGAGTGGCGCCGCCGTTACGGCCTGAAGAAGGGGGATGTCGTCGTGTATAAAGAAACGGAGGAGGGCTTGCTCATCAGCCCCAAGGAGGCCCAGGTGCTGCGGCTGCTGGATGAGCTCGGAGAGGGCCTCAAGGCCAAGGGCATTACCCTGGAAGAGCTAATCGAATCCGGGCGTGAAATCCGGCAAGAGCTGTACGAGGAAAAATACGCCCGCGATGCTGAATGAGTAGGCTCTTTCTTGATTCGAGCGTCCTTTTTAGCGCCATTTACTCCAGCGCCGGCGCAGCCCGGGAGCTGCTGCGCCTTGCCCTTCGGGGAGAAGTCCACCTCATCCTCAGCCACGATGTGGTGACAGAGACCCGGCGTAACTTGGGTCGAAAGGCGCCCGAGCTGGTTCCCCTCATGGAGAGATTGTTGCTTCAAATCCCGTTTGAAGTGGCGGCCAACCCCCTCAAAGAAGAGGTGTGGGCGGCTGAGGCCTACGTCAACCCCAAAGATGCCCTCATCATCGCCGCGGCCATCCAGGCCCGGCCGGACTATCTGACCACCCTCGACCGGAAACACCTGATTGACCCTCCCGAAGTCGCCGAGAGGTCCGGGTTGACCATTCTCACGCCAGGCGACGCACTCCGAAAACTGCGCGGGTAAGTCCCCTAGCCCAACTTCTTTGCCCGGCGCTGGCCAGGCCCACTGGCTCGCTCGCCACCTAACCGGACCCCTCATCGCTCAAGCCCGACGCTGCGGCTGGCGGCGGGGTGAGACCAGGCGCTGGCGGTTGGGTTTCCCCTTGCTGCCTGGCGTCCGGCTCTTCGCTGGGGCCTGGTGGCCAGGGCTTCGCTGCGCCTGGCGGGCAGCGCTATGCACCTTCGCTTGATCTCTCCTCCGCCCTCCTCCTCTCCCCTATTGGGCGAGTTGCCCGGCCGGTAGTTGGTAGACCTTGTATCTAAAGTAGAGGAACGAATGACCTTAACGCCCAGCTTCAGCAACTGGCCAGGCGTATGCGTGTCGTGGGAACGTTTCCCCGGCGGGTTAGCCAGGAAAGCTGATTGGCAAAACGAACTAGCTGCTTTGTGGCAAGTGTGAAGCAGGACATGGGACTGGCCACGATCTTCACCCAACCCTACGCGCCAACTTTCGAAGAGGGCTATACAAACTTCCTAGATTACCAGCATTTATGCGTTACCTGTCCTCTTCACCATCGTCCGGCACAGTGTCCTGGCTGGGTTAGACTGCGCGCAGGCCGGCGGCTTCACCGGCCGCGCCCACAACAACCGGCCGCCGGACGGGGTGGGTCTGATCTACATGAACGCGCGCTGCTTCGTGCCGGCCGTGGGGCGGTTCGCCTCGGCCGATGCCTTGGTGCCCGATCCGGCGCGGCCGGGGAGCTTCAATCGGTACGGGTACGTCCTCAACGCGCCGCTCAACCTCACCGACCCCAGTGGCCACGCCTACACCGGCGAGAGCGGCCCGGCCGATAACTGCCTCAGCGACCCCGACGACTGGGCTTCGAACTTCATTACATACCTCATGCTCGATGACATTGAAAGCAACCCAATCGGCATGTTCATCCTCAACTTCTTTTGGCGTCAGATTGAAAGACTCACGTCGGAAGAACTGGGCAGCAAGGACATCGTGGAGGAGGTTGCTCGCGGTGCCATCGAGGGCGGAACCGTTTATGTCAGCCAGATCACAGACCGGCGCGGCATAGACCCCACATCTGCCTGGCAAATGCATTCGGCGCTTGGGGATGCTTTTATCCCGGCCGTGCTCCTGCCGTTGGACAGTCGTGACCGTGGCCTTACAGCTGGCCAATCCGGACGCTACAACGGTCTGAAGGCGGGCATGGGCCATGGAAGCGATCTCGTGGCTCATCACATGCCGCAAAGGGCCTTGAATTTCACAACGGAAGCCGATGGTGGCGCAATACTACTGACGCGAGTCGAACATTTTCAAACCAGAACCTTTGGGTGGCGTGGGGCAGCGACCGCCCGGACTGATGCCGGCCGACCCTTTAGAGAGGTCCTGGCTTCCGATATTCAGGATATTCGTGGGAGAGTCGGCAACTGATATAACCGTGGACTACTCGACCTCATCCAGTACTATAGAGAGAGTTTTCCAGACCTGATCGCGAAGTAGCGTATCCGCCATAACATGAGCCAATCCATCACCGAGCTTATTGATGCGCTGGCCTCGATCTCACCGATGCCAGACGATGACAGTCCTGACATGACCCTTGAGCGGGTTCGAGCCTATGAGTCCTTGCTTGCGAGCGTTGAAGATCTCATCGATGCCGCTCCCTCGGAGATGGCCCCGCGCATGATCGACGCAGTCTTAGGTAGCTTCGGACCTGGTCTTGGTTTCGAGCTCTACTGGACCGCTTTGTTTGTTCTTGAGAAGTTCCCGCTTAAGGACTTGAGGCCGAGATTACATCAGGCGCTAAGGAGCGGGCGCCCGGGGGTGCGCAAGTGGTCGGCTTACATGTTGGGACGTCAGCGGAACAAGGATGACACCCCTGTCCTTATTGCTGCCCTTTCAGATCCTGAGCCGATCGTCCGCAGTGAGGCCCTTATCGCGCTGACAATGATCGGGGACATTTCGGCACTGCCTGCGGTCCAACGGCTACGTGATGATCCGTCAGAAGATGTCCGGAAAATGGCAAGCCGGGCAGAGCTGGACATTAGGGAACAGCGATTCGTGTTCCCAAATTGAACATGGTTGCCCCAGTGACAACCAGCGCGGCGGCCAAGGGCAGCGTTGTCCAGAAGTGCCCCTTCGGCAAGCACCGGGCCTTGCCCACCACGGAGATCACCGACCGCGGCTTCACCGGCCACAAGCATAACAACCTGGGGGCCAACGACCTGGGCCTGATCTACATGAACGCGCGCTATTTTGTGCCGGCCGTGGGGCGCTTCGCCTCGGCCGATACGATCGTGCCGAATCCTGCTAATCCCCAGAGCTTCAACCGCTACACCTACGCGCTAAACAGTCCCATAAACTTGGTCGATCCGACCGGCCACGGCGAGTGCAGCCCCTTAGATCCGCTGGATTGCTCCAGTCCTGCGCCGCCGCCGCCGACCTTGGATCCTCCACCGACACCCCTGGTTAATCTCGACCAAGAGGGCGATCAAGCCTGGACGCCTGCCGAACAGGCGACCATCGAAGCCGCTGCCTGGAATGTCGC
>JBOGUG010000114.1:0-4831 GCA_050696115.1 Promineifilaceae bacterium (SeqCode) | reverse complement strand
GAGTGGGCCGGCGACGTGCGCTTCGTGGCCTACGGCCTGCGGCCGCAGGCGGCGGCCGAGATGCAGACCCCGGCCGGCTGGCGCTTCGGCGACCAGGTTGAGCTGCTGGGCTACAGCCTCGGCCGGGGGGCGCTGGCGCCCGGCGATATCCTGCCGGTCAGCCTGTTCTGGCGGGCCGGCACGCCCTTGCAGCGGCGCTACAAGGTCTTCCTGCACCTGTTGGCGGAGGACGGCCGGCTGGTGGCCCAGCGGGACGCCGAGCCGGGCGGCGGCCTGGCGCCCACGACCGGCTGGCGACCGGGCGAGACGGTGACGGACCGGCACGGCGTGCTGCTGCCGGCCGGGCTGCCCGCCGGCCGCTATCGTCTGCTGCTGGGGCTATATCCACTGGAGGATCCGGCCGCCCGGCTGCCGCTGGCTGGCGGCGGCGCGGCCGCCGAGCTGGGTTGGGTGGAGGTGGAGGGCGGGCCGTAGGGGCTGGCGCGGCGGCTGTTACCCTCTGCCCGAGCGCATCACATCAGTCATCCTCAGCGAAATCGCCACGCCCCAGGCCGGCCGCAGAGATCGTCTGGCTAAAGCTCCTTGGCTAGCGCTAACGCCCGCTGGATGACTGTGTGGGATAGGCGAATGCCCTGGCGCTGTAGCTCGTGAATGAGCGGTCGCACTTCGCCAATCAGGCCCTCCTGTTTAGCCCGCAGGAGAACGCCCAACGTGCCAGTCACAGCAAAGCCGAGACGCCGGGCATGGAGCCGGCCCAAACGCTCGTCAATGATGACCAGCGCCGCCCTGAGCTCCTGGCCCAAGGCGATGACCTCGGCCTCGCCGCGGTCCAGGTCGGCCAGCACGTCAGCCCGCGCCGGATCGGCCAGCGCTGCCTGGCGCAGCCAGCCTGCCTGCTGCACCTCGACGATGCCAGCGCCAGCCGGGCCACCAGCCAGGATTTCGGCCATCACCGCGGCCGGCACGACAACCTCGCCATAGAGCTGTTGCAGCAGTGGCAATTGGCCGATCAGGGAAAGGGCAATCAGGGGCGTGGTGTTGACAATGACCAGCCGGCCGGCATCAGGCATTGGCCAGATCCTGGCCCAATTCCTCGGCCTCCACCCCCAGCGGCGAAAGGCCAAAGCGTTCCAGGGTCAGGATAAAGGCCACCCGACCCATGCCCGCTAGACGCGCGGCCATGCCAGTCGAGATCCGCCCCAACTCGTAGAGCTTGACAGCCAGCAGCAAGCGGGCTTCGGCCTCAAAGTCATCCCTGCTCTCTTTTAAGGACAGGAGCAAGTCGTCGGGATAAGGGATGGTGAGCACGCTGATCTTATCGCCCATAGCGTAGGCAAGCCTCTTGAGATCGCTCTGTGTAGCCCATTGTAGCACAGAATCTGGAGGGCCAGGTGAGCGCCTGCCCTTCACCTAGCCGCTGAAGATGGCGCGGCTGCCGCTGGCTGGCGGGCGGCGGCGCGGCCGCCGAGCTGGGTTGGCTGGAGGTGGGGGCGGGCTGTAGGGGCTGGCGCGGCGGCCGGTCAGATGCGCGGCAAGACGATGGACTTCTGCGCCTGGTACTTGCCCTTGCGGTCGGCGTAGGAGACCTCGCAGGGCTCGTCGGCCTCGAAGAAGACTACCTGGGCGATGCCCTCGTGGGCGTAGATGCGGGCCGGCAGCGGCGTCGTGTTGGAGATCTCCAGGGTCACGTAGCCCTCCCACTCCGGCTCGAAGGGGGTGACGTTGACGATCAGGCCGCAGCGGGCGTAGGTGCTCTTGCCGATGCAGAAGGTCAGCACCTGGCGCGGGATGCGGAAGTATTCCACCGTCCGGGCCAGCACGAAGGAGTTGGGCGGGATGACGCACACATCGCCCCGGTAGTCCACGAACGAGCGCGGGTTGAAGTGCTTGGGGTCCACCACGGCCGAATGGACGTTGGTGAAGATCTTAAACTCGTCGGTCACACGGATGTCGTAGCCGTAAGACGACAAGCCGTAGGAGATGACCCCGTCGCGCACTTGCGCCTCGACAAACGGCTCGATCATGCGGCATTCGGCCGCCATGTGGCGGATCCAGGCGTCGTTTTTTAGTCCCATGCAGGCCTCCGGCCGGGTAGGCGCCCAGGCGCTGACTTACAGGTGACCGGCACCCGGACTCAGAGGCGGCCGGGCCCTCCAGGGCGGCCGGTCGCCTAACCTAGGCTGTGTTCGGCCCCAGTAGTTTATCGAATTCTTCGGCCGCTTCAATTAGCCGGCCGCGGGGGCTGGTCAGGCTAAACAGGGCCCACTGCGGGTCATGCGGAAAATCGTCCAGGAACCAGCACAAAGCCTTGACCTGCGCCTCCTGGTTGATCACGGCTAGCGCGTTGGTAAGCCAGCCCGGCGGGTAGTTGCGGGCCGGCTCGACGGCCGGGTCGGCTTGAAAGGTGTTGGTCGAGCTGATGTAGATCGGCAGCCCATGGGCGGCCGGATAGGCGTTGATGATGGCCAGCCAGTCCTGGAAAACCTGGAAGCCGGCCTGCGCCCCGCCCCACTCGGCCCGGGCCAGGTTCAAAGTGGGTTCCAGGGCCGGATCGGCCCCGTCTAATTCAGGCGCGTCCGGCCGGCCGGGGGCCTGGAGCGCGAAACCGGGCGGCGCAGCCCGGCCGATGCCGACGGCCGCCTTGGCTTGGGCGCTGGCGTCCAAAGCCGACACCAGCGTGTTCATATAGTTCAGCCAGGGGACGTCAATCACATACGCCCAGCTCTTTGGCCAGCGAGGCCTAAACGCGCGCCGCCAGGTCATCAACGCCCCAGTACTCCTTCTCAGCCAGCCGGGCGTAGCTCAGCTCCACTTCCAGGCGCACCTGGGGCCAGGCGTTTTGCGCTGGCGGCTCGGCCGGCAGAGCAGCGCCAGGCCGGCCAACAGCAAGAGGCCCGCCAGTAGGCTACGCTTCGGCGGCCAGCGCATGCGCCACCTGAGCCGGCCGGGCCATTGGCAGATGGAAGCGGACGGTGGTGCCCGGCTTACTCCCGTTGACCTGGCTGTGAATTTCCAACTGGCTGGCGTGGTGGCGCAAAATCTCGGCCGCGTCGGCCGGCGCCGGCCGCCTCAATCAAAGCCTCACATCGTCTCCGGCGCGCTCATGCCCATCAGGTCGAGCACCCGGCCGAACAACTGCTTAGCGGCCTGGTAGAAGGCCAACCGGGCCCGGCGGAGCGGCTCCGGCACGTCGCTGTGCAGCACGCGGCAGTGCTCGTAGGCCGGGTGGAAGGCGGCCGCCAGCTCGTAGGCGTAGTAGGCCAGGTGGTGGGGCTCGTACTGGCGCACGACAAGCTCCAGGGTCTCGGCCAGCTCCAGCGTCCGGCGCAGGAAGGCCAGCTCGTAGTCGCTGCTGAGCAGGCTCAGGTCGGCCTCCCGGCCGGCGCCGGCCGGCAGCCCCGCCTCGGCCCACTTGCGCAAGATGCCGGCGCAGCGCACGTGGGCGTTCTGGATGTAATACACCGGATTTTTGTCGGACCGCTCCAGGGCCAGGGTCAGGTCAAAGTCAATCGTGCTGTTGGCCGAGCGGGCCAACATGAAATAGCGCACCGCGTCCGGCCCGACCTCGTCCATCAGCTCGTCCAGGGTGACGAAATGGCCGCGGCGCGTGCTCATACGCACCTGCTGGCCGTCCTTGATCAGGGTCACCATCTGGTGGATCAGGAGGTGGACGAAGCCGGGATCGCGGCCGAGGGCCTTGACGCCCATCAGCACGGTGGGGGCGGTGGCGTGGTGGTCGGCGCCGAAGATGTTGACTACCTGGTCGAAGCCGCGCTGGCCCTTGTGCCAGTGGTAGGCGATGTCGTTGAGGCGGTAGGTCGGCTCGCCGTTGGAGCGCACCAGGACGCGGTCTTTTTCGTCGCCCAGGGCCGACGACTTGAACCAGACGGCGCCGTCCTGGCGGTAGGCGTAGCCCCGTTCCTCAAGCTCGGCCAGCGCCTGCCACACCCGGCCGGTGGTGTACAGGTCGGCCTCGTTGTAGAAGACGTCGAAGCGGATGTTGAGCCGGCGCAGGGTGGCGCGGATGCCGGCAAAGATAGCCAGCTCGGCGATCTTGGCGAAGTCGAGCACCGGCCGCTGCAACAGCTCGTCGCCGTGCTGGCCGACCAGGGTCAGGGCGATCCAGTAGAGGTAGTCGCCCTGGTAGTGCTCCTCGCCCAGCTCGGCCGGCCGGCCCAACGCCTGGCGGTAGCGGATCTGGAGCGATTCGCCCAGCAGCTCGAACTGGCGGCCGGCGTTGTTGGAGTAATATTCGCGGGTGACCTCGAAGCCGGCGGCCGTCATGGCCCGGGCCAGGGTGTCGCCCATGACGCCGCCCCGGCCGCGGGCGACGGTCAGCGGGCCGGTGGGGTTGGCGCTGACGAACTCGACCTGGGCGCTGCGGCCGGCCCCAAGCGCCAGCCCGCCGTAGCGCATGCCCTGGGCCAGGATTTCGGCCACCTGGCTTTGCAGGAAGGCCGGGCTGAGGCGGAAGTTGATGAAGCCGGGCGCGACCACGCTCACCTCGGCCAGGTAGGCGGGCGGCCGCAGGTGGGCGCGGATGGCCTCGGCGATCTTCAGGGGGGCCAGGCGCGCCGGCCGGGCCAATTGCATGGCGGCCGGGGTGGCGTAATCACCGTGGGCCGCCTCGCGCGGCTTCTCGACGACGGCCGGCGGGATCTCGAAGGCGGGCAGGGCGCCGGCGGCCTGGGCGGCCGCGACGGCCGCCTGGATGTGATCGGCCAGCGCGGCGCGCAGGTTGGCGGCCGGCTGGGCCGTGGCTGGTTCCATAGCAGGCTATGATACCACCTTGTGGCGCGGGCAAGATGCCCGCGGCCGGGCCGCAGGCCCG
>JBOGUG010000113.1:0-6307 GCA_050696115.1 Promineifilaceae bacterium (SeqCode) | reverse complement strand
CCGTCGCCGGCTGGGCCCAGCCGGTTGATGACCATGTTGCACAGCCGGCCGCGCAGCGCCAGCATGACCCCCGGCGACGGCCGGATAGGCACCTCTACCCCCGCCAGGGCGGCGATCTGGCCGCTCCAGGGGCCGGCCGCGTTGATGACCACGTCGGCCCCGATCTCGACCTGCTTGCCGCTGAGGTGGTCGGCCGCGCGAACGCCGGTGACCGTGCCGCGCTGTTTGATCACGTCCGTCACCTGGTGGAACGGCTTGACGGCCGCGCCGTTGGCTTTGGCGGCGGCAAAGAAGCGCAGCGGCAGGCGCATGGCGTCCATGATGGCGTCGGGGATGCGCACGGCCAGCTTGAGCGCCGGGTTGAGGTTGGGCTCCAGCCGCAGGGCCTGGGCGGCCGTCAGCAGCTCGGCCGGGATGTCGCAGTCGGCGCAGCTTTCGAGGAACAATTGGCTGTAGGCCACGTCCTCGTCGGTCAGGGCCACAAACAGGCCGTCGTTCTCCTCGAAGGAGCCTGGCGCGATGCGGCGCAGGATCTGGTTTTCCTGGATGCACTCGGTGGCCGATTCGCGGTCCTTGACGGCATAGCGGGCGCCGCTGTGCAGCAGGCCGTGATGGCGGCCGGTAGTGCCTGAGGTCAGCTCGCCGCGCTCGAGCAGCGTCACCCGCAGGCCGCGCAGAGCCAGGTCGTGGGCCAACGCGCCGCCCGTGCCCCCGCCGCCGATGATCAGGGCGTGGAAGGTGGCCATCAACGCCTGGCGTGAAGCGAGCCTGGGCGGGCTACTGTTCGACCCAAGCCATCGAGCGCTGGACGGCCTTGAGCCAGCCCTTGTAGAGGGCCTTGCGGCTGGCCTCGTCCATCTGCGGTTCCCAGGTCTTGTCCACCAGCCAGTTGGCGCGCAGGTCTTCCAGGTCGTTCCAAAAACCGGTTGCCAGGCCGGCCGCGTAGGCCGCGCCCAACGCGGTCGTCTCGGCCACTTGCGGCCGCACCACCGGCACACCCAAAATGTCGGACTGGAACTGCATGAGCAGGTCGTTGTAGACCATGCCACCGTCCACTTTGAGCGCCTTCAGCTCGACGCCAGAATCCTTCTCCATGGCGTCGAGCACCTCGCGCGTCTGGTAGGCGGTCGCTTCCAGGGCGGCCCGGGCGATGTGGTTCTTGTTGATGTAGCGGGTCAGGCCGACGATGACGCCGCGGGCGTCCGATTGCCAGTAGGGGGCGAACAGGCCGGAGAAGGCGGGCACGATGTAGATGCCGCCGCTGTCGTCCACCTGGCCGGCCAGCTTCTCGATCTGGGGCGACTGCTCGAAGAAGTTCAGGTTGTCCCGCAGCCACTGCACCAGGGCGCCGGTGATGGCGATCGAGCCTTCCAGGGCGTAGACTGCCGGCCGGTCGCCGATCTTATAGGCCAGGGTGGTCAGCAGCCCGCTCTTGGAGGGCACCGCTTCCTCGCCCGTGTTGAGCAGCATGAAGCAGCCGGTGCCGTAGGTGTTCTTGGCCTCGCCAACGCTGTAGCACGTCTGGCCGACGAGGGCGGCCTGCTGGTCGCCCAGGTCACCGGCCACGGGCAAGGCTGCGCCGAAGGGGCCGCCGGCCGGTGTGCTGCCGTAGGTGTTGGGGTCGCTGGAGGGCACGATGCGGGGCAGCATCTGGCGCGGCACGCCCATGATGCCCAAGATCTCGTCGTCCCAGTCCAGGCTTTGCAGGTTCATCAGCATCGTGCGGCTAGCGTTGCTCACGTCGGTGACGTGGGCGCCGCCGTCCGGCCCGCCGGTGAGCCACCAAATGACCCAGGTGTCAATGTTGCCGAAAACGGCGTCGCCGCGCTCGGCCGCCCGGCGCACGCCGTCCACATTGTCCAGAATCCAGCGGATCTTGGGGCCGGAGAAGTAGGTTGCCAGGGGCAGGCCGACCTTCGGCCGGAAGCGATCCTGGCCACCGTCGCGGGCCAGGTCGTTGGCGATCTTGTCGGTGCGCGTGTCCTGCCAGACGATGGCGTTGTAGTACGGCTGGCCGCTGCGCCGGTCCCAGACGACGGTCGTCTCGCGCTGGTTGGTGACGCCGACGGCGGCGATGTCGGCCGGGCCGGCGCCGGCCCTCTGCACAGCGCCACGCACGACCTCCTGGGTGCGCTGCCAGATCTCCATTGGATTATGCTCCACCCAGCCCGGCTTGGGGTAAATCTGCTCGTGTTCTTTTTGCTCGACGCTGACAACGCCGCCGTCGTGGTTGAACAACATGCAGCGCGTGCTGGTCGTGCCCTGATCTACGGCTGCGACGAATTTAGCCATTTTCCTTTTCTCCTTATCTGATCAAGCCTTGCCGGAATTTGGGGATTAGGGGCTCTCATTTTCTAGCGCGTCCAACAGCGCCTTCAGCATGAAAAAGGAAGAGGTGGCGCCGGGGTCCTGGTGGCCGATGCTGCGCTCGCCCAGGTAGCTGGCACGGCCCTTGCGCGCCTGGAGGGGCACGGTGTCCTGGACGGCCTGCTCGCCGGTAGCGGCCGCCTGGCGCAGCGCCTCGCGGCCGTCGGCCCCGCCTTCCACGGCCGCGTGGTAGGCTTTGAGCGCCGGCAGCCAGAAGTCCACCATCGTCTTGTCGCCGGCCTGGGCCCGGCCGCGCTGCACGAGGCCATCCAGGCCGGCCTGGAGCAAGGCGCCCAGGTCGGCCGGGCTGAGCTCCTCCTTGGCGTCCACGGCCATGCCGGCGCGCATGAAGAAGGTGCCGTACAGGGGGCCGCTGGCCCCGCCGACGCTGGAGATCAGCGTCATGCCAACCGTCTTCAGGATGGTGCCGATGTCCTTGTCGGCCACGCCGGGCAGCTTTTCCATCACCTTGCGGAAGCCGCGATCCATGTTGATGCCGTGGTCGGCGTCGCCAATGGCCGAGTCCAGCTCGGTCAGGTAGGCTTTGTTCTCGGCCATGACGGCCGCGGTGGCCTCTAGCCACTCGAGAATGTCTTGGCGGGTGATCACCATGAATTTTTAGTGTAGGGGCACGCTGCAGCGTGCCCCTACACGTGTTTAGATGGCCCAGCGCAGGCCGGGCGTCTTGACCGGGGCGTCCCAGAACTCGAGCATCTCATCGTCGGCCCGCAGGAGGGTGATCGAGCAGCCCTGCATCTCCAGTGAGGTGATGTAGGCGCCAACCAGGTTGCGGGCGATGCGGATATCGCGCTGGGCGCAGGTCTCGGCCAGGCGGGCGTAGACGGCATACAGTTCGGACACCGGCGTGCCGCCCATGCTGTTGACCAGGGCGATGACCCGGTCGCCAGCCTGGAAGGGCTCGCTGACCAGCTCGCGATCCACCCATTCGCCGTTGCCGCGATCCCATTCGCGCACGGTGCGGGTGTAGCGGCCGTCGTCCAGAATCGCGCCGGCCAACAGATCGGTGATCTCGTCGGCCGACTTGAGCTTCATCCGCTCGCGGCCGGGCTCGCCGTGAATGCCGATGCCGAGCTCCATCTCATCTTCGCCCAGCTCAAAGGTCGGGCTGCCCTTGGCCGGGACGATGCAGGAGGTCAAGGCCATGCCCATCGAGCGGCCGTTGGCGTTCACCCGCCGGCAGAGGTCGGCGCACTGGTCCAGGTCGAAGCCGGCCTCAGAGGCCGCGCCGACGATCTTCTCGGCCAGGACGGTTGTGCCGACGCCGCGCCGGCCGGCGGTGTACAGGCTGTCCTTGACGGCCGCGTCGTCGTCAATCAAGATGTTCTGCACCTTGATGCCGTCGCCATGGGCCAGCTCGGCGGCCGTTTCAAAGTTGAGCACGTCGCCGGTGTAGTTCTTGACGATGAACAGCACGCCGGCGCCGCTGTCCACCTGCTGGGCGCAGGCGTACATCTGGTCGGGAGTAGGGGAGGTGAAGACCTCGCCAGGGCAGGCCCCGTGCAGCATGCCCAGGCCCACGTAGCCGCCGTGCATTGGCTCGTGGCCGCTGCCGCCGCCGGAGATGACCGCCACCTTGCCGCCGACCGGGGCGTCGGCCCGGTAGACGTAGTTCGGGTCGAAGTGGACCTTGAGCAGGTCGGGGTGGGCGGCCGCCAGGCCCTCTAATTGCTCGCGGACGACATCTTCGACGTCGTTAATCAATTTTTTCATGCGGGTTACTCCTTTGCGCCGGCCGACGATCAGGCGGGCCGCAGGCGGTTTCGCCTCGGCCGCAAGGCCATGAAGCGAACCTGGCGTCTAGGTGACCAGGCCGATCAACAGGCCGGCGATCAAGGCGCCCACCAACGGGCCGACGACCGGGATCCAGGAGTAGGCCCAGTCGGAGGGGCCTTTGCCGGCGATGGGCAGCAGAAAGTGGGCCAGGCGCGGCCCCAGGTCGCGGGCCGGGTTGATGGCGTAGCCGGTCGGGCCGCCCAGCGACAGGCCGATGCCCCAGACCAGCGCGCCGACGACGAAGGCGCCCAGGCCGCCGGCCGGAATGCCCCAGCCAGAGCTGCCGCCTTGGCCGGAGAAGATGGCCGCGATGCCCATCAGCAGGACAAAGGTGCCGATGATCTCGGTCACCAGGTTCCAGACGGTGTCGCGGATGGCCGGGCCGGTGGAGTAGACGGCCAGCTTCAGGCCGGGGTCGGCCGTGTCGGCCCAGTGGCGGTAGTAGGCCAGCCAGACGATGACCGCGCCGATGAAGGCGCCGATGAGCTGGGCTGCCCAGTAGGCCGGCAGTTGGGCGCAATCGAAGCCGCCCGAGATGC
The DNA here is from genome assembly GCA_050696115.1 of Promineifilaceae bacterium (SeqCode). Lineage (GTDB taxonomy): Bacteria > Chloroflexota > Anaerolineae > Promineifilales > Promineifilaceae > UBA11865. The sequence continues at coordinate 1,607 of JBOGUG010000113.1, read as the reverse complement.
AGAAGCCCAGGCTTACGGCCGGGTTGATGTGGGCGGCCGCGCTGCCGAACAGGCCGGCGACGAAGACGCCGACCATGACGGCAAAGGCCCAGCCGGTGGTGATGACGATCCAGCCGGCGTTTTGGGCCTTGGAGCGGTTGAGCAAGACGGCCGCCACCACCCCGTCGCCCAGAATGACCAGAAACATGGTGCCGAACAGCTCACCCAGAAAGGTACTCGGATTCATCGTTTTCCTCCTTTGGGGGTCTTTCCCTGCGCCGGCCGAACGGCACGGCCCGCGGCCGGTCTCGATAGGTTCATCATAATGGCTTTCGGCCGGCCTTCAACATCCGGCCCGGATTTGTTCCATAGTGAAACATTATCGGCCGAGCCAGGTTTCATTTTGCAACAAGGCTGGGCGTGGCGGCCGGCAGCAAGGCCTTCCCATGTGCCGGCCGCTGCAAACATGCGGGCCCGACGGCTGCGGCCGGGTTAACCCTTGAAATCGGCCGGGCTGAGGTTGAGGCGCTTCATCTTGCGCCACAGGGTCGTCCGGCCGATGCGCAGCAGGCCGGCCATCTCGCCGACCCGGCCGCCAGCGGCCCGGCCGGCGCGTATGATCGCCTCGCGCTCGGCGTCGGCCACGCTCAACGGCGGCTCAGGCGGTGGCGCGCCCAGGCCAAGCGGCCGGCCGCTGCGCACCCGTTCCGGCAGGTCTACCAGCCGGATAAGGCCGTCGCGGCAGTGGGCCGCGGCCCGCTCTAGGGCGCTTTCCAGCTCGCGCACGTTGCCCGGCCAGGGATAACGGGCCAGCAGGCCGGCCGCCTCGGCGTCCACCCGACAGGCGCCCCCGTCCTGGCCGGCCAGGCGGCCCAGAAAGCGCTCAATCAGCTCCTCGATGTCTTCTGGCCGCAGGCGCAGGGGCGGCAGGCTGAGGTTGAAGACGCCGAAGCGGTAATAGAGGTGGGCGATGAAGCTGCCCTCGGCCACCAGCCGCTCCAGGTCGGCGGCTGTGGCCGCCATGATGCGCGCATCGAGCGCGATCGGCCGCTGGCCGCCCAGGCGTAGGAAGTGGCCGGTCTCCAGGGCGCTCAGCAGCGCCGCCTGCATCTCCAGCGTCAGGCTCTCGATCTGATCCAGCAGCAGCGTGCCCCCGGCCGCCAGCTCAAACTTGCTCGGCCGGCCCTGGCGGCTGGCGTCGCGCTCGTAGCCCAGGAGTTCAGAGGCCATCAGCTCGTGGGGGATGGCGCGGCAATCCAGGGCCAGGAAGGGCTTGTCGGCCCGCTGGCCCTCGTTGTGGATGGCCCGCGCCAGCGGGTTCTTGCCGGCCCCACCTTCGCCGCGGATCAAGACGGGCGCCGCGCCGCGGGCGGCAATGCGCGCCTGGCGAACGACCTGGCGCATCCCGGCCGAGCGGCTAACCAGGTCGTCCAGGCTAAGGGCGGCCGTGGCCCCCAACTGGCGCTGCACCAGTTGGCGCACCTGCTCCACCGGCCTCAGGGTGGCAATGACGCCGCTGGGCATCTGGCCGGGGCCGGCAATCGGCCGCAGGCTCAGCAGGCAAGCCACTGGCCGGCCGGCCGGGCTGAGGGCAAGCTCCAGTTCCGACACGCCTTCCTGGTGGGCCG
>JBOGUG010000112.1:0-4069 GCA_050696115.1 Promineifilaceae bacterium (SeqCode) | reverse complement strand
GGGGCGGCACGGGCGAACTGCCCAACACCGGCGCCAGCCCGCTGGGCATGGTCGCGACCGCGCTTGGCCTGCTGGCTCTGTTGCTCGTCGCCCGCCGCTTGCGCGCCGCCTAGCCGCGCGAACTCCCAGCGGTTCCGCCAATGCGCGACGAGGCGACCATTTTAGTGGTCGAAGATGACGAGCCTTTGCTGGAGGGCCTCCTCGAGTTGTTCCAGGTGACCGACCTGGGCTACCAACTGCATACCTTGGGCGCCTGCGACGGCAAGGCCGGCCTGGAGCTAATCGGCCAGCATGCCCCCGACCTCGTCATCTCCGACATCATGATGCCGCGTATTGACGGCCTGGAGTTCCTGCAGCGGGTGCGTCAGAACCCGGCCTGGGTGCACATCCCCTTCATCTTTTTAACTGCTCGCGGCACGCGCCAGGACGTGCTGGAAGGTAAGCTGGGCGGGGCTGAGCTTTACATAATCAAGCCGTATGACAACGATGAACTGGTGCGTTTGGTGCGCAGCCAGCTGGACCGGACGTTCCAGCTGCGCCGCGAGCGTCAGCGCAAGCTGGAACTCCTCAGCCGCAACATCTTCGAGGTGCTTAACCACGAGTTTCGCACCCCGCTCCATATCGTTACCGGTTATTCCCACTTGCTTGCGGCCGAGCTGCCCGGCAGCGACGCCAACAGCCTGCGCGAGTATCTCAACGGCATAAAGGCCGGCGCGGCCCGCCTTACAAGGTTGGTGGACGACCTGTTGCGCGTCATGGAGCTGCGCGGCAGGGCCGCCGGCCGCCAGGCGCGTTCAGCGCGTGCGCCCGTCGCAGACCTGGCCGATCGGCTGCGGGCGCTCTGCGGCCGGCTGTCCCAACGGGCCGCGGCTGCCGGCGTGCAATTCGAGTGCCGCCTGCCGGCCCAACTGCCACCTGTAGCAGGCCGGCCGGAAGATCTGCTTGAGATTATCCGCCGCCTCTTCGACAACGGTCTCAAATTTGCGCTGGCGCGGCACGGGTCTGCGCCCCGCGTTGTGCTTTCCGCCCGCGTCGCGGCCGGCGAGGTCGTGGTTGCCGTCGGCGACAATGGCGTTGGCTTTCCGCCGGCTGTCGCCGGCCGCCTGTTTGATCTCTTCTACCAGCACAAGCGTAAGCAATTCGAGCAGCAAGGGGCCGGCGTCGGCCTCACAATCGCCCAAGGGTTGGCCGAGCGGCTCGGCGGCCGGATTGAGGCCACCAGCAAGGAGGGCAGCGGCAGCGTCTTCAGGCTCTTCCTGCCAGTCCGGCGCGGGGGCGTGGCCGCCGGCCGCCGGGGGGCCCGCCCTGAAGTCCGCCGGCCGGCAACCATCCTGCTGGTCGAGGACGAGTGGTACTTGCTCCAAGGGCTGCGCGACCTGCTGGAGACGTATGATGGCAAGTACGACTTGTCCATCATGATCGCCTCCGACGGCGAAGAAGGGCTGGCGGCCTTGACCAGCCGCCCGGCCGACCTGATCATCTCCGACATCACCATGCCGCGCCTGAACGGCTACCAATTTCTGGATCGCGTGCGCCAAAATCAGGCCTGGCTGGACATCCCCTTCATTTTTTTGACCGCCCGCAGCGAGCGCCACGACATCTTGCATGGGCGGACGCTCGGCGTCGAGGAATACATCACCAAACCCTATGACAGCGACGAGTTGTTCGACCTGATCGGCGCCCAGCTTGAGCGCCGCTTTCGGCGCCAGGGCGTGGTAGCCGAGGATTTCGAGCAGCTTAAGCGCGGCATCTTGCAGGCGCTCTTGCCCGACCTGCGCCAGCCGCTGTCGGCCGTCTCCGACCACTATGAGCGCCTGGCGGCCGGGCTGGACGAGCTGCAGACCGAAGCCCAACTGGCGGACTATTTGCACGCCATCCAGGCCGGCGGCCGGCAATTGGCCCAAATGGCCCTCGATTTTGTCTTCTTGGCCGCCCTGCGTACCGGCGAAGCGGCCCACGACTTCAACCAGCGCGCCCGGCCGGTCAGCCTGGCCTATGCGGCTGAGGCGGCCCTGGCGCTGGCGCGCAAAAACGGCCTGACGCTGGCTGCCGAGATGGATGCCAAGGCCCAGAGCTGGACAGCGCGGACCGACGTTGACCTGCTGGCAACAGCCATCGGCCGGCTGGCCGAGCTGCTCCGCGCCGCCTCGCCTCAGCCGGAAGCCACGCCCGTGTTGCGAGCCTGGCGCGGCCGCGGCCTGGTTCTGTTGCATTTGGCCTGCCCCCAGGCCACCTTCTCGGCCGAGCGGGCCGCCGAAATCGGCCGCCTGTTGGCCCAAGACATGGACCTGACGCTGGAGGTGGCCGGCCGCGATCCGGCGCTGATAATCGCTAAAGGTGTGATAGACTTACACGGTGGGCAAATCGCCCTGAACACCGATCCGGCCGGCGGCAGCGCCTTTCTCGTGTCGCTGCCTGTCGCCGCGCAATCGAGCGCGCCGCTCAGCAAGAAGGAGAACTAAATGGCGTCCCTTTTGGAAAAGGCCCAGACCCTCATCTCGGCCAACTTGCACGATATTGTGGATCGCGCCCTTGAAGCCAATTCGACCGCTGTCATGAAGGAGTACATCCGCGACGCCGAGAATAACCTCGAGCAACTCGAAGAGGCCACCGCCACCGTGGGCGGAGAAGTCAAAACCCTGGAACGCCGCTACGAAGAGTATCGCAAGCGCGGCGATGAGCTCGACCGCAACATTGACACCCTGCTGATGCAGGGCAAGAGCGACCTGGCCCGCGCCGCCCAGTCTGAGCTGAACACCGTCCGCCGCCTGGAAGAGCAGTATCACGAGCAATGGGTGCGCCAGCAGCGCGAGTACGAATCGCTCAAGAGCGCCCGCCTGAAGCTCCAGGCCCGGCTTAACACTATTCGCCAGGAGCAAAAGGAGCTGGAAGCCCTGCTCCAGCTGGCGCGCTCGAAAGAGATTACCGTCAAGGCCATCAAAAGCCTGGACGACCTCGTCGGCGCTGGCGACAGCGACATCGCCCGCATGGCCGAGTCCATCCGCAACCGCCTGGATCGGGCCACGGCCTACTCCGAGATGTATGCCGGCCGCTTGGATGCCCAAATGGACGAAGCGTTGGGCACGGCCGAGGTTGACCTCCAGCTCGAGGAGCGCAAGCGTCGCCTGGGGCTGGCCGAGCCAGAGCCGGCCGAAACGGCCGAGACCGGCGCCCAGGAGGCCGGCGCCGCGGCCGAGTCGTCCTCGTAGAGACCGGCCGGCGCCAGGGCGGGCACTGGGCCCTGGCGCCGGCCGGCGAAACAGGCCCCAGACATGCGGTGGCGCTAAGCATCGCATGTCTTGTTTTTGCTAGCCGAGCCAATGGCAAACCGCGATCGCCCCTCCCTGGAACAACGCGCCCAGCGCGCCATGCTCGAAAACGCCTTCCTGCGCTGGGAAAGCGCCGTCGTCATCGGCCTGACACTCATCCTGGCCGTGTTGCTGCCCCAGTTCACACCCTTGCCTGCCTGGGCCTTGCTCTTGGGCGGCGGAATAGCTGAAGCGCTCCTGGCCTACAGCAGTTTCAGCGACCCGGAGACCGGCCGGCGCGTGGTGGCCAACATGCTGCGCTCCGACTTTCATCCCGAGCGGCTGCGGGACGAAAAGCTCCAGGCACAGATGGCCCAGGCCCTCGACTATCGCAGCCGCATCACGGCCGCCATTCGTGAGCGCGGCGACTCGGTGCTCAAGGAGAACCTGCTGGCGGCCGCCCACCAGATGGACGACTGGCTGGAAAGCATCTACAATCTGGCCGGCCGCATAGACCGCTACCGCACCGAAAAGGACGTCTTGGAGCGCGACCGGCGCCGGGCGGCCGAGCGCCTCCAGCAACTGCAGGCGGACGTGCGCCAAGAGGCTGATTCCGACGTGCGGGCCGACATTGAGCGCGCCATCGCCCATCACCGCCACCAGATCGAGACAATTGACACGCTCGACAACACCATGGAGCGGGCCGAACTTCAACTCGAAACGACCCTCTCTTCTCTTGGCACCATCTACTCGCAGACCATGTTGGTGGGGGCCAAGGATATTGACAGCGGCCGGGCCAAGCGGCTGCGCCAGGACATCGC
>JBOGUG010000111.1:0-11483 GCA_050696115.1 Promineifilaceae bacterium (SeqCode) | reverse complement strand
CCGCCCACCCGGCGGCCGGCGCGCCCTTCTCGCGCACGCGCCCGCCGACGCCGGCCGGCGTGATGGAATATTTCCTGCCCCAGAAGCTGACCCTAAGCGAGGCGGCCGAGGCGACCGGCTCCGTCTTGCCGGCCGAGTCCCACCAGGCCGGCATCGTCTACCGCCCTGTCTTGCTGGCCCAGGCGGCCGTCCATTTCGGCCGGCGCGAATACAACCTCAACACGGTCGTTCGCCGGGCCGCCATCCTGCCGCGGCCGGAGGCGCGCGCCTTGGCCGATTGGGAAGGTCAGGCGGCCGTACCCCTGGATCCGGGCCAACTGGATCGCCAGCCGCTGCCGGAGGCGACTTATGCCAGCCTGGAGGGGGGCCTGAATGACGGCCGGCTACTCGGCGACTTGGAGGGCGACTTCGAGGAATGGGTCTACCGCAACACGGCCGTCGCGCTGCGCGCCATTCCGGAGCTCGACTTATACGCCGGGCCCGACGTCTCCAAGGCCGAATTCGCCCGCCAGCTGGAAGCGGTCGTTACGGCCGCCCGTGAGGAGGAGGCCGAGGCGATCGTGGAAGCCTTGGAGCGCAAGATTGAGGCCCTGAACCGCAAGGTGGAGCGCGAAGAGCGCGAGTTAGGCGAGGACGAAGAGGAGCATTCGCGTCGCAAGCGGGAGGAAATGGCCTCCCATGCCGAACTGCTCATCGGACTGCTGGGCGGCCGGCGCCGCAGCGTCTCGCGCTCCATGTCCAAGCGCAGCATGACCAGCCGGGCGCTTGAGGACATTGAGGAGTCCAAAGAGGAGATCGAGCAGCTCAAAGAGGAGATGGCCGAGCTGCAAGAGGAACATGCCGACGAGCTGGCGGAGCTGGTTCTGCATTGGGAGCAGGTGGCCGAAAACGTAGAGACGATGGAAGTCGAGCCTTACAAGAAGGACATTGCCGTGGAGCTGTTCGGCGTCGCCTGGCTGCCCCACTATGTGGTGGAGGCGGGCGACCAGCGCCTGGAGCTGGCCGCATACGGAACAGAGGTCCGGCCGGAGAGCGGCTAGCCTTCAGGCCGCCTCCAGGGTCAGCAGCGTCCAGCCGGCGGCCGCCTGAACGGCGCGGTCGGCCGTAAACACGCGCTTCGCCCTTGGGGTGGGCCAGCAGCGGCAGGGCGACCGGCCGCCGAATCCGCCAGCCGAGCCATCGGCAGAAAATGCCTAGGGCCAGCAGGAGGACGGTGTATTGCAGCTTTTAGCGGCGTCGGGGAACAGGCGGAGAGGGCGGGATTCGAACCCGCGACCGGTTGCCCGGTACACGATTTCCAATCGTGCGCACTAGACCAACTATGCGACCTCTCCGCGGCCGCTCATATTATAGCATTGTGCCGGGCGGCCTGCATCGCCGGCTCACTTTCTGGTACACTTGGCCGGCCGGCCAAACCCGGCCCTTCGCGCCAGAATAAGTCGGTCCTCCTTTCCCAGATTCGAACGACCATGAGTGCCAAAAATGAATGAGCAATCCTCCCCGCCAGCGGCCGGCGCGGCCGTGCCGCCGCCCTTCGTTTTCCTCGGCTTCCTGTTGGCCGGCATCGGCCTGGAGCTGATCTTCCCGCTCGAAGTCATCCCGGCCGTTCTCGGCCAAGTTCTGGGCGGCCTCCTTTTCCTGGCCGGCCTAGCCCTGGGGATCAACGCCATCCGGCTCATGATGCGGGCCGGCACCAGCCCCGACCCGCACGATCCCTCGGCCGCGCTGGTCAGCGAAGGCCCCTTCCGCTTCACGCGCAATCCGATCTACTTGAGCATGGCCCTGCTTTACGCCGGCATAGCGGTATTCTTCGACGCCATCTGGGCCTTGCTGCTGCTGCCGCTAGCGCTGGTGGTCATTGACCGCTACCAGATCAGGCGCGAAGAACGTTACCTGGAGCAGCGCTTTGGGGAAGAATACGCCAGCTACAAGCGCCGCGTCCGGCGCTGGATATAGCCTCTCCGCGACCTCGCTCAGCCGGCAATAATAGACTTAAACCCCTTCCCCAATCTGGCTCCATCCGAGACAATTTGTGCCACGTCCCACCGGCTGAGCCGGCCCATTAAGCGCGACCTCTTGTGGCTGAACCTGACTACACCCGGCCGCGCAGCGCCATCTTCCAGCAGCGGGTTAACCCGCAAGAATATGAGGCCCGGCCGCAGCGCTGGAACTGGTACGCTCTCATCCGGCCGCTGGACCGCAGCCTGGAGGAGCAGGCCGAGCGGCCGCTGCCCAGCGGCTACATCCGCAATCTGCGCCACTTCTGGCTGGACGGGCTGTTCGCAGCCGTCAGCGACAACCTCTACCTGAGCTTCATCCCCCTCTACGCGCTCGCCTTTGGGGCCAGCAACAGCCAGGTCGGATTGGTGACCGCCGCCGCCAACTTGTTGGGGGCGCTCTCCTTCTTTCCTGGCGCTCGGCTCGTCGAGCAGGTGCGCTGGCGCAAGCCGCTGGTGCTGCTGAGCGGCGGCTGGCTCGGCCGGCTGGCGCTGCTCGGCCTGGCGCTGGTGCCCCTGCTGGCGGGCCGGCCCGAAATCGCCATTGCCCTGATTGTGCTCCTGAACGGACTGCGCTCCTTCCTCGGCAACCTGGCCAACCCCGCCTGGACGTCGCTCGTGGCTGATCTGGTGCCTGAGCACATGCGCGGCCGGTATCTGAGCGGCCGGAATACGGCTATGGGCCTGGCCGGGCTGGCCGTCGTGCCCGTCGCCGGCTATTTGATTAACCGGGCCAACACGGCCGCCGATTCCGAGGTGGTCGGCTATCAACTCGCGTTCGGCCTGGCCTTCGCGGCCGGGCTCGTCAGCGCCTTCTTCTATTCTCGCATCAGCGAGCCCTTCCCGCGTCCGGCGGCTTTAGTCGAGCACCGGCGCGGCGACCTGCGCCGGGCGCTGCGCACCAACCTGGCCTTCGCCGGCCTGGTCGGCGGCGCCTTTATCTGGAATCTAGCGCTGCAAATGGCGGCTCCCTATTTCAACGTTTATCTCGTCAGGGCCCTTGGCGCCACCACCACGGCCGTCGGCCTGCTGGCGGCCGTCTCCAGCCTGACCGCCCTGCCGGGCCAGCTCCTCTTCAGCCGGCTGCTGGATCGAAAGGGGGCCACCTGGGTGCTGCTGGTCACCGGCTTCTTAATCCCGCTCCTGCCGCTGGGGTGGCTCTTTGTGACCCAACCCTGGCAGGTGGGCATAATCAACACCTTCGGCGGCCTGTGGTGGGCCGGCTACAACCTGGCCAATCTGAGCCTGTTGCTGCTGCTCACGCCCGAAAGGGGCCGTGTCCGGGCCGTCGCCCTGTTTCAGACGGCCGTCTTCAGCGCGGCCGTCGCTGGCCCGCTGCTGGGCGGCTACCTGGCCGACGCGGCCGGCTTTAAGCTGATCTTCCTGCTGTCTGGCATCGGCCGCTTCGCCGGCAGCCTCATCTTTGCCGCTGCCATCTGGCGCGCCGGCCGCGCGCCTGTCCCTAGTACCCCCTCGCCATAGACCACCCCGCCCCGATCTGACACAATGACGCTGGGAAGGGAAAGGAGGAGCCCCACCTTCATATCTTTTCCTGCATGCGTGATTATAAACGGCTGACCGACGTGCAATTGGTTGGTGAGTGTCGAAAAGGAAATGGGCGGGCCTGGGAAGCCCTGGTGCAGCGTTATCGGCGCCTGATTTACACCGTCCCGCTGCGCTCCGGCCTCAGCCAGACCGAAGCAGACGACGTTTTTCAGTCAGTCTGGCTCATCTTGTTGCGCCATCTTGACGATTTGAACCAGCCTGAGCGCGTATCGGCCTGGCTGGTCACGACCACTCGGCGCGAGACGCTGGCCCGGCGGCGCAAGGCGGAGGCCCGGCTCGCCCTGCCGGTCGCGCCCCTAGACATGCCCGATGCGCCGGCGGCCGACGAATTTGCCCTGGCTGAAGAGACCGTGGCCCGCTATATGGAGGCCGAGCGGCTGCGCCATGGCTTCGAGCAGCTGGGCGAGCGCTGCCAACAACTGCTGCGCCTGCTCTACTTTGATGCCGAGCAGCCCAGCTACGTCGAAATCGCCGCCCGGCTTGAAATGCCGGTGGGCGCCATTGGGCCCAACCGCGCCCGCTGCCTGGAGCGCCTGCGCCACCTTATGGAGCAGCAGTGAAAGGCGAAGGCAAGCGCCGCGGCCACCCGTCGCTGATCGGACTGATCGAGTTTCTCGAAGGGGACATGCCGGGCGTTGAAAGCCGGCTGGTCGAGCAGCATCTGGCCGGCGGCTGCGGCGGCTGCGCGGCCGACCTGCGCTGGCTGGTGGGTACCCTCGGCCTGCTGGCCGATGGGCCTTATTTCGAGCCGCCGGCCGCCGTCGTCACCGACGCCATAGACCACTTCGCCCGCCGGCCGGCCCGGCGCCGGCCACCGCCCGCCTGGCTTAGTCGGCTGCAGCCGGTCCTCACGGTGGTCAGCCTGGCCCTGCTCTGCCTGACCATCACGCTCTTGATCCGCTTTCAGCCCGCCCGGCCGGCGCTGGCCCAGGCCAGCGGCAGCGTGCGGGTTGAGGAGGCGGCCGACCTGCCTACCCTTAACTTGGCGACGCTGCGCGCCGGGGCCGCAGTGCACACCGGCCAGGATTCGCAGGCCGGGCTGAGCTTCCCGGACGGCAGCCAGATGTGGCTGGCGGCTGAGACCGATTTGACCGTGCTCCAAGCCGATTTTGACCCCCAGCGTCGCAGCCGCATCCTCTTGCGTCAGGCCAGCGGCGACACCTATCACCGCGTAGCCGTCGGCGGCCCCTACGCCGTCGAGACGCCCGCCGGCCGGATCGAAGTCACCGGCAGCGTCTTCCGTCTGACTGTGCTTAGCAACGGCGCTATTGTGGTGCGCGTTGAGCAGGGCCAGGCCCGGCTGATCGGCGCGGCCGGCGAGCGCGTCGTGAACGCGGGCGAATCGGCCGTTCTACGCCCGGCGGCCGCCACTGCTCGCAATTGGGCGCGGTTTTCATTCAGCCTCCTGTAGGGCGGGCCCCGTGCCCAGCCGCGCTCCGGGCTGCCATTGACCCGGAGCGCAAGCCAGGGGGTTGCCCCTGCGAACCTTCCTTCCCCCAACAGTCCTATTGGCCTACTAGAACATATGTGCTAGTCTAAGCCTGCTGTTTGGGCGCCGGCCGTGGCTCAGCAAACGCCATGGATGCCTTGCGTTGGGAAAACACGATCGGGGAAGAGGGCCGGCCGGGCCGCAGCTCGGCCGCGGCGGCGGCCAGAGGCCATGTGGAAAGCCGCTGGGGTTCCCGCCCGGCCGCTGTGCGCTTGAATCTGCGCCGCTTCGCCTACCGGCTGCGCTTCGCGCTTATGCGCCGCCTCCTTGAACATGAGCTAGGCCGCTCCCTGCCGGCCGGGATGGATGGGTCAGATGAACAGCTTGAATGAGGCGATCCGGCGCCAGCTTACCGACATCTCCGGCTTCTCGGAGCTGGTCATTGGGTTGCCCCTATATGGCTACCAGACCACGCCTTTACAGGCTGTTCTGGGCAGCGTCCTCGGCCGGCAGGGCCTGGAGTACCTGCTCGTCTTCCCGCGCCAGAGCGGCAAGAACGAAGCGGTGGCCCACCTGTTGGTCTACCTGCTGAACGTCTTGCAGCGGACGGGCGGCAACCTGGTCTTCGGCGCGACCGGCGACGGCCTCGGCCGGATGATGAACCGCCTTGAGTCCCGCTTGAGCAACCCCTGGAATGGCGAGCATTGGGCCAAGGCGGCCCGGCCGGCGCGCCGCCTGCTGGGCGAGTCAGCCGTCGTCTTCCTGTCCACCCACCGTAGCGCCGCCAGCCGGGGCGAGACGGCCCACTGGCTGCTGGTGGTGGACGAACTGCAAGAGCAGGACGGCCACCACCTAGAGGCGGTCTTCGAGCCGATGCGAGCGGCCAACAACGCCACCGCCTTGTATATTGGCACCGTCAAGAGCCGGAGTGACGCGCTGTGGAGCAAGAAAGAGGAATTGGAGGCGGCCGCCGCGGCCGACGGCCGGCAACGGGTCTTTATCACTTCGGCCGAGGAGGTCTGTACCCAGAATCCGCACTACGCCGCCTTCCTGGCGGCCAAAGTGGCCCGCTTTGGCCGGCGCCACCCTATCATAGCCAGCGAGTATTTCAACGAGCCGATGGACGCCAAGGGCGGCCTGTTCGACGAACGTCGGCTGGCGCTGATGCGCGGCCGCCATGCCCGGCAGCGCGCGCCAGAGGCCCCGGCCGGCGTGTACATCGCCACCTTGGACGTGGCCGGGCAGGACGAGGCCGCCGCCGGGCCCTTGTCCGAGTTGGCCAACCCCGGCCGGGATTATACCGTGGCCCACGTCTTTGCCGTCAGCCCGCCGGCCGGGGATCAGGCCCAGCCTGCTTATTTGGCCCAGGACGTCTTCGTGGATCACGGCGGCCGCCACTTTCAGGACTTTCCCGGCCGGCCTAAACTGGTCGAGCGCCTGCTGGCCTGGCTGCAGAGCTGGCGCGTCGCCCACCTAGTGGCAGACCAGAGCGGGGTGGGTCAGGGGCTGGTAGATTGGCTGGCTGCCCGCCTGGGCGCAGAGCGCGTCACCGGCTACACCTTCAGCCCGGCGCGCAAGGCCCGCCTGGGCTCAAGCTTTCTGAGTCTGATCGAGGCCGGCCGCTTCAAATATTGGAGCGGCGACGAAGATCGGCCGCTCAGCGACGGCTGGTGGTTCTTTAGCCAGGCCCGCCATTGCGGCTACAGCGTCCCGGCCGAGGGCCTCTTCGAGCGCGACTTGCGTTGGGGCGTGCCGGCATCGGCCCGGGTCAGCACGCCGCTCGGCCCCCGGCCCGTGCACGACGACCGCCTGATCTCGGCCGCGCTGGTCACCGTCGCCGACGAGCTGTGGCGTGCCGGCAAATTGCGCCTCGGCCAGGCCCAGAGCGCGGTCATCGGCCCGGCCGACCCGCTGCAAGACCTGGGCCTCGTTTAGGCCAGGGCCCCTCATGCCGCCCCCTGGCCCTCAGCTCCCCTATTCACGCGCCGGCATCTCGCGCCAGGCGCTGACCATCGGCCGGGTGCTCGACCGCCTGTTCCGGCTGCCGGGCGCCTACGTGATCTTGCTGACCGTGCCCGACAACCCGCGCCGGCCGTGGATCGTTGAGTTCTGCCGCCTGGAGCGCCTGCGCCAGTTGGCGATAAGCAGGGAATCGGGATGTTAGCGCGGAACTGGGCCCTGCCGCATAAGGCAGAAACGCGGAAGGCGACTGCCGGCCGGATTTGACGGTCTGCGGGAGGAAGAGGCAAGCAGGGCCTATCGGCCGGCGGGGCAGGGCCAATCCACCGCCGGCCGATAGGTCAAAGCATAGTCGGGTTTACGGCCGATCTGGGGTCAGAGCCCGCAGCTAAACGCCATCCACCACCGTGGCCAGCGCCAGGATCACAAAGGCAACAATCGCGAGCCAAAAGGCGGGCCCCGCAAGGGCCCTAATCAGGTCTAAGCCGCCCAACAGCGCCAGGATGCCGACGACAACGGCGATAATCCAGGTCACTTGGCGGGGAGCGCTCATTCTCATGGTTGGTTGTCCTCCTTCTCACTGAAAACCGTGGCCCATCTTGCCATACATAACCCGACTGCGGCCGATTGGTTGCGCCCCGCGGCCCGGTCGCTTACTCCGGCGCGGGCACGTACAGGATCGCCGGTAAGTAAATCTTCTGGGCTCCGCCGACGAACACCGTCGCCGACGCCGAGCCCGAAGCCATCAGGCCGCCGGCCGTCCAGGCGCTCCAGGTCGCGTTGTTGGTCACCGTCTGCGTAACCACGCTCGTCAACGTCAGGCTGTAGGCTAGGCCCGGCGCCACCGTCTGGGTGAGCGGGCCGACGCTGCCCAACACGTCGTCCTCAAGTGTGTGCACCACCAGCGGCAGGTCGCCGCTGTTCAGCATGGTGTAGCAATAGGTGACCTCTGTGCCCGCCTCGACCTCCAGCACGCTGCTCGTGCCACAGCCGCCGTCGGCGCTGACCGTTTTGGTCAGTTGCAGCCCCGGCGTGCCAACGGTAACCGTCGCGGTGGCGGTGGCCACGGCCGACTGCTGGTTAACGTCGAAGGCCGTCCAGGTGACTGTGTTGGCCACGCTCTCGCTCAGGATCGCGCTGGCGGTGACCGACAGGCTCTCGCCCGGCGCCACGGTGACCGTGAAGACGCCGCCGTTGATCGGGCCGAGGACGTCGTCCTGGACTTCGTGCACCGTCACTGAGACCGGGCCGGTGTTGCTCATGGTGTAACAGTAGGTCACCTCGCTGCCCGGCAGCACTTCGAGCGTGTTGGCGTCGCCACACGAGCCGTCGCTGCTGACCGTCTTGTTGACGGCAACGGCCGGCGCGGGCGGCAGCACGTCATAGAACTCCGGCGTGGGCAGCAGAGTGGCATCGCTGCCCTGCCGGCCGCCCCAGACCCACACGCCCGGCAAGCCATCGGCGGCCCCTGGCACGTCAAGCGGGATATAGGCTCCGGCGTGGTTGCGCCGGGCCAGGTTCAGATCGCTGAAGTCGGTTGACCAGGCGTCAGCGGCTGCGTCGTAGACCATTGACTCGGCGATCTCATTCGGCCACTGGCCACAACCGGCCAGGACGATGTGGCCGGCCAGGGCCGTGGCGGCCGCGCTGTCGAAGCCAAAGGCCTGGTTCTCGTCGCAGGCCACGGGCAGATCGGTCGCCCCGGCGTCGTCCCAGGCTGTCGGATTGGCCGTATCCAGCGTCTCGACGATGGTCTGGGGGATCAGGGCCGCGCCATCGAAGGTGTCGCCGCCGACGGCGTAGATCAGGCCGTCCACGGCCGCGGTGGCGATATAGCTGCGCGACAGGTTGAGGTCCGGGCCGGCCGTGAAGCGGCTGCCGGCGGCCGCGTTGATGTCAAACAGGTAGGTGTTGGCCACCGTGCTCACGGCGTCGAAACCACCGAAGACATAGGCAATGTTAGCCACCACCTCTACGCCGCCGGGCGCGGTTAGCAGTGGATAGGGGTCGGTGGCGCTGTAATCCACGGTGTCATTGGTCGCCGGCCGGTAGCCCTGGACGGTGTTGACCACACCCCCAGGCTGCGGCCGGCCGCCGAAGACAACCAGCACCTCGGTGTCGCCCTCATACAGAAGGGCGATCTCGTAATTCGAGATGGGCACCGGCATGTCCACCAGCGTGTCTGCGTAAACCCCTGTAAGCGGATCGAATTCCCAGACCGAGCCGTCGGTGTTGGCGTCTGGCAGCCGGCCGCCCAGGAAATAGACCTTGCCGGTTGTGGGCGAGTACTCAGCGTCGAAGCGGGTTAACAGGAAAGGCGCGTCGGGGGCGGTGTGCCAGCCGTCGCCGGCTGCGCCCACGCCAGCCGGGCCGGCCAGGAGCGCCAGCCAGAGCCCGGCCGCTGCTAGGCTCCCCAGGCCAAAGGCCAACGTCAGGCTAATTCGCCGCGGCTGCGTCATGGGTTCCTCCTCTGCCAAGCTTACAGGCTCAATAAGACCGGTCTGGTTGGCCAACCAGAATCGAAACGAGCGGACGCAACCCACGGCCAGCAGCACGCTTCTACATTATGCGCCATTCCCAGCCGGCTGTCTAGGAGCCAACGGCCCCCATAGAAAAAGAGTGGGGCCCCGACCGGGAGGCCCCACTCTAACTCAAGCGAACAGTTTACTCAGGCGTCCGTTAAGGCGTGACAGCTCCGGCCGCGCCGCCCAACAGGCTGACGCCCAGGCCAATGGCAGCCGCGATCAGCCCGAAAATGAACGCTATGATCACGTAGACCACTACGGCGATAAGGACGACCACGAGCGACCTGCCCCAATCCAGGTCGAGGGCCTCACGCGTCGCCATCAGGGTAGACACGATCCATAGGATGGCGCCGACGAACACGATGGGCGCAGCGACGCAGGCGAGCGCGTCTCCGATCAGGGCCAGCAGGCCCAGGACGCCAACGGCATTCCAGACGTAAGCCAGGCCGGTGGCCCTTACCATCTCGCTGAAACTAACGTCTGCTTGGAACAAGGTCTTGCCGGCAAAGGCAATAATCCAGGCGAAAGCGGCGAAGGTGATGGTGGCGAACACTGCCCCCACCAGGGCTGCCACGATGTCCAGCGAACCATCGGCCGAGTTGGCGCCCAGCTGGCTCAAAAAGGCCGACACGAAGACGATCGCCCAGGCAGTTGGGGTAAAGCTGGGGTCGTTCTCGACCTCGGTGTAGACCCCCTTGCGGAACGTGAGCGCTCCCATGATCCGATCCATCAAAGACCCTCCTTACTCGAACTGAAGACGCTAAATCGGCCGCGGCGCGGCCGCACCCTTATCAGTATACATAAACACGGCCGGCACGCACTAGTTGCGCGGAAAGAGGCCGGGATTTCGGGATTGCGGGATCAAGAAAGGTGAGAGGATGCGATCCTTTCTCTCGGCGCTCGCAATCCGGCCCTGCCGGCGGCTACTTCAGCAAATCAAGGGGGTTGACGTTCCGGCCGAGGCGCTTGTCGAAGACGTCCAGGTGGGTGTGGTAGCCGCAGTCGCGGCCGCGGCACGAGCGGCCGAAAAGGTCGGTAGTGTTGCCCTGGTTGCTCTCCGTGCCGACGACCTGGCCCTGGGCCACCGTGTCGCCCTCGGCCACGCTGTACAGGCCGTGCAAAAGCGTGATCCGGTAGACCTCATTCTCGATCTCCAGCACCGTATTGCCCAGGCCGTCCCGGCCAGCGCGGCTGACTGTGCCGGCAATGGGTGACTTGATGGCCGAACCCCGGCCGGCGACGATGTCAACCGCTTGATGGCCATACCACCAGCCGTGCGGCCCCTGGCTGACCCAGTAGCTGTCGTACGGCCGGACAAAGCTGGCCGGGTCGGGGGGCGCAGCCGCGGCCACCACCGGCGGCGCAATCGGATTGGGCAGGGCGGCCGGCGGGATCACGGGCGCGGCCGGGGGCGGCTGGGCGGCCACGACCGGAGCCTCCGGCCGGCCGATCCGGTCCAGCGCCAGGCGCGCCACCAGCATGAGCAGCAACAACACGGCGACCAGCGTAATGCCGTCAATTTGCCGCGGCCGGGGCGCGGCCGCCAGCGCCGGGATCTCATCAGCGTCCTGGTAGCCATCCCATTCGATGGCGGCATCTTCGGCCGGATAATAGCTCAGCGCCATGGTGTTGACTCTTGGTCAGATCGTCGGCCTGTGGGAAGGCCCGCCTGCGGCCAGGCCTTGAACTAGAACAGATGTGCTAAACATTATAGATCGGCCGGGGCCGGCCGGCAACTGGTATTTCCATACTAATTTGGCCAGGTTTCCCGGCCGGGACTATACTCCGCGGCCGCCGGAGCCGGCCGCGGCCGTCCGGCCCATTCGTGAACATGCATTCTAGAACGCACACAGCCGGCGGCCTAAGGGTCGCCCTTCTCTTTAGCCTGGCCTGGCTTTTGGCGGCCTGCGCGCCGGCCGGCTCGGCCGCGCCGGGCGTCGCTGAGACGGAGCGCCCGCCGGCCGCGGCGAGCGAAACCCGGCCGCAAGCTACTAGCGGCCCGGCCAA
>JBOGUG010000110.1:0-2977 GCA_050696115.1 Promineifilaceae bacterium (SeqCode) | reverse complement strand
CTGCCAATCTGGAAGTACGAGCGCTTCCTGACACCGCTGACGGTGCCGGCCGCCCTGCTCATTGGCGTGGCGGCGACCGACCTGTTCGCCCATGGCCGGCGGCCGGCGCGGCTGGCGCTGGCGGCCGGGCTCGCGGCCCAGGTGCTGGCCGGGCTTCTCATTGCGGCTTCTCTGGGCCCCACGCTGCGCCAGGCGGATCGGATCACCAACGGCGTCGTGGAGCGCGTCAGCGGGCGGCTGGGCGCCTACGCGCCGGAGCGGGTCTGGGCCCCCGGCCGGCCGTGGGCAATGCGCCTCCAGGTCTATTCCTGGCTGGCCGGCCGAGCCTATGCGGTTCGCAATCTGGAAGGGGTTCCGGCCGGCAACCTTCGCCTGGGCGACGTCTTGATCTACGACCCCGGCGCCTTCGACGAGCTGGCCAGCAGCGCCAGCCTGGCGGCCGCGGCGCTGCCCCCGGCCTCGCCCGGCTGGGAGCTGCTGTTCAGCGATGGCTGGGACGGCCCGGCCGGGCCCGAGGTGGCCGTCTACCGCCGGACTGGCTGACGCCCCGCGCCACCGGCGCCAACCCAATCCGCTTGGCGGCAAGGCAAGCTGCGGCCCAATCCGCCTCTCGGCCTGGCCCTGCTTTCGCACAAAGCTCCGGCGCTGGCTGCCGGCCGGGTAGGAAGGAAAGGCTGCCTTGCCGGCCGGCTCGCTTGGGTTAAGCTAGGGGCGCTCCGGCCGCGCCAGCTAGCATGAAGCTCACGGTCATCATCCCGATCTATAACGAGGCCTCCACCCTGGGCGTTTTGCTCGGCCGCGTGCTGGCCGTGCCCGTCGCCAAAGAGGTGCTGGTGGTGGACGACGGCTCGGACGCGGCCACCAAGCGCGAATTGGGCCAGGCGCTGGCCGGCCAGGCGCGCCTGCTCACCCACCCCGAAAACCGGGGCAAAGGCTCGGCCATCCGCACCGCCCTGGCCCAAGCCAGCGGCGATGTGGTCATCATCCAGGACGCCGACCTGGAATATTGCCCCGAAGATTACCCCGCCCTGCTGGCGGTCTACGAGGCGGCCGGCGCCCAGGCGGTCTACGGCGTCCGCGACCTGAGCGGCCGCAGCCGGCTCATGCGCTGGGGCAACCGGGCCCTGACGCTGGCAACCAACCTGCTTTACGGCCAAAAGCTGCACGACATGGAGACCTGCTACAAGCTGGTGCAGCGCGACCTGCTTCAGTCGCTGGCCCTGGAGAGCCGCCGCTTCGAGATCGAGGCCGAGATTACCGCCAAATTGCTGCGCCTGGGCGTCCGCATCCTGGAAACGCCGATCCGCTACCAGCACCGCCAGGAGGGCAAGAAGCTGACCCCCTGGGACGGTTTTCCCACCCTGGCCAAGCTGGTCGCCTGCCGCTTCTGGCGGCCGGATCTGGCCCGCGCCCGGCCGCAGGTGGACGCCGAATAGAACGGCCGGCCGGCATGTAGGGGCGGGCCCCCGTGCCCGCCCTCCGCCCCCGGCGCGACCGCCGTTCCCCTCTCCCCTCCGGGGAGAGGGGCTAAGGGTGAGGGGCAGCCGCGAAAGCCTCGATCGCCTCGGCCACGGCCGCCGGCCGCTCCATTGGCAGCAGATGGCTGCTGGCAGCGAATTCCACGAAGGTCGCCTCCGGCTGAAGCTGCTGCCACAAGGCCCAGGCCTCCCGGCTGATCGTGTCCGATTCGGCCGCCCGGATCGCCAGCGTCGGCCGCTCTAACCGCGGCAGCAGCTCCCAGACGTCGGCCGGCGGCAGGCCGTAAATGCGTGCCTCCCAGGCGGCCGGGTAGCTCAGCGCCACGCCGCGCCGCCCGTCCGGCCGAGTGATGCTATTGACATAATCCCAAAGGGCAGCGTCATCCAGCCGGCCGAAGACCTCCTTGCTCCGGAAGCGGGCGAAGGCCGCCTCGCGGCTGGCCCAGCGCTTGCGCCGGCGCTGGGCGCTCTTGACCAGCGGCATCTGCTCGGCCGTCAGCGGCCGCGGCAATTCGGCCAGCCGCGCCAGTTGAGCCGGCTTCAGGAAGACCGGGTCAATCAGCGCCACCGCCCGGAAAAGCTCCGGCCGGGCCACGGCCGCGTACAGCGTCACCACCGCCCCCAGCGAATGGCCGGCCCCGATAACGCCGCTCAGGCCAAGCTGATCCAGCAGGGCGATCAGGTCGTCGGCCAGCTCGCGCCAGCTCAACAGCGCCTCCGGCCGGCTGCCCGGCCACAGCGGCCGCTGCTCGATGGCCACCAGCCGAAAGCGCTGCGCCAGGCGCGCAAACAGGGCCCGGTAGGCGGCCGGCGGGTAGGCGTTGGCGTGGGCGAAATGGAGCCAGGGCCCGGCCCGGCCGCTGGCCTGGTGGGGGATGGGGTTGGGTATTGCCATCGGCTACCAAATTAACGCCCGCCGGCCGGCGCGGCAAGTAGGGGCGGGCCCCCGTGCCCGCCCTCCGCCCCCGCGCCCGCCCTAATTCACCGGGCGTGCCCGGCCGCACAATATCGCCAACAGCCGGCCGGTCGCCTCTTTCGTGTCCGGCCCGATCTCGCCCGGCGGCCCCACGCAGGCCGGACAGCCGTCGCGGCAGCGGCAATCGGCCACCAACTCCAGCCCGGCCGCCAGCAGCTCGGCGTGCGCCGCATACAGCCGCTGGCTGAAGCCAACCCCGGCCGCCGCCCGCTCATAAACCACCACTGTCGGCGCGTCGGTCAGCGGATTGCGCGTCTCGGCGCTCACCTGGATGTCGGCCGGGTCGCACATCAGGAACAGCGGGGCCAGATTGCCAAGCACATAGGCCAGCCCGCCCAGCGCCGAGCGCGTCTGGCGGCCCTGTTCGGCCCGCCGGTGGCAGCTGGGGCACAGCGTGGCCAGGTTGTCCACCTGGTTGGCCTGCAAATAGTTCTCGTTTTGGCCGGGCAGGTAGCCATAATCGCGAAACGGCCGGATGTGGTGCACGTGCAGGCCGCCCGGCCCGCGCCCCGCGGCCCCACAG
>JBOGUG010000109.1:0-1252 GCA_050696115.1 Promineifilaceae bacterium (SeqCode) | reverse complement strand
CGCTCATCCTGGCCCTCTGGCTGGCCGTCATCCTGCCCGTCTACCACCTGTTCTTCCTCGACGGCCGCTATCGGCCGCGCCCATTGTGTGGCGCGGGCATCTTGCCCGCGGCCGGGCCGCAGGCCCGGGGCGTGAGGCGGCCGGTGGGGAACGTGGGTAGGGGCACGTTGCAACGTGCCCCTACGAATCGGCCGAGCCCCCGCCGCCCTCAGAATCGGGCAGGCACAGGGGCCTGCCCCTACAATGCCCTTGGGCAAAGAAATCCCCAAATCCCGGCCGCATTTCTGGCCGTCCCCGGCCGGCGTCACGTGCCCCGGTTTATGACCTCTGCCACTAGGGCACATGACCCCGGCCGGGCTATGCTGCCTTCATCACGATTGAATGGAGGTATGCCCATGACAACTATCGCCATCTGGCTGAAATCCGATTCCAACCCGCTGGCCGAGCTCTGGGGCCGGCTGTGGGCGGCCAGCCGGCCGCTGGCCCTCAGCGCGGCGCTGTACGCGACCCTGCTGCCCGGCCTGCTGATCCTGGCCCTGAGCGACCCGCGCCTGGTGACCGGCGCGCCGGTCTGGTTCAAGCCGATCAAGTTCACCCTGTCCGGCCTGCTCTACACCGGCACGCTGGCCTGGCTGCTGGGCACGCTGCCCGGCCGGCGCGCCGCCCGGCTGATAGGCGCCGTCACCGCACTGGCCCTGGGGGCCGAGATCGGCCTGATCCTGATGCAGGCCGGCCGGGGCGTCCAAAGCCACTTCAACGGCTCGACGCCTTTCGACGACGCCGTCTGGAGCGCGATGGGCAGCCTGATCATGGTCGTTTGGACTATGCTGCTGTTGAGCGTGCTGCTGGCCTTGCGGGCCCGCAGCCTGGCCCGGCCGCGGGCCTGGGCGCTGCGCCTTGGGCTGCTCATCGTCTTTCTCGGAGGCGGGCTGAGCGGGATGCTCATGGTGCGGCCGACGGCCGCCCAGACGGCCGCCATGCGCGCCGGCCAGGAGGTCCTCTACGCAGGCGGCCACAGCGTCGGCGTCGCCGACGGCGGCCCTGGCCTGTCCTTCCTGGGCTGGAGCACGGCCGGCGGTGACCTGCGCGCGGCCCACTTCCTCAGCCTGCACGCCCTGCAGGCCCTGCCGCTGGCGGCGCTGGTCATCGGCCGGCGCTGGGGCGGCCGCCTCAGCCAGGCGCGCCAGACGGCCCTGGTCATCATCGCCGGACTCGGCTACGCCGGCCTGGTGCTGCTGGCCCTGTGGCAGGC
>JBOGUG010000108.1:0-1712 GCA_050696115.1 Promineifilaceae bacterium (SeqCode) | reverse complement strand
GGCCCAGACCGGCCGCAGGTCGAAGTCGGGCTGCTGGTGGAGCAGAGCCGCCGCCAGCGTGGCCTGGGCCTGGGCGTGGAGCGGCCCCTCGGCGGCGGCCAGCGGCCCCTCCTCGCCCAGGATCGGCTCCAGGACGCGCAGGGCCCAGCCCCAATCCTTCGCCTGCGGGATGCGGCGCTCGACCTCGGCCCAAAGCTGGGCGGCTTCGGCGGCCGGCAGCACGCGCAGGGCGGCCTCGAGGTGGTGGCCGCCCAGGGCCGACCAATCGGGGCGGCCGATCAGGTCGCTCAGGATGGGGGCCAGCTTGCGGCGGGCCGCCTCCAGCAGGGGCGTGCGCTCGGTGGCCGGCTGGGGCGGCGCGCCGTAATAGCGCCGCAGCCGGGGCAGCAGGTTGGCGTCAATCTGGAGGTAGGTGGTCTCAGAAGCCTCGTCGCGCTGGTAATCCACCCACTCCTGGTCGCCCAATTCGCGGAAGGTCTCTGGGTCGCCGCCGCCGTAAGCGGCCAACAGCGGCTCCAGGATGGCCTGGTCAAAGCGGCCAAGCAGGGCCAGGCCGGGCAGGAGTTGGGCCAGCTCAGCCTGACGCAGCCGCTCCAAGATGCGCAGCTCGATGTAGGGGTCGGCCGCGCCGGCGGCGATGCGGGCCGCCTCCAGCCCCGGCTCGGCCCGCAGCCACTCGGCGAACAGGGCCAGGTCGAAGGGGTTGTAGCGGTAGCGGCGCGGCCGGCTGCGCTCCAGGTCGTGCTCCAGGTCGGCCGAGCGGCCGGCCTCGCGGCTGTGGCGCAGGATGGCGCGGTAGACGGCCGGCGAGGGCAGGTCCACCCCGGCGATTTGGCACAGGAAGGCCTGGGCCTCAGCCTGATCGAAGCCGCGCAGCTCGTGCAGGGCCAGGTAGCCCTTGGTTTCGGGCAGCAGGTGGCGCTTGCCGCCGGCCTGGCCGGGCTTGAGCCGCCAAGCGTAGCCGCTCTGGGCCAGCGGCCGGCGGCCGGCGAAGATGACGCAGAAGGGCAGGCCGGCGCCGTTGGCGCGGCCGGCGACGGTCGCCTGCAACCGTTCCAGCGAGGCGAAGGTGCGCTCCAGGCTGGGCAGGCGAGCGCCTTCCGGCCGGAACTTGGCCAGCTCCTCGCAGGTGTCCAGGATGAGCAGGACGGGCTTTTGCGGGCTGCCAAGCGTTTGCAGGATGCCGGCGAAGACGTTGATCACTTCGGCGTAGCGCCGGCCGGCGCGCGACTCCGGCGGCGGCTCAGCCAGCAACCCCTCGGCCGGCACCTCGGCGTGCAGCTCGGCGACCGCCTGGGCAAAAGCGCCAAAATGGGAAGGGTCCAGCCCCTGGCCTTCCAGCTCGGCCGCCAATTCCAACAAGAGCTGGCCCGGCCGGCGCACGGGGTAATCGGGGCTGATGTAGTCGAAGTCAATCCGGGCGGCCGGCAGGCCGCGCTCCGGCCCCAGCCGGGCGGTCAGGTAGCGCAGCAGCATCGTCTTGCCGACGCCGCCCACCCCCAGGTAATGGAGCGCCCAGACGCCGCCGTCGCCTGCCAGCAGGCGCTCGAAGGCCGCCAGCTGTTCCTGGCGGTGCAGGAAGCGGGCGATGTGGCGCTCGTCCTGGCGGCGGCGGTAGGCCAGCTCCAGGCGGCGCTGGCCCAGGCGCACGGCCGCGGCCAGCTCGGCCCCAAACAGCTCGGCCAGCGGCGCGGCCGTCTCCAGCCAGGCGG
>JBOGUG010000107.1:0-5519 GCA_050696115.1 Promineifilaceae bacterium (SeqCode) | reverse complement strand
TCCTCAAGCAGGCCCGGCCGGGCGACTACATCGCCCTGCAAGCCTACCTGGCGCCCACGGCCGAGAAGGACGCAGCCCTGGCGCGGCTGCGCGGCCGGCTGCGCGACCGGACCAAGCTGGCGACCACGCTGGGCTACGGGCCGCGCTTTCTGCATTCGACCGGCCAACTGCACAAGGGCGATGGCGGCAACGGGCTGTTTATCCAACTGACGGCCGACCACCCGGCCGACGCGCCCATCCCCGACCGGGCCGGCGAGAATGGCTCGGCGCTGAGCTTCGGCGTGCTGCTCGACGCCCAGGCGCTGGGCGACGCCCAGGCGCTGCGGGCCGCCGGCCGGCGCGTGGTCCGCTTCCATTTGGGCGGCGACCCGCTGGCCGAGCTGCAGCGGTTGGCCGCCTAAACCTCCCGCAGGCTTGAAACGGCCGGCAGGCTCAGAGGCGCGCTTTGGACAAGGGAGCAAACCATGGCAGACAAGAAAATCAAGATCAACCGGGCGCCGGTCATGACGCTGTGGGCTACGGTCGTCGCCGAGCGGCTGGGCTATGACCGCCCGGCCGCGCTGACCATCGGCAAGGCCGTGGCTGGCCTCAACGCCCAAGCCAAGGGCCGCCGGCTGGGCATCTTCGGCGAAGGCGAGGACGGCGAAAAGGGCAGGCCCAAGGAGCCGAAGCCGGGTGAAGTGCTGGATGTGCCTGTGCTGGGGCGGCGCGTGCCGGCCGTGCAGACCAAGGACGGCCTACGGGCGACCGTCAAAGGCGAGCCGATCAGCCCCGGCAGCGTCAGCGATTACCTGGCCAAGAAGTTCGGCGGCGACCTGCCGGCCGCCCGCTCGGCGATGGAGGCCCTGGCCGCGGCCTACCCGCCGGCCGAGCTGGAAGAGCAGGCCTACGGGTTGTACGAGAAGTTCCGGCCGCAGATACCCGAAGGCACACGCGGCTGGGGCGCCAAGGGCGACCTGGACCTCGGCCGCATCCGGGCCTTGGCCAAGGCGTAAAGGTCTCTCGCTTTAAGCGGCCGGCAACGCCACGGCCGCTGACAATTAGACAGGAGGATGGCATGCCAGACCGTTGCGGCTGGGCCGCCTACGGCGGCGACCGGCTTCTCGCATACCACGACACCGAATGGGGCACCCCGCTCCACGACGACCAGAAGCTGTTCGAGTTCATGCTGCTGGACGCCTTCCAGGCCGGCCTGAACTGGAACATTATCCTCAACAAGCGCGAGAACTTCCGGCGCGCCTTCGCCGGCTTCGACCCGGCCGCAGTGGCCGCCTTCGACGAGGCCAAGGTCGCCGAGCTGCTTGCCGACGCTGGCATCATCCGCAGCCGGGCCAAGGTGCGCGCGGCCGTCCAGAACGCCCAGGCCTTCCTCAAGGTGCAGCAGGAGTTCGGCCGCTTCGACGCCTATATCTGGGGCTTCGTGGGTGGCCGGCCGGTGCAGAACGCCTGGACGGCGCTGGCCGACCTGCCGGCCGAGACGGATGCCTCACGCGCCATGAGCAAAGAGCTCAAGCGGCGCGGCTTCGCCTTCGTCGGCCCGACCATCATGTACGCGTTTATGCAGGCGGCCGGGCTGGTGAACGACCACCTGGTGGGCTGCTTCCGCCACGCCCAGGTGGCCGCCCTGGCGGCCGGGGATGGGGGTTAGCGGGCGGCCGGCCTGTGCGGGCAGGCGCTCCGCCCCTAGGCGGCCCGGCCGAGCCTTTCGGCCCACTGGCTAGCGAGCTGGTTGCCTTCTTCTAAGGCGAGGATGACCGGCTCGACTGCCTGAGTGGAAAACCATTGGCGGGCCGTCGCCGGCGAGGCGAAGTAATGGGAGTAGTTGCAGAAGGTGGACCAGATTTGCTCGGCCGACTGCAGGCCCTGGCCGCTCACCTGGGGGACAACCATGGAGATGACCGCGCCGGCCGGTGAATAGCGCCCCAGGCCGGCCGGGGTTACTGTTAGCTGGACAGGCTCCTTGGTGATAGGGTCTGGCGATTCCACCTCACCCACTTGCCCGAGCAGCGGGGGCAGATACAAGGTGTCAAAGGCGCACCAGGTAGAAAAGGCCCGGCCGCCAAGCCGGAGCTTATGGGTCCAGTTGTTGAGCGAAAGGCCTCCCAGCCCGACGATCTGCGCCGCGCCGCCTTGCCCGCTTCGCTCGCTCATCAAGTCAAGGGTTGTCTGGGCCTCCTCGGAGGGCATTTCAAGGCCGGCGGCGATCTGCGCCACCTGTTCTCGGGTGACGGGCCGACCCAGGGCCAGCAGCCGCAGCGCCTGGATAAAGAGACGCGTCTGCTGGCGACTCAGGCCCAGTTCGCCGGTTTCGTCACGCAGCGCCCCGGCGATGTCAGCAGCGGTTGGACCGGCAGATTTTTCACTCATTTAAGTAAGCACCTCATTTGATCTGCTCGGCCGGCAAGCCGGCCTCATGCCAGCGGCCGGCAAGCTGCCCTAGCCGGCGCAGCAACTGAGCAGGGCCACGTCTCGCTCCAGGCTCAGGGCAGCCAGTTTGAGCCCTTCGGCGTTGGTCAGATAGGGGAACATCGTTTCGCGCAATTGCTGGGCTGTAATGCCGAAGCGAATGGCCAGCGCGGCCGTCTGAATGATTTCCCCGCCTTCGGGGGCCAACGTATGCACGCCCAGCAGGCGATCGCTGGCCTCATCCACGACCATCTTGATCAGCCCACGCGTGTCGCGCGACACCTGGGCGCGTGCCACGTGCTCCATGGCCAGCACGCCGGCCCGGACCTTGAAGCCCTGCGCACGGGCCTGAGCCTCGGTCAAGCCGGCGCTGGCGATTTGGGGATCGGTAAAGGTAATCCGCGGGATGTAGCTGGTATCGAAGAGCCGGCCGGCATTCTCCAGGGCGTTTTCGGCCGCCAGCGCGCCGGCGTTGGCCGCGGCGTACACAAACATCTCCCGCCCCAGAACGTCGCCAGCGGCATAGACGGCCGGGTTGCTCGTCTGCAAAGTTTGGTCAACCAGGATCTCGCCTTGTGGCCCCAGGCGCACGCCAGCCTCCACCAGGCCCAGGCCGTCTGTGTTGGGGCGGCGGCCGGCGGCCACCAGCAATTGCTCCGCCTCAAACGCCAACTCGCGCTGATTTTGTCGGCCGCGCAGGCGATAACGGCCGTTTTCCTGGCCGACGCGGCCGGCCAGGAAGCCGGTGACGATGGTCAGGCCCTCGGCCTCCAGGTAGCCCGCCAGCGCCTGGCTGATGTCCTCGTCTTCAGACGGGGCAATTCGAGGCAATAGCTCCAGCAGGGTAACGGCCGTGCCAGCGCGGGCAAAGGTCTGGGCCAGTTCCAAGCCAACCGCGCCGGCGCCTAATACGAGCATAGATTTCGGCAACTCTGTCAAATCCAGCGCCGTCGTGCTGGTCAGGAAGCCGCTTTCTGGCAGGCCCGGAACGGGCGGCGCCCAGGCGTGGGCGCCGCTGGTCACGATGATCTTGCCGGGCAGGTAAGTCCGGCCGCCAATCTCCGCGCCATTTCGGCCGGCGAGCCGCGCCCGACCCTCTATATAGGTGATGGCAGGATAAGCGGCCAGCACGTCCACGTATTTGCTCTGGCGCAGCTCCCGCACCAGTTCATCCTTGTGGGCGATAATTGCCGGCCAGTCCAGGCGGCCCGCCCGAGTCTCCACGCCGCGGAAGCGGCGTTGGCCGGCCAGATGGTGCGCTTCCAGCGCCCGAATCAGAGCTTTGGAGGGCACGCAGCCCACGTTGACGCAAGTTCCGCCGATCGTGCCGGCCCCGGCCATGGCGACCCGGTAGCCGAGTTCAGCGCCGCGACTGGCGGCCGCAAAGCCGGCCGAACCGGCGCCAATGACCAGCAGATCAAAGGCGCGGCCGTCGCCGGCCCTCGACGCCGCCCGGACGCGGGTTGGGCGCGGGTTGAGCCTGGCCCCTTTTGCGGCCTGGCGCTCGGCGGCCAGCTCGGGTCCGGCCGTCCCCGTCGTCCGGTTCGCCGGCCGGCTGCTTCGTTCAGCATTTTTACCCATCTCGTTCTGCGCTACTTGGACTCATTGAGCCCGGTCACTCGCTTTCTCGGTAATCAGGTGGCAGATGCAGGCCTTGCCTTCCACGTCGTCGGTCGGGAAGGTCAGGCCCAGGGCATGGAGCTGGCGCAGCTCGTTTTCCAGCCGCTGCAACTCGGCAATGCGATGGCTTATCTCATCGGATTTCTGCTGCAGTAGGTCGAGCGCCACCCGGCAAGGCGCCTCGCGCCGGTCGCGCATCGCCAAGATTTCGGCAATGTCGTCCAAGGAAAAATCGAGGCGGCGCGCACCAGCCACAAGTTTCGCCCGGGCTACGTCGCCCGCGTCATAATCGCGATAGCCGTTTGGCTGGCGGGCAGGCTCCGGCAGCAGACCGATTGCTTCGTAGTAACGAATTGTCTTGGGTGACAGGCTGGTCAGGGCCGCTAACTCTTGAATTTGCATGGCGTCATCGTCCGCGAGGTTATTATAAACCTTCTAGTTACTGGAATGTCAAGCGCTCTCCTCGCGTTTGGGCGCGGCCGGCTGTACGACTTGCTGGCGCCCTCGGCGGCCGCCCCTCCTAGCGCGTCTCGGTCACCTTGCGCAGGCCGCGGGGCGCGTCTACGTCGTGGCCACGCGCGGCCGCCAGATGCAAGGCCAACAACTGGCCGGGCAGGATCGCCGTCAGGGGTGACAGCCATTCGGGTACGCTCTGAGGCAGGGTCAGCCGCGTCGCTGCCAGGCGCAGCGTCTCGGCGTCATCGCTGATGGCCAACAGGTCGGCCTGGCGCTGGCGCAGGCGGGCGCTGAAGGCCCGCAGCTCGGCCGTCATGGCGCCCGACGGGGCGATGACGATGGCCGGGAAGCCCGGTTCGATGAGCGCCAAGGGGCCGTGCAGGAAGTCGGCGCTGCTGTACGGCTCGGCGACGGCGTAGGTCAGCTCCTTGAGCTTCAGGGCCAGCTCAAAGGCGGTGGCATAGTTGTAGCCGCGGCCGATGACCACGCACCGCGCCATGGCCCGGTAGCGCGGCGCGACCTCGGCCACGGCCGCGTCCAGGGCCAGGCTGGCGGCGGCCGCGGCCGGCAGCCGTTCCAGCGCCGCCCGCATCTCATCGCTGTCGGCCAGGCTGGCGCTGAGGAGGGCGATGGCGGCCAGAGAGGCGGTGTAGGTCTTGGAGGCGGCCACGGCCTGCTCCGGGCCGGCGCCCAGTTCGAGCACGAAATCGCCCTGCTCGGCCAGGGGCGAGTCGGGCGCATTGGTGATCACGGCCGTCAGCGCCCCCTGCCGGCGCGCCTCGGCCAGCACGGCCACGATGTCGGGGCTTTGGCCGCTCTGGCTGATGGCCAGGGCCAGCGCCCGGCCGAAACGGGGCGGCCGCTTATAGATCGTGAACAGGCTGGGGGCCGCCAGGCCCACGCTCAGGCCGTTGAGGCTGCCCAAGACGTATTTGGCGTAGCGGGCGGCGTTGTCGCTGCTGCCGCGGGCGGCAATGACGACGTGCTCAAGCTGGGCCCGGCGCAGGGCAGCCGCCAGCGCTTCGGCCGGCCGGCGC
>JBOGUG010000106.1:0-3482 GCA_050696115.1 Promineifilaceae bacterium (SeqCode) | reverse complement strand
GCGCCGGCCGGCCGCCCTGACCGCGACGCTGTTTTTCGCCCTGATTCATTTGGCCTTTTGGATCTATGGTGTGATCCAGTCGGCGCCGCTGTGGCAATCGCGCCTGCTGCTGCCGGCCTTTGTGGCCCTCTGCCCGGCGCTGGCCTGGATGCTGGAGCAGTTGGCCGAGTTCGATACGCCCCGCTTCTCGCTCCGGCGTCAGCTTTTGCTGGTGGCGGGTCTGGTGCTGGCGGTTGGGCTGAGCGTGCAGGTTCTCAACTGGCTGCCGCAACAGCCTTGGGCCTACCTGGGCGGACAGGAGGGCCCGGCCGAAAACTTGCGCCGCCGCCTCGGCGCCCATTACGCGGCGATGGAACTGCTGGAAGAGCGCCTGCCGGCCGGGGCGCGCGTCTTCTTTCTGTGGGAGCCGCGCTCCTACTATTGCCGGTTGGACTGCCAGCCGGACAGCATCCTGGACGCTTTTGGCCACCTGACCCACCTGCACGGGGACGCGGCCGGGGCGAGACGGGCGCTGCGCGGGCGCGGCTTTACGCACGTGCTTCTCTTTCGGGCCGGGCTCAATCTCGTGTTGGCCAGCTATTCGGCCGGCGACGAGCCGCCGGAGCCACCTGTTTTGGCCGCTTTTCTCTCAGAAGAGCTTGAGCCGCTGGCCGAGGTCGCCGGCGGGGCTTACGTGTTGTACGCGCTGCCAGGGCCGTAGGCTCGCTGCCGCCCGGGCGCATACCTGTTACAATTCCGCCAGCGCCGCCAGGCGCGATCAACCCACGAGGAGAATTGTGAAAGGTCTAATTTTGAGCGGCGGCCGGGGAACGCGCCTCTACCCCCTGACTTACACCGGCGCCAAGCAACTCATTCCGGTGGCCAATAAGCCGGTGCTGTTTCGGGTCATCGAGGCCATTCGCGACGCCGGTATTCGCGAGATTGGCATCGTGGTCGGCGACACGGCCGAAGAGATCCAGGAGGCCGTGGGCCGGGGCGGCCGCTGGGGCCTGAAGGTCTGCTACATCCCCCAGGACGCGCCCCTTGGCCTGGCCCACGCAGTTAAAATCGCCGAGCCGTTTCTCGGCCGGGATCGCTTCGTCATGTTCCTGGGCGACAACGTCATCCAGGGCGGCATCAGCTCGCTGATCGCCGAGTTCGGCCACAGCGACTGGAACAGCCAGGTGGTGCTGACTCGCGTGCCCCGGCCGGAGCAATACGGCGTGGCTGAATTGGGCGAGGATGGCTCTATCCGCCAATTGGTCGAGAAGCCCTCCAAGCCGGCCAGCGATTTGGCCTTGGTGGGAATCTACATGTTTGACGGCTCGATCATGGAGGCCGTGAACACGATCACCCCGTCCTGGCGCGGGGAGCTGGAGATCACCGACGCCATCCAGTGGCTGATAGACAACGGCAAGACGGTGCACCCCTACGTGCACCGCGGCTGGTGGATTGACACCGGCCGGCCGGACGACATGTTGGAGGCCAATGACTTGGTGTTGGAGGAGCTAAGCCATCAGGTCGAGGGTTACGTGGATCGCGACAGCAAGGTCGGCCGGCGGGTGACGGTAGAGAAGGGGGCCGAAGTCATCAACAGCGTAATTCGGGGCCCGGCCATCATCGGCGAGGACAGCCGCATCATCAACAGCTACGTCGGGCCCTACACCAGCCTCTACCATCATGTCGTCGTCGAGGGCAGCGAGATTGAGCACTCGATGGTGCTGGAACACAGCCACATTCGCAACATCGGCGCCCGCATCCAGGATAGCCTGATCGGCCGCTATGTGCGCTTGGAGCGTTCGCCGATCAAGCCCAAGGCCCACAAGCTGACCCTTGGCGACCACAGCCAGGTGGGCATCCTCTAGCCGCTGGCTGCGGCCGATCGCAGGCCATGCGCGTCCTGTTGCAGCGCGTCAGCCAGGCCGAGGTGCGGGTCGCGGGCGAGACGCTGGGACATATTGGCCGTGGCTACGTGGCCCTGGTGGGCGTAGCGCGCAATGATACGCCGGCCGAGACGGCTTGGCTGGCCGCCAAGGTAGCCGATTTGCGCCTGTTCGAGGATAGAGCGGGCAAGATGAACCGCTCTCTGGCCGAGGTCGGCGGGGCCGTGCTGGTGATTTCCCAATTCACCCTTTACGCCGAGACGGGCAAGGGCAGACGGCCGTCCTTCAGCGCCGCCGCCCGGCCGGAGCAGGCCGAGCCACTTGTCGAGGCTTTTTGCGATGAACTGCGCGGCCGCGGCCTGACAGTCGCTGGTGGCCGCTTTGGGGCCGACATGCTGGTCGAGATCCACAACGACGGCCCGGTCACAATCCTGCTGGAGAGGTGATTAAGTTGGCCGGTATGGAACTGATTGAGCGCTACGCCGAGGTGCAAGAGCGAATCGCGGCCGCGGCCGCCGAGGCCGGCCGGCGAGCCGAGGACATCACTCTGGTGGCCGTGACCAAGAGTTGGCCGGCCGGGGTGGTTGTCGAGGCCTACGCGGCCGGGCTGCGCCACTTCGGCGAGAACCGGGCCGAGGAGCTGGCTGCCAAGCGGCCGCAGGTGGAGGCCGAACTGCCAGCGGCAAGCGGGATCATCTGGCACGCGATTGGCTCTCTACAAAGCCGCAAGAGCAACCTGGTGGCCGAGCACGCCGACGCCTTTCATGCCCTGGATCGCGAGAAGATCGCCCGCCGCCTGTCTGACCGGTTGCTAGAGCTCGGCCGGGCCGAGCAACCGCTCCCGATCTTCATCGAGGTAAATGTCTCCGGAGAGACGAATAAGGCGGGGCTGGATTGTAGTCGCTGGGAGAGCGATCTTGGCCAGCGCCAGGCGCTTAGGCGGCTGGGGAAACGGCTGCTCGAGCTGCCCGGCCTGCGGCCGGTGGGCCTGATGACGATGGCGCCCTGGGGCGGCGGGGAAGAGACGCTGCACGCGCTCTTCGGCCGGACGCGCCAGTTGGCCGCCTGGCTATCAGCTGAACTGCCCGATGCGCCCTGGTCGCAACTCTCGATGGGCATGAGCGACGACTACGAGATCGCCATTGAAGAGGGCGCCAGCCATGTACGGGTCGGCCGGGCCTTATTTGGCGAACGGGAGCTAACCCAGCCCACCTGACGACGCGCCGCGTTAAGGAGGAACATGTATGATTGGCTTAGTCATCACCCTGATCAACCTGATCTACTACGCTCTGTTCGTCCTATTGCTACTGCGTTTCATCCTGGTCTTCGTCAACGGCGCCTGGGAATTACGCGCCTGGGTGGAGAGGCTCACCGAACCGCTGCTGGCGCCCATTCGGCGTTTCCTGCCCTCGGCCGGCGGGCTGGACTTCAGCCCGTTGGTGTTGCTCATCCTGGCCCAGCTTGTGCGGGTGGTGTTAATTGGCCTGCTGGCCTAGGCGCGGCCGGCGGAATGAGTAAGGGCGCGCTCGGCGCGCGCCCTGACTCTTCCCGCAAAGGCCTCCAAAGGTGACTTCCCCCAAATTATGGCGTTGGGCGGGCTATAGGCTCCCCCCTATACCC
>JBOGUG010000105.1:0-5740 GCA_050696115.1 Promineifilaceae bacterium (SeqCode) | reverse complement strand
ACGCTGGGCTGGCCGAGGCGCTGGGCGACTGGTTGCCCTTCTGGAAGCGGGAGCTTGACCTGGTCGCCCTTGGATGGGCTGATGGCGCGAACCTGGCCGAGGCGCTGGGCGGCTATCGGGCTCGCCTGCTGCTGGCGGGCGCGGCCGCCGGTGGGACGGCCTCCGTCTCGGCCGCGCCGGCCCGTTACGTCCTGGCCGGCGAGGCGCTCGACCTGGGCGATGGCGTGCGCCTGGAGGTGCTGGCCCCGGCCGCCGGCCGGGAAGGTCAAGGCGCTGGGCTCACGCTGCGGCTGGACTATGGGGAGCTGGGGCTGCTGCTGTTGGGCGCGGCCGGGCCTGAGGCCGAGGCCGCCCTGCTGGCGAGCGGGCGGCCGTTGGAGGCCGACCTCTTGTGGACGGCCGGCGCGGCCGGCGAGGCGCTGCTGGCAGCCGTGCGGCCGCAAGTTGTGGTATACACTGGCGCAGGGCCGGCCGGGCCGGATCTGCTTGGCTGGGCCGCGGCCGGCGGCGCCAGCCTGGTCTCCCCGGCCGAGCCGGGCGAAGTTGAGCTGGTCAGTGACGGCCGGGCGATCTGGTGGGCGGGCCGGCGTTGAGCGATCCCGTTAGGCGTTTGCTTTCAGGCGGTTGGCGAAGCTCTTGCGGAACTTGGCCACTTTCGGGGCGACCACCATCTGGCAGTAGCCCTGGTACGGGTTGCGCTCAAAGTAGCGCTGGTGGTACGCCTCGGCCGCGTAGAACGCTTCGATGGGAGCCAACTCGGTCACAATCGGATCCGGCCACAGGTCGGCCGCTTCAAGCTCGGCGATGACGGCCGCGGCCGCCTCCTGCTGTGATGGGCTGTGGTAAAAAATGGCCGAGCGATATTGCGTGCCCACGTCGTTGCCCTGCCGGTTCAGCGTGGTCGGGTTGTGGATGGCGAAGAAGATCCGCAAGATTTCGCGGTAGTTGATGACCCGTGGATCGAAGGTGACCTGCACCACTTCGGCGTGCCCGGTTCGGCCGGTGCACACCTGCTCGTAGCTGGGGTCGCTCACGTGCCCGCCGGCGTAGCCGGACACAACCTCCGTGACGCCCTCAACGCGGTCGAAGACCGCTTCCAAACACCAAAAACAGCCGCCGGCCAGAGTGGCGACTGCGCTGCCGGCCGATTGTCCGTTGCTTTGTGTGTCCATGTTGCTTCGCTCTCCTCCAGTATATCCCTTGCCGCTCCACGGCCCGGCCGCTGATGGTAGTCCATCCGCCGGCCGAGGGCAAGTACGGGCAGATATGGCTTGCCGCTGCCGGCGCGCTTTCACGCCCGGCCGACCTCTGTTAAACTCCAGCTCTTGCGCCAGCCGGCCGCTGACCGCCACCCTTAGCACCCCAAGGAGCGCCTTATGCCTGCTAACCGTCGCGCCGCCGACGCGGCCGAGAGCGTCTTCGAAAACGTCAATATCCCGCTCCAATATCCGCCCGACCTGGAGCTGGAGCCGACCCACCTTGACATAAACTTGCAGCTGGACATCGCCGCCGAAAGCGTCAGTGGCACGGTTACCACCACTGTGCGCGCCCGGCGCGCCGGCCGCAGCGAGATCAAGCTCAACGCAATGGACTTCCAGGGAGTGGAAGTGCGCGACGCCGCCGGCCGGGCGCTCAGCTGGAGCTACGACGGCGCGCTGATCACTGTCAACTGGGCCGAGCCGTTCGAGCGCGATGAGGAGCGCCGGCTTGAAGTCAGCTACCAGGTGACGTCGCCGGCCGACGGACTGTACTTCTCCCACCCCGACGAGGCCTACCCCGACGCGCCCTGGTACGTCGCCAGCGACCACGAGACCGAGCGCGCCCGCCATTGGCTGGCCTGCATAGACCTGCCCAACGTGCGCACCACGCTCGACTTCCACCTGCGGGCCGACGCGCGCTACACCATCCTGGCCAACGGCTACCTGGTGGAGGAGACGGCTCACGACGACGGCACCAAGACGGCCCATTGGCGGCTCGAACAACTGTGCCCCAGTTACCTGATCTGCTTCACCATCGGCGACTACGTCCGCGCCGACGACGGAGCCTTCGACGACGGCGAAAAGCAAGTTGAGCTGGCCTACTTCAGCGACCGGCAGCATGACCAGGCCATGTTGCTGCGCAGCTTCGGCCGCACCCGTGACATGTTGGCCTGGATGACTAGGAAGCTAGATCGCCCCTTCCCCTGGCCCAAATATTACCAGTTCGCCGTTGGGGCGATCTTCGGCGCGATGGAGAACATCTCGCTGGTGTCCTGGGGCGAGTTTTTCATCCTGGACGAGGAGATGGGCACGGAGCTGGCCTGGTTGGCCGACCTGGTCAACGTCCACGAGATGGCCCACAGCTACTTTGGCGACGCGGTCGTCGTGCGCGACTTCGCCCACGCCTGGCTCAAGGAGTCCTGGGCAACATACATCGAGCAGGTCTGGAACGAAGAGTACCTCAACGAGGATGAGGGCCTGTTTACTTTCTACGACCACGCCCGCAGCTACTTTCGCGAGGCCGACGAGGATTACAAGCGGCCGCTGGTCACCCGGCGTTTCAAATCCTCCTGGCAGCTCTACGACCGCCACCTGTATCCAGGTGGCGCCTGCCGGCTGCATACTCTGCGCTGCGAGTTGGGCGACGAGGTGTTCTGGCCGGCCGTCCAGGAGTATCTGCGGCGCTACACCGGCCGGGTGGTCGAGACCGACGACTTCCGCGACGTGATGGAAGAGTTCTCCGGCCGCTCGCTGGGCAAGTTCTTCGACCAGTGGTTCCACGCGCCCGGCTATCCCCACCTCAAGGTTTCTTTTAGCTACGACAGCAAGCAGAAGCTGGGAACCTTCGAGGTCGAGCAGACCCAGGCCGACGCCGGCAAGGGCATTCCGGTGTTCGCCCTCTCGACCAACCTCAGCTGGCAGGTCAAAGGCGAGACGCGCAGCCTGCCGATCAAGCTCGACCAGGCCCGGCACGTCTTTACCATTAAGATGGAGGCCGAGCCGGAGCAGGTGCGCTTCGACCCTGGCTGCAAGATCCTGTACAAGCTGGAGTTCAACCCAGGCGACCCCATGCTGCGCCGCCAGCTAACCGAGGCGCCGGACGTGGTCGGCCGGATCCTGGCCGCCAATGAGCTGGCCAAGACCGGCAAGCGCTCCAACATCCAGGCCATCGTGGACGCCTACGCCCAAGAGCCTTTCTGGGGCGCGCGCCAGGCGTTCGCCCAGGCGCTGTCCGAGGCCAACACCGACGCGGCCGTGGCGGGCCTGGCCCAAATCGTGGCCCAGGAATCGGACCCTCGGCTGCTCGCCCCGATCTTCAGGGCGGCGGCCGAATACCGCGACCCGCGCATCGGCCGCGCGCTGAGCGAACGTCTGGCGGGCGACCTGCCGCCCTTGGCGCGCGGGGCTGCCTACCACTCCCTGGGCGCCCAGCGCAAAGATGCCGACTGGGAGTTACTGCTGGCCGGTACGCGCGAGCCCGGCTTCCACAACCACGCCCAGGCAGGCGCCTTCCGCGGCCTGGGCGCCAGCCACCGGCCGGAGGCGGTAGCCATCTTGCTGGAGGCGCTGCCCTACGGCCGGCATGCCAAGCGCCTGCGGCCGCACCTGGCGGCCGCCCTGGCCGACATCGGCCAGGGGCTGGAGAAGGCGCGCCGGGAAATCGTCGTCGAGGCCCTGCTCGACCTGCTGCGCGACCCCTGGCCGGCCACACGCCGGGCGGCCGCGCGCGGCCTGGCGACGGTCAAGGCGGCCGAGGCCATCCCCTCCCTGGAAGCCTACGGCCGCAGCCTCAGCCATCAGGAGCGGGTGGCGCTGGACGAGGTCATCAGTGGCCTGCGCGAGAGCGATAAGAGCGACGGCTCGGCGCTCAAAAAGCAGGTCGAGGATTTGCGCGACAAGGTGCGCAAGCTGGAGGAGCAGCTGCAAAAGCTGGAGGGGCGCATCGAGCCGGCCGCCTAGCGCCGGCCGCGCCTATATCCATTTCTATACCCTGGACACATGCCAGGATACACGTTTCTCCCCGCCGAGCGCCTATAATCGAACGCAGTCAACCGGCCGGCGCGGCCGGCTGACAACGCGACATATTCCTTATGACCTTGGGACCACGGGAGCCAAGGAGACAACTAATGCAATTGAATACACTTCACGACGTATTCCTGCACCAGCTTACCGACTTGCACAGCGCCGAGAAGCAGCTAATCGAAGCCTTGCCCAAGATGGCCCAGGCGGCCACCGACCGGGAACTGCACGCAGCCTTCACCGATCATCTAGAACGCACGCGCAGCCACGCCGACCGCCTCCAAACCATCCTGCGCAACCTGGGCGACAATGCCCCGGCCCACAAATGCGTGGGCATGGAAGGGTTAATCAGGGAAGGCGACGAGATCATCCGAATGCAAGGCCAGCCGGCCGCCAAGGACGCCGCTCTAATCGGCGCCGCCCAACGCGTCGAGCATTACGAGATCGCCGGCTACGGCACAGCCGCCTCCATGGCCAAGGAGATGGGCCACTCGGACGCGGCCGACCTCCTCAACCAGACGCTCGACGAGGAGAGCCAGGCTAACGAGAAACTAACCGATCTCGCCGAAGGCGGCCTATCAGGCGAAGGCATCAACCTGGAGGCCAACGAGGGCGAGCGCGGCCGGATGCCGAGCCGCTAGGCGGCCAGCACAGTCAACAAACCCTAACCGGGCCGGACAGGTAGGCGCAAGGGGCTGAACCCCTTGTGCACGCGGCCGAGAGGCCGCTCCTCTTTCCCAACCGGCCGGCCCGGCTGCAAAAAAAGACCCCCTGGCAGTGCCAGGGGGTCTTTTCATGTCCGTTTCAGCAACCCGCGGCCGGCTTCTGTGAAGCGCCCGTTGGTCGCTGTCTGGTTGAGCCTAGTGGTTGTCCCGGCCGTCAATCGGGTCGGTCACTTCATTCCAGGCGTCCTCGGCCGCGTTGGTGACATCTTCCCAGGCGTGGCGCACCGCGCCCTTGATGTCATCCCACGGCTCGTCGTAGTTCCGCTCCCAGTCGCGGCGAGCATTCGGCTCTAGCTCCTCCCAGCTATCATAGTCATCATAGCGGTCATAGGTGCCCAACGCATAGCCGTAATGGTACGCGTTGTCGAAGCTGGCGTAGGGGTAGGCGCTGGTGGCGTAATGGGTGTCATAGTGGCTGCGGTACCGGGAGGCGTAGCTGTTGAAGTAATCGTCGTCGGGGTCGAAGAAATCTTCGATGTCGTCGCCGGCTTGCCTGACGCCGCCTTTCACTCGCTCCCAGGCGTGGCGCACTGAGCCTTCGAATTCGTTCCAGTCGCCGTAGGCTGGGTCCCAGTCGCGGCGGGCGCCGGCCGAGAGGTCGTTCCAGTCGCTGTAATCGCGGTAGGACGCGTCAGTGGCCAGCACGTAGCCGTAGCGGTAGGCGGGGATGAAGCGGGCATAGCCCGCGTCGCCGTCACCGCCGTTGCCGGCATAGGCGCGGTTGTAATGCTCGCGGAACTCAGGATCATACGTCTCGTAGCTGCCCTCGGCCTCAAAGCCGGCCCAGCCCTCATCGCGCCAGTCGGCGACGCGAGTGTCTATGTCCACCGTGCCGTGCCGGCTGAGGATGTCCTCGGCCTCGTCCAGGCGGTGGTCGTCGGTCTTCACCGTCACCAGGGTGCCGCCGCGACGCACGGACTCGGCGTAATGGCCGGCCTCCTCTTCAGGGATGCCGAGGCCGACCAAAGCGCCCAGGATGCCGCCCGTGGCGGCGCCGATGCCGGCGCCCGCCAGCGC
>JBOGUG010000104.1:0-10034 GCA_050696115.1 Promineifilaceae bacterium (SeqCode) | reverse complement strand
CTGCAAGATGGACAGAACGGCTTGCTGGTGGAGCCAGGCAACGCGGCCCAGCTTGGGCAAGCGCTGATTCGATTGGCGGGCGATCGGCCGCTGGCCAGACGGCTGGGAGCGGCCGCCCGGCAAACGGTTGAAGCGCGTTACGCGGCCGCGGATGTCACCGGGCACTATGCGCGCCTGCTGGCGCTGCCTGCGCAGCCGGCCGCGGGTCACCCTAAGTAATCACTCTTACTATGCGAAGAATGGCGGCGGACTCACGTGTGTTGGTCATTATCCCGGCATTCAACGAGGAGCAATCTGTTGGCCAGGTCTTGCTGCAATTGCGCCAAGCCGCGCCGACCTTTGACCGCCTGGTAGTCAATGACGGCTCGCAAGACCGCACCGGCCAAGTGGTCAACGGCCTGGGCGAAAAGCAGCTCAGATTGATCACTAACCTGGGCTATGGCCAGGCCCTGCAGGCCGGCATCAAGTACGCGCTGCTCTGCGACTACGAGGTCGTGGTGACGATGGATGCCGACGGTCAACACCGGCCGGAAGACGCCCCTCGCCTGGTGGCTGCCTTGATTGAAGCGCAGGCCGATGTCGTGATCGGCTCGCGCTTCAAGGCCGGCCGGGCTGCCAAAGCGCCTTTGACCAGAGAGGTCGGCCAGCGCTTGTTCTCGGCCCTCTCCCTGCCGCTGCTCGGCCGGCGCATATACGACACCACTTCCGGCTTCCGGGCGCTACGGGCCGAGGCCTGCGGCGTGGCTGTGCGGGGCGCGTTCATGGATCTTCACATCGAGCTGCTGGCGTGCCTCGGTTTACTCGGCTTTAAGATCGTAGAAGTGCCGGTAGTGCCAATCGACCGGGCCCACGGCCGCTCGATGCATTCATTGGCTAGCGTCTTTCAATACCCGCCTAAAACCTTGCTGCTGACCACCGTGGCTGCCGTGGATGCCCTCCTCGAGAAGCGAGGCGCGCGATGACGAGCCATGGTATTGTCCTGATTGATCTGGTTGGCCTGGCCCTGATCGTCTTGATCCTTAACCTCGTTCGAACCCACAAGCTGATCGTGGGTTACGCGGTCCTTTGGTGCCTGGCCGTGGGGGGCATGATGATCATCATCTCGGCGCCGCCTCTCCTGGCGCTGGTGACCGAATTGGTCGGGGCGACCTTCCCTGCCTCTGCCCTGAGCCTGCTGGCTTTCATTTTTGTGATCATCGTGCTGATCTTCTTCAGCGTCCAATTGTCGCTCCTATCGGCCCGCCAGTCGGCCCTCATCCAGGAGCTGGGGCTGAAGGAATTACTGGCCCAAGGGCAGGCAACTCCAAGTGAGGACACTCCGGCCGATGAGCCCGGATGAGCAATGCTATGGAGAGTGCTCGAGCTAGCCAGATCCCCTTGGCGCGCCCATCTTCCCTGACGCGGCCGCTCACTATCGTGTTCCATCTGCTGGCCATTGCCCTCGGCGCGGCCTACGCCTGGGCGGCCGCCGGCCGCTATTCGATGAACGCTGACGGCATTGCCTACCTGGATATCGGCGACGCCTATCTGCGCGGCGACTGGGCTACGGCCATCAATTCCGTTTGGAGTCCGCTGTATTCCTGGATCTTAGGCGCCGTGCTTGCCGTGGCCCGGCCGGGCATGGCCCAGGAATTTCCATTGGCGCAGTGGGTCAACTTTGCGATCTATCTGGCTGCACTGGCCAGCTTTGGCTTCTTCTGGTGGCAGCTCGGCCGCTTTCGCCACCACAGGCTGCGCGGACCGGCCGGCGATCAAGCGATTGGTTTCTCCGAGCCGGCCTGGTTGGCTCTGGGTTACCTGATCTTCATCACCGTCTCGCTAGCGCTGATTGAGATTTGGTCCGTTACCCCTGACATGCTCATGTCCGCTTTGGTCTATCTGGTGGCCGGCCTCATCGTGCGGATGCGGCGAGCAGCGCCAACATGGCTGGCCTCCCTCTTACTTGGCCTCGCCCTGGGCCTGGGCTATCTGGCCAAGGCCATCATGTTCCCGCTGGCGTTCCTCTTCCTGGGCGTCGGGCTCTTTTCGGGCCGAAGCGCCCGGCGCAACGCGCCCGGCGTGTTGCTCAGCTTGTTGGCTTTCTGCCTGGTTAGCCTGCCTTACGTGGCGCTTATCTCACAGGCCAAAGGGCGGCCGACTATCGGCGACGCCGGCCAACTGACCTTTGCGCGCCACGTGCTGGGCCTGACCTATCCCCACTGGCAGGGCGGCCCGACCGGCTTTGGCGCGCCGCTCCACCCCACCCGCCAACTGCTAGAATCCCCACCGGTCTACGAGTTTGGCGCGCCCATCGGCGGCACCTACCCGGTGTCCACCGATCCTTCCTACTGGTACGAGGGCCTGTTGATTCCATGGGACTTCGGCCGGGAGCTTGGGCAACTGCTGCGGGCCGGGCTGTTCTTCCACGACCTGCTGGTGCGCCAACAGGGCGGCTTGCTCCTGGGCGTCGTCATTCTGCATGTCGTGAGCCGGAGGCGGCCGGCTGGACTGCGGGACGCCGTTTCCAACTGGGGGCTGGCGCTGATCGCCCTGGCGAGCTTCGCCATGTACGCTGCGGTCTACGTCGAGGGGCGTTATGTGGGCGCCATGGTCGCGCTCTTGTGGGCCGATCTGCTCGCCAACGTCCGGCTACGCGACACGCAGGCGTGGCGACGGTTGATAAGCGCCGCCAGCGCGATGATCCTGCTCTCGTTGCTGCTCAACCTGGCTGCCTTCACTCTGGCGGGGTACCAGGACCTCCAGACCGGGCAAAGCGCCGCGACGCCGGCCGAAGCTCAAACCCGGCCGCCAAGCTGGCCGGGCGAGGTGGCCCTGGCGCTGCAGCAGGCCGGCTTGAAGGCCGGCGACCCGGTTGGGCTGATCGGCTATGGTTTCGATGCCTACTGGGCTCGGTTGGGCCGATTCAAGATCGTGGCCGAACTGCTGGACGTGGACGCAGCGCCATTTTGGCGTGGAGAGCCGGAGTTGCAGGCCGACGTCGTT
This sequence comes from Promineifilaceae bacterium (SeqCode), assembly GCA_050696115.1. GTDB lineage: Bacteria > Chloroflexota > Anaerolineae > Promineifilales > Promineifilaceae > UBA11865. The sequence goes on along the minus strand of JBOGUG010000104.1, from coordinate 7,052 downwards.
GAGGCCTTCGCTGCGGCTGGGGCCGCGGCCATTGTGGCCGAGCACGTTCCCGGCGACGCCGCCTTGCCCGGCTGGCGCCAGGTCAACGACACGAACTATTCCTTCTATCTCTTGGAGCCATGAGGCCAACGGGTTCTGCATGCTGCCGCCTGGCTTGAACGTCGCATCGCTGGCCCCCCGGCCGGTGTTGGCCCAGCTGACGGTTGTCATCCCTACCCTCGGCCGGGCCATTCTGGCCCAGAGCCTGGGCCACATCGCAGCCGGCGACGCCTGGCCTGGCTCACTGATGGTGGTGGATCAGGGCGCCAGCCCGCAGGTGGCTGCCTGGGTGGAGGCCCTAGGCGCGGCCGGCATCGAGGCCGTCTATGTGTCCTCGGGCCAGCGCGGCCGGGCGGCCGGCCTCAACCGGGGCATCGAACGCTGCCGCAGCCGCTATGTGGCCATAACCGACGACGACTGCTTCGTGCGGCCCGATTGGCTGGCGAAGATGGCCGCCCAGCTGGAAGCGCATCCGGACGCCATTGTGACCGGCCGGGTGGAGGCCGGCGGTGACAAGATCTTGCTGAGTGTGACCGCGCTGCAGCCGAAAATCAGCCGCCGGCCGGGCCTGCGCTTCGACCCCCTCTCGGGCGGCAACATGGGCCTGGCGCGGGCGGTTCTGCAGCGGATTGGCCCTTTCGACGAGCACGAATCGGTCCGGACGGCCGAAGACGGCGAGCTGGCCTACCGCGCGCTGCGGGCCGGCGTGTCTATCGTTTACGCGCCTGAGGTGGCCGTGACCCACCACGATTGGCGCGACGCTGGCCAGCGCGGCCGGCAGTACCACGATTACGCCCGCAGCCAGGGCGGTTTCTACGGCAAATATTTGCGCCAGGGCGACTGGTTTATCGCCGCCCGGCTGGGGGTCAACTACGCGCGGGCGGCGCGCCGGGCGCTGCGCGGCTTGCTCAGCGGCGACGGCGAGCTACGGCGCTTCGGTGTGGCCTACCTTACGGGCATGCCGGCCGGCGTCTGGGCCGGGCTGCGGCGGAGGCCGGCGACGTGAGCGGCGATCTGGTTCAGCGGGCGGGCAGCGCCCTTGCCTGGCAAACCATCCAGCTTGGCGGACTGAAGCTCATCTTTCTGCTCCGCCTTCTCATCCTGGCCAGGCTGCTGCGGCCCGACGACTTTGGCCTGTTAACAATAGCCGCCAGCGCCATTGGCTTCATGCTGAGCCTCACCAACTTCGGCATTGTCGAAGCCTTGGTGCAGGGGGCGGTTGTGAACGAGCGGGGCTACAACTCCGCCTGGACGGTGACGTTGGGCCGCGCACTGGTGGTGACGGCCGGCGTCTTTTTGGCCGCGCCGCTCGCCGCCGAAATCTTCTCAGAGCCGCGCTCGGTCGAGCTGATCAGGGTCCTGGCCTTTCGGCCGTTGCTCGATGCGTTGGCCAGCGCCAAGGTGGCCGGGCTCACCCGCGACCTCCACTTCCGGCCGTTGGCGGCGCTCAGGCTCAGCGAGGCGCTCGCCAACACGGTCATTTCGATCGCCCTGGCCCTGCCGCTCGGGGTCTGGAGCCTGGTGATCGGAACCCTGGCCGGGTCCATCACTCGGCTGGTTATCTCGTACAGGGTCGCGCCGCACCGGCCGCGAATAATCCTGGATGCGGCGGCAATCCGGCCGCTGCTCCAGTTCGGGCGCTGGATCTATTTCAGCAGCCTCATCGCCATGGCAGGCGGCAACATCTTGCGCATCGCCATTGCCCGCCAGCTTGGAGCGGCCGAGCTGGGGCTCTATTACTTGGCGTCGCAGATCGCGTTCTTGCCGGCCGAGGTGGCCAGCGAGGTGGTTGGGAGTGTGGCTTTCCCACTTTACGCCCGGCTGCAGCGCAACGTGCAACTGGCGGCGCGCGTCTTTCGCACTTTCTTCAGCGGCATGGCCGCGCTGCTCTATCCAGCCAGCATGCTCATCATCGCCCTGGCCCCATCACTGGAGGCCGGGGTCCTGGGTCCGCAATGGGTGGGAACGGCGCCCATTATGCGCATTTTGGCGCTGGTGAGCATGATCGGCCTCTTTGGCAACGCGACCAGACCGATCCTGCGCGGCCTGGGCCAGCCTCAGCGGGCGACGGCCGTCGGGCTGGTTCAATACGCGCTATTGGTCATGCTGGTCTGGTGGCTGGCCGGCCGCTTTGGCGCGGTTGGGGCAGCCGCCGCCTGGCTGCCGGCTGTGGCTGCCTCACAGGTGATCAGCGCCCTTTTCATGACGCGGCTGTTTCCGGGCTCATTGGGCGGGCTTCGATCACCCCTGGTTGCAGTCGTCTTCGCCTCGGCCGCGGGTGGTATGGCGGCGTATGGCCTCGACCGGATCGGGCCCGGCCTCGCCAGCCTAATCCTGGCTATCGCTGCGGGGAGCTTGGTAAGCTACATTCTGCTGTGGTTACTGGAACGGCGTTTCAGCCTCGGCTTTGGTCACAACCTGGCCCATTTCTTCCCACAGATCGCCCGACGGGTCGGGATCCCTCCGGTTGAGCCGACCTCGGCTTGAAGCGGCCGGTGTGAAGGGCTAGATGTTCAGTCTCTGGCGCGGCTTGCTCAAGCGGATCATGCCCGGCAATCTTTACCGGAGGTTCGTCCTCTACTCGCGTAATCCGCCGGTCGGCCGCGTAGATTTTGGCGATCTGCGAAACACGACTCCGATCAGCCGGGTCTGGGGCCTGGATCGGGGCCGGCCGGTTGACCGGTATTACATCGAGCATTTCTTGGCCGCCAACGCCGGGGACGTTCAGGGTGAGGTGCTGGAAATCGGCGATGACACCTACACGCGCCGTTACGGCGCGGACAAGGTCACTCGGAGCGAAATCCTGCACGTCTCACCTGAAAGCCCAAAAGCCACGGTGGTGGCCGACCTGGCCGACGCCGCCCACCTCCCGGCCGAGGGATTCGACTGCATCATCTGCACCCAGACACTACACCTGATCTACCAGCTCGAGGGGGCTATCGGGACTCTGTATCGTTTGCTGAAGGCAGGCGGCGTCTTGCTGGCGACCGCGCCGGGCATCTCGCAGATCAGCCGCTACGACATGGATCGGTGGGGAGATTACTGGCGCCTAACCAGCGCCTCGGCCGCGCGGCTGTTCGGCAGCGCCTTCTCCAACGGCCAGGTCGAGATCAGCGCTTACGGCAATGTGCTGGCCGCCACGGCCTTTCTGCACGGGCTATCGGCCGAGGAGTTGCGGCCGGACGAGTTGGCCCAGCGCGACCCGGATTACCAGCTGCTGATCGCCATTCGGGCTCGCAAGGCAGGAGTGCAAGCTGGCGCGCCTTAGACGGCTCAAGGTGGCCGGCCGCTGGCTGAGCAGCCGGCTGGGGCCGCGGGCGCTGATCCTGGGCTACCATCGGGTGGCGGAGCCGGCCGCAGACCGGCACCGGTTGTGCGTCTCGCCGGCCAACTTTGCGGCCCAATTGGCGGTCTTGGGCCAACGGGCAAGCGTGATCAGCCTGGAGGCTCTGTTGGCCGAACTGAAAGGCGGCGGGTGGACCTCGGGCTCGGTGGCGATCACGTTCGATGACGGCTACGCCGACGTTCTGGCCACGGCCGCGCCGCTGCTGGCCGAGGCGGGGATGGCAGCCAGCCTGTTCGTGGCCAGCGACTTTCTGGACGGCCGCTTCTCGTGGGATGAGGGCGATCGGGAGGCGGCCGCCCTCAGCCGGCCGGAGCTGGTCGAGCTGGCCGGCAGCCCAGGCTGGACGATTGGCGCCCACAGCGCCAGCCATCCGGCGCTGGCCGGCCTGCCGGTCGAGGCTCAGCGGCGCGAAGTGGTGGCCAGCAGGGCCTGCCTTGAGGGGATCGTGGGCCGGCCGGTGCGTCACTTTTCCTACCCGCATGGCTCGGTGGATGCAGCGACGGCGGCCGTGGTGCGCGCGGCCGGGTTCGCCTCGGCCTGCGCCAGTGGGCCGGATGTCGTCCGGCGCGGCAGCGACCCCTTCCAACTGCCGCGCCTGTGGCCGGGCGACTGGGACGGCGACCGATTCGGCCGCTGGCTGCGCCACTGGCTGGTCTGACGACGGCGAAGGCCAGGTAGGCCGAGCACGCAGGCGATGCCAACCTTGATGCCAAACGGCCGCTACATCAGATGGCGGCTGCGCCGGGCCACCATCCGGTTTCGCCGGAATTTTAGCCGCCGCCTGTTCCGGGATCGGCATCGGGACCTGGCGCGAGCGATGATCGTGGCCGGCGCCGCCCGCAGCGGGACGACGTGGCTGGCCGAAATCATCGCCTCTCAGTTCTCGTGTCGCATCATGTTCGAGCCCTTTCAAAACCAACTCGTGGCGCCCTACCGATCGTTCAACTATTACCAGTACATGCGGCCGGAGGAGGACGACCAGCGCCTGACCGCTTTCTGTCAGCAGGTATTCAGCGGCGCGATACGCCATCCATGGATCGACCGCCAGGTGGACCGTCTCCTGCCTGAGTTCAGGCTGGTGAAGGAGATTCGCGCCAATTTGTTGCTCAAATGGATCCGCCGCCGGTTCTGGGAAGTGCCTATCGTTTTCGTGGTGCGCCATCCGTGCGCCGTGGTGTGGTCGCGCCTACAATTGGGCTGGGTGCCAACGATGGACATTGCACCGTTTCTCAGCCAGCCGAAGTTGATCGCGGACGTTCTCCAGAACTACCTGGAAATCATTCAACGCGCCAGGAGCGAAGTGGAACGGAACGCTGTGATCTGGTGTATTTGCAACCTGGTGCCGCTCCGCCAGTTGAGCCCCGGCGAGGCCCACGTCATTTTCTATGAGCACCTGATCACCCAACCTGAGGTCGAGGCGCCACGCCTCTTCCACGCCCTCGGCCGTCCCTACGATGACAACCTCTTCGACCGCCTGGGCCGGCCGTCCATGACGTCGCGCTACGAGAGCGCGGCCGTGACCGGGGCGGATCGGCTGTATGGCTGGCAAGAAAAGCTGACGACTGATGAGGTGGACGCGATCCTGGCTGTTGTCGAGGCCTTTGATATGGGCGGCCTGTACGGCGACTCGGCGCTGCCTCGGCCGGAGTGGAGCGCCGGCCGGCAGCTGGCGGGCATTCGTGAAGGCTGAACCGCTCGTCTCGACGATCATCCCGGTCTATAACGCCGCCAACTTCCTGGCCGAGGCGATCGAAGGCGTGCTGGCCCAATCCTATCCGGCCTGGGAGCTGCTGCTCATTGACGATGGTTCCAGCGACGCCAGCCCGGAGATCGCCGGCCGGTACGCGGCCAGATTGCCCGAAAAGGTGCGCGCGCTGCGCCAGCCCAGGGGCGAAAATCACGGCATCAGCGCTGCGCGCAATCTGGGCCTGCGGGCGGCGGCCGGCAGCTACCTGGCCTTTCTCGATGCGGACGACGTCTGGCTGCCAACCAAGCTGGAGGGGCAGGTGGCGATCTTGGAGCGGCAGCCCCGGGCTGGTTGGCTTTACGGCAACACGCTCTACTGGCACAGTTGGACCGGCGCGCCGGCCGATCAGGGCCGGGATTTCATGCCGGCGCTCGGCATTACCTCTGGAATGGCTCACGCCGGCACGGCAGTTCTCCCGCTGTTTCTGGAGGGAAAAGCGGCCGTGCCCTGCATGGGCAGTCTGTTGGTTCGGAAAGCCCTGGCCGAGCGTCTTGGCGGATTTGTGGAGTCGTTTGGGGGCATTTACGAAGACCAGGTTTTCTACGCCAAGCTCTGCCTGGCAGGCGAAGTCGCCGTTTGGGCCAGCTGCTGGGACAAATATCGGCAACACCCACATTCGGCCGTCGCCAGGGCGCGACAAAGTCACGCAGAGGCCCAAGAAAGGCAGAAATTCTTGCAATGGCTGGCCCGGTACCTGCAAGAGCAGGGAGCGGACACCCCGGAGCTAAGCCGGGCGGTCAGGCGAGCGCTCTGGCTACTCGGCCGGCCGGCCTGGCTGCCGGCATCGGGCTCGGCCGCGCGCTGGCTGCGCTGGGCCAAGAAGTGGCTGTTGCGCCTGGAGGAATCGCTGGCTCCTGAGCCGCTGCAAGCCTTATTTTGGGGCCGGGACCCATCCGACCGGCCAGGGGTGAGTTAGGCGCCGGTGGCTCAATACCGTTCATTGGTGGTCAGCACAACGCCAGCCACAAGCAACGACCGACAGCCCACCTTGCGGCTGCGCCGGCCGGTAGGCTCTACAGCCGGCTTGGCCCTGCTCCTGTTGGCCCTGTTCCTGGCGGCCGGTGAGGCGCTGGCTCGGACGCCGGCCGCCCAGGCGCGTTTGGCGACGCAGGATTGGGGCACAAATCACCGCCAGTTCGAGTTCCAGATGGATCGCCTGACCAAGGCCGCAGCCACATTTGGGCCGCCGGAGTGCCTTGTTCTGGGCAACTCGATGGTCTGGCGGGGCCTCGATCCGGCGATGTTGGCCACGAGCTTTGGCAGGCAAACCGGCCGCTCGCTGCGCTGCTTCAACTTCGGCGTGGATGGTTTGCCGGCGGCCGCGGCTGGGACACTCGCTCAAATCCTGGTCGAGGAGTTCCGGCCGCGGCTGCTCATCTACGGCACCGATGCGCGCGACTATGCCGTCCCAAGAAGTGATGAGGCAACGAGGGCCATCCTCGATTCGAGCTGGATCAGGTACCGCCGCGGTGAATTCTCCGTAACCGGCTGGCTGGTTGAGCATTCCGCGCTGTACCGGGCTCTCGAACCGCTTGGCAATCTGCTGCGCTTTGACTTCCGCCGAGGCATCCACAATTGGCGCGGCCAGGCGCAGGCGTTGTCCAACGGCTACGACCCCGACCCGACGGTGGGCGACTACGTTCAGGAACGGCCGGTTCCGGGAAGCAGTCGCCACGTGGACTATTACTTCAGCTTGCTTGGCGATTATCACCTCCGTCCGGAGAACTTGGACGGCCTGCAGCAAATCCTAGCGCAGGAGAAACGCGGCGTAGAGGTGATCGTGGTTGAAATGCCGGTGCCGCCAACCTATCTCGATTTCTTCGGCCGGGGCGAGTCTGATTATCAGCGATTTCTAGGGCAGATCAGTGCGCTCGCGGCGGCCGAAGGCGCGTCGTTTCTGGCCAGCACGCGCCGCTGGAC
>JBOGUG010000103.1:0-16829 GCA_050696115.1 Promineifilaceae bacterium (SeqCode) | reverse complement strand
GGTGACGACGACGCGACGATGGTGGTTTAGGTGGTCAGGGCTCATATCTTCTCAGGCTGGCGCTCCTTGCGATTTCTGGTCTAGGCTGGCGGCCGCTCCCTTAAGCGCGGCCGGCCTTCAAGCTGTCTTGGAGTCGCTCCAATTCGTCCCAGCGCCCTTCGGCCGCCAGGCGGGCCTGTTCGGGCCAGCTCGTGGGATCGGCCATGCGCAGGTTAGCGCCCTGCAATAAGGCGCGCAACTGATCGCTGTTGGCGGCCGCCAGATCGCTGAAGGTGGTGATGCCGTTGGCGCGCAGCAGGCGGCCGATGGCCGGCCCGATGCCTTCGACGCGCTCCAGCTCGTCGGCCGCGCCGGCCGAAGGCGCCATCTCGGCCTCCATCTCCTCAGCCGGCTCTTCCATCTCTTCGGCCGGCTCAACCGGTTCCATCTCGGCGGCCGGGGCCTCCCTTTCAGGCGCGGTCTCGGCCTCCATCTCCTCAGCCGGCACTTCCATCTCTTCGGCCGGCTCAGCCGGTTCCATCTCAGCGGCCGGGGCCTCCCTTTCGGCGGCCGGCGCGGCCGGCGGCGGGGTGGTCATTTCGGCGCGGACTTCTTCGGCCGCCTCCAGGGCCTGGGCTGGCTCAGGCCCCGCGGCCATTGGCTCATCCATGGCGGCGTGGGCGGCCGCGTCCATTTCGCTGGCGCGGCGGCCCGCCGGGGCGCGCTGGCGGGGCGGCTCCGGCTGCACGCCGCCCTTTGGCAAAGGTGGGCCCGGCGCCTGGCTGCGCACCAGAGCGATCAGCAGCACCAGCAATATCAGGGCGATGACGAGCACCCAGGCCCACCAGGGCACGCGAAAGCCCTCCTCGGCCTGTTGGGGGGCCAGGGCCAGCCCAAGAATGGCGGCTGAAGCCGCCCCTTCACGCATTCTTTCGGTCAACATGTCTCAGTCCCTCCTCATCTCGTTATCCGCCGGCGTCGGCCGGTAGTCGCCCTCGATCCACACGCTGTGGTCGGAGCCGACCTCCTTTTTCCACACCGGGACAATTTCCTTCAGGCGGTCAATGCCGAAGCGCGCCGCCTCAAAAGCGCCCTGGTCGCGGTGGCCGGCCGCGCAAGCCACCAGGGTAGTCAACTCGCCGACCTCAAGTTTACCCACGCGCTGGACGATGGCAATCCCCTTCACCAGCGGCCAACGCTGCCAGATCTCGGCCGCAATTTGGGCCATCTTCTGGTGGGCCATCTCCTGGTAGGCTTCATACTCCAGGTGGCGCGTCTCGGCCGGCAGGCCGCCGCGCCGCGTCTGGCCGCGCACCCGGCCGCTGAAGGTCACGATGGCGCCCACGTCTGGCCGCCACAGGCGCTCCTGGACGGCGTTCAGATCAACCGGCTTGCTCGTCAGGGCGAAGTAGGCCGGCCGGCCATCGTCCCCTTGGCCACCGCTGACCGGTGGGAACAGCGCCACCTCGTCGCCGGCCGCCAGGGGCGTGTCGGCCGCGGCATAGGCGCGGTTGACGGCCACCAGCACGCTCGGCAGCAGGGCCCGCAGCCGGGGGTAGGCTTCGGCCGCCGCCGCCAACAGGTCGGCCACTGTGGCCGGCTCGGCCAACTCGAGGCGGATGCTGGGCCGGCCGGCGCCGTCCTTCAGGCTGGCGAACAGGCGCGCCTCGATCTGCACCGGCTCATTCGGCAGCGCGATAATCGCCGCTCCGGCCGCCGGACTTGGCCACCAGCCGCACGTCCGTCAGGCGCATCTCGCGGTCAATCGCCTTGGCCATGTCGTAAATCGTCAGGCCGGCCACGCTGACGGCCGTTAGGGCTTCCATCTCGACGCCGGTCTTGCCCCAACTCTGGGCGCTCGCCTCGATCTCCACCCGGCCGTTGGCCGGGTCGGGCGTGCAGGTCACCTCAACGTGGCTGAGGGCCAGCAGGTGGCAGAGCGGGATCAATTCGCTGGTGCGCTTGGCGGCCATGATGCCCGCCAGTTGGGCCACGCCCAGCACATCCCCCTTCTGCATGTCGCCGGCCATGATCTGGGCCAGCGTTTCCGGCCGCATGACGACCGCGCCTCGGGCCACGGCCGCCCGCCGGCTGTCCGGCTTGGCGCCGACATCCACCATGCGGGCCCGGCCGGCCTCGTCGAGATGGGTCAGGCGTTCAGACATGGGGCAATTATAGTGGCGGCCTGGGGCCGAGGCCAGCCTTGTAGGGGCGGGCCCCTGTGCCCGCCCTCAGAATTGGGCAACCACAGGGGGTTGCCCCTACAAATACGGAATCGCCCCCGTCGGCGGGCGTCAGCCCGCGTCACCCCCCGGGCCTGCCCTCTTTCAGGCCCCGGCCGCCCTCTTTCAGGCCCCCGTGCCGCCCCAGGGGGAAGGAGGTGCGATTGCCGCGCCTGCGCCCCTTCCCGTATAATGGCTTGCGGTGGCCCTATTTGGAGTAACCTTAGGAGGGGTGGACGGCCCCAACCATAACGTGCAGTGACTGACAGCGGCGGATTTACCACCCGGGATTTACCCGGCAAGCGCCAGCATCCCCAATCTCGGCGGGAGGGCCAACTGGCGGCCGGCGCCCTGCTTCAGGGGCGCTACGAGATCAGCGGGCCGCTGGGCATGGGCGGCTTCAGCGCCGTCTACCAGGCCCGCGACCTGCACTTCCCCAGCGTAACCCGCCTGTGCGCGGTCAAGGAGATGATCCACCCGGCCGACCGCCAGATGCGCGAGCTGGCTATCACCTCCTTTGAGCGGGAGGCCAGCATCCTGGCGACCCTCACCCATCCGGCAGTGCCGGAGATCTACGACTTTTTCACCGAGGCCGAGCGCAGCTACCTGGTTCTGGAATATATCCGCGGCCAGGACCTAGAGGCGCGCCTGGGCGAGCAAGACGGCCTGACGCCCACCGAGCTGGCCCTGGATTGGGCCCTGCAACTGTGCGACGTTTTAGCCTACCTGCACCAGCACCAGCCCCAGCCGGTGGTCTTTCGCGACCTGAAGCCCTCCAACATCATGCTCGATCCCCACGGCCGGGTGCGCCTGATTGATTTCGGCATCGCCCGCGTCTTTCAGGCCGGCGTCAAGGGGACCATGATCGGTACCGAAGGCTATTCGCCGCCGGAGCAATACCGTGGCGAGGCCGGCCCTCCTGGCGACGTCTACGCCCTGGGCGCCACCCTCCACCACCTGCTGACGGGCCAGGACCCGCGCAGCGAGCCGCCCTTCTCCTTCTCCGAGCGGCCCATCCGGGCTGCCAACCCGGCGGTAGCCCCGTCCCTGGAGGCGATCATCAACCGCTGCCTGGCCTATGACATCCCCGACCGCTACTCGGACGCCACCGCCGTCCGCGCCGCCCTAATGGAGATCGGCGCTATCGCGGACGGCGTCATGACCGACGGCAACGGCCTGGAGCCGCCTGGGGCTGCCCCGCCGGCCGGGCCGGCCGACGCCCGCGCCCCAGTCATGGCCGCCCGGGCCGCCGAAGCCGGCCGGGTCGTCCCCGTCTGGCGCTTCCTGGCCGAAGACGAGATCCGTTCGACCGTGGCCGTGGCCCACAAGCTGGTCTTCGTGGGCGCTTACGACAGCAACCTCTACGCCCTGCGGGCCGACAGCGGCGAGTTCGCCTGGAAGCACGCCACCCTGGACGGCATCGCCTCATCGCCCTTCGTGTACGGCGACGCCGTGCTGGTCGGCTCGGCCGACCACCATCTGTACAGCCTGCGCGCCAGCAGCGGCCGGCTGAACTGGCGCTACCAGGCCGGCGGGCCGATCTATGGCTCGCCGCGGGCCGCCTTCGACCACGCCTTCTTCGGCTCCGACGACGGCATTTTCCACGCTATCAACGTGCTCAACGGCCGCCAGGTGTGGAACGTGCGCGCCCACGGCGCGGTGCGCTCCTCGCCCTTCCTGGCCGACGACCGCATTTTCTTTGGCACCGAAGAGGGCTACATCTTTTGCGTTGATCTCGCCGGCCAGGTAGTCTGGCAGTTCCAGGCCAAGCGAGCCGTGACCTCGTCGCCGGCCGTGGCCGAAGAGCTGGCCCTGGTCGGCTCGCTCGACGCCACCATTTACGCCATTGATGCCGGCTCCGGCTGGGCCGTCTGGCGCTTCCGCACCGGCCGGGCCGTCGTCTCCTCGCCCGCTATCGGCGGCGAGATCGTCTTTATCGGCTCCTCCGACGGCCGCTTGTACGCGCTCGACCTTTTCTCCGGCCGGCAGATATGGAACTTCCGCACCGAGGGCCAGATCGGCTCCTCGCCCGCCCTGTGGGGCGACGCTGTCTATTTTGGGGCCACCGACGGCTCCGTCTACTGCCTCGACCAGCGCCGCGGCAAATTGCGCTGGCGCTATGAGACGGGCGGCATGGTGGTCGCCTCGCCCGTGATCGTGGACGGCATCGTCTACATCGGCTCGTGTGACCACCATCTGTATGCCTTGCCGGCCTGAGACGCGGCTGGGATTTGGCAATTAAGGGCTTAAGGCAGACGGCCCACAGCCCCTTGTATTTAGAAAGGTGCCTATGGCGCGACGAGTGAGTAAGACGAACGGCGGCAAAACGGCCGCCCTGGCGGCCGGAGCGCCGCGCTTGGACACGGGCCGCCTGTCGAGCCCCGAGCTGGCCCTGGAAGCTGTCCAGCGCAGCCACCCAGGCCGGCTGCGGCCGCGCAACGAAGACGCCACCTTCGCCTTTACCGCCGAGTCGGGCGGCGAGGCGCCCCTGCTTTCCTTCGGCCTGTACCTGCTCGCCGACGGCCTGGGCGGCCACCGCGACGGCCACGAAGCCAGCCGGATTGTGACCCGCAGCGTGGCCGCCGACCTGCTGGAGCGCCTCTACCTGCCGCTCTTGCACGCGCCGGCCGGCGGCGGGCCGGGCGCGACTGCCCCAGTGCAGGAGGTGCTGGCTGAGGCGGCCGAGGCCGCCAACCGGGCCATCTACGATCCCGACCCTGAGCAGGACAGCGCCACCACCCTGACCGCCTGCCTGCTCCTCGGCCGGCGGCTCTACCTGGCCCACGTCGGCGACAGCCGGGCCTATTTGTGGGCGGACGGCCAGCTGACCCAACTGACCAGCGACCACACCTACGTCCACTGGCTGGTGCAAGCCGGCCAGCTGAGCGAGGCCCAGGCCGCCCAGCACCCGCAGCGCAACACCCTCTACCGGGCCGTCGGCCAGGCCGAGCAGCTTGAATTGGACACCTACACCCGCATGCTGCCCCCGGCCGGCAAGCTGCTGCTGTGTTCCGATGGCCTGTGGGGGTTGGCGCCGGCCGAGGCGCTCGCCCAGGCGCTCGCCGCCGACAGTTCGCTGGCCGCCCAGGCCGATCACCTGGTCGAGCTGGCCCTTGAGGCCGGAGGGACTGACAACATTTCCCTGGTGCTGGCCGCCTTTAAAGCCCATTCAGGACGATGATGACGGCCGAGCCGCTTGCCATCGAGGTGGAGCTGTCGCGCCAGGCGCTGGTCGCCCAGCCGGAGGGCCAACTCGTCTACCTGCTGCTCCGCCTGCACGCCCCGCAAGGCGGGCAAAGCCAGCGCCGGCCGCTCAACCTGAGCCTGGTGATTGACCGCAGCACCTCAATGGCCGGCGGCCGGCTGCAAGCCGTCAAGGAAGCCGCCCTGGCCATTATTGAGCACCTGACCCCGGAAGATGTCCTGTCCTTGGTCACCTTCAGCGACCGGGCCGATGTGCTCTGGCCGGCCGGCCGGCTGCAAAACCGGAGCGGCCTCCAGAACCGAATCCGCACGATCAACACCTCCGGCGGTACCGAGATTTACCCGGCGCTGACGGCCGCCGTGGAAGAGATGGGCCGCCTGCCGCTCGACGCCTATACCAACCACCTGGTCTTGTTGACCGACGGCAACACCTACGGCGACACCAAGGAGTGCCTCAAGCTTGCCAGCGAGGCCGCCGAGCGGGGCATTGACATCAGCGCCTTCGGCATTGGCTCCGATTGGAACGACCAGTTCCTCGACCGCCTGGCCGGCTTTTCAGGCGGACAATCGGCTCACATCGGCGCGCCCAGCCAGGTCATGGAGAGCCTGCGCTGGCGGGTGGACGGGCTGAGCGCCACCTACGCCCACAGCCTGCAGTGGATAGACGATTTCCCGCCCAACGTGGCGGTCAAGGCCGCCTTCAAGGTCGCGCCCTTCGCCCAGGCGCTGGCGCTTGAGGGCCAGAATTGCCGCATGGGGCCGCTGGAGACCAGGACCCCACTGGCGGTGCTGCTGGAGCTGCTGGTGGAGGCGCCCGAGGCCGGCACGCATGTCACCCTGCCCTTCCGCATCCAGGCCGACATCCCGTCGCGCCGCATCAGCAAGCACCTCTTCGGCCGCGAGGCGCAGCTAGAAGTCGTCGCCCAGGCCGCGGACGAGCTGCCGCCCAAGAGCGTCGCCGAGGCCGTGCGCGCCCTGACCCTCTACCGCCTGAACGAGCGGGCCTGGCAGGAGGTGGAGCAGGGCGGCTTGGGCGCGGCGACGGTGCATTTGACCCATTTGAGCGAGCGCCTGGACGAGGTGGGCCAGGCCGCGCTGGCCGCCCAGGCCAGGGCCGAAAAGGAGCGCCTGCTCAGCCGGGGCGAGCTTTCGGCCGAAGGCCGCAAGGGGCTAAAATACGGCACCCGGGCGCTCATGACGGGCAGCATGGCGCCGCCGGAGGATTTGGCTTGAGCGACTGCCCGCGCTGCGCCACGCCCCAGCCGGCCGGGGCGCTCTTTTGCTTCGAATGCGGCCAGGCGCTGCTCGCCGGCCTGAACGGCCCCAACGGCCAGGCCGCCCCGGCCGAGCAGCCGGCCGCCGGCCCGGCGCATGCCGGCCCGCGCCGGGTGGCGCTCGAAATCCAGACCAGCGGCCGGCGGGTGTTGCTTGAGCTGGGCGGCGCAGCCCACATTGGCCGGCGTGACCCGGCCCAGCAGCTAGAGCCGGAGGTTGACCTGAGCGGCGACCAGGGCGCCGAGTACGGCGTCTCCCGCCTGCACGCCGTCTTGCAAATCTCGGCCGGCCGGGTAACCATTACCGACTTGGAGAGCAAAAACGGCACCTTGCTCAATCAGCATCGCCTGGCCCCTGGAGCGCCTTTTCCGCTGGAAGACGGCGACGAGTTGCACCTGGGCCGGCTGCCGCTGTCGATCCGCTTAAGTTGAGGTAGGAATGAGCGTAACGGTGATCATGCACATCGCCGGCGAGGAGCCGGTCTTGGGCGAGATGGACAAGCTGCCCGCGCCGGCCGACCAGGCCGTGTACATCAACAACCCGCGCCGCAAAGATGGCAAAGAGGTGCATTACCTCGAAGATGAGGTCTCCACCATGATCGTGCCCTGGCACCGCATCAATTTCATCGAGATCGTGCCTTCGGCCGAGCTGGAGGAGATCATCACCTTTGTGCGCGAATAGTGGATGATCGAACAGATCCCTGATTCGCTCAAAACCAGTGGGCCGCGCACGATCCTCGTCGTAGACGACGAGCCGCGCATGATCCGCTTTATACGGATGAACCTGGAGCTAGAGGGCTATCGCGTTGTCGAGGCCAGCAACGGCATTGACGCCTTGGATCAGGTGCGCAAGCATCTGCCCGACCTGGTCATTATGGACGTGATGATGCCGCGCATGGACGGCTTCGAGACGCTGCGCCTGCTGCGTGAAATCTCCACTGTGCCCGTCATCCTGCTCACCGTGCGCAGCGACGAAGAAGATCGGATTCAGGGGCTGGAGCTGGGCGCCGACGATTATGTCACCAAGCCCTTCAGCCCGCGCGAGCTTGTCAGCCGGGTGAATGCGGTCATGCGAAGGGCCGAATGGCCCTCGCAGACGCCGCCGTCGGTGTTGCAAATAGATGACCGGCTGGCGGTGGACTTTAACCGCCACCAGGTTATCGTGGGCGGGGAGCGCATTGACCTCCGGCCGACGGAATACCGCCTGCTCAACCACCTGATCCAGAACGCCGGCTGGGTGGTGCCGCATGAGACGTTGCTGGCCAAGGTGTGGGGCTACGAGTACCGCGACGAGACCCATTACCTGCGCCTGTACATCAACTACCTGCGCAAGAAGATCGAGCCAAACCCGGCCGAGCCGGTCTACATCCTGACCGAGCGCGGTGTCGGCTACCGCTTTGTGGATTTCCGCGACAAGGAAAGAGCGCAACACAATTGAAGCGCCGGCCCACGCCGGCCGCCGCCTGGAGCTGGGAACAAATGGACGCCCGCGTCAGCCCGAATGGGCCTGACTTCTTTGATCGCATCGGCTACCTGAGCCCGGCCGACCGCGGGCGCGTGCGCCAGGCGTTTGAGCTGAGCCAGGAGTGCCACGGCGGCCAGCAGCGCGCCTCCGGCGAGCCTTACTTCACCCACCCCCTGGCTGTCGCCAGCTATCTGGCCGAGTACCGGCTAGACGCCAACGCGCTCATCGCGGCCCTGCTGCACGACGCGGCCGAAGACACCCGCCTGAGCCTGGCCGAGATCGAGGCCGCCTTTGGCCCCCAGGTGGCCCAGTTGGTGGACGGGGTGACCAAGCTAAAGGAAGTCGCGGCCGGGGCCGGGCCGGCCCAGGGCCGGCCGGCCGAGCAGGCCGCCAGCGCCAGCATGCACAAGCTGTTGAACGCCGGCGCGGCCGACCGCCGCATCACGCTGATTAAGCTCTTTGACCGGCTGCACAACATGCGCACCATCAAAGCCCTGCCCCGCCCCAAGCAAGAGGTCAAGGCGGCCGAGACGCTGTCTGTCTATGCCCCGCTGGCCAACCGGCTCGGCATGTGGCGCTTGAAGACCGAGCTGGAGGAGCTGGCCCTGGAAGTGATTGACAACCAGGCCTACAGCGCCATCACCCAGACGCTGGAGCAGCTGGAGCGCAAGCGCCGCCGCCTCTACACGGCCATCGTCGCCGAAGTGCGCGCCTGCCTGGCCGCGGCCGAGCTGCGGCCGGTGGACGTCCGGCCCCTGCCGCCCAGCGTCTCTGGCGTGTATAAAGGCCTCAAGCGCCGCAAGCGCCACTTCAGCCAGATTGACGTCCCCCTGCGCGCCCTGGTGCTGCTGGAAGACGAGGCCGCCTGCTTTCAGGCCCTAGGCGCTCTGCACGCCTGCTGGAAGCCGGTTCCCGGCCGTTTCGACGACTACATTAACCGGCCGCGCGAAAATCTGTATAAGGGCCTACACACCACCGTCGTCTACCGTGACGGCGCCGCCCTGCGCCTGCGCCTGCGCACCCCAGCTATGCACGAGGTCTCGGAGGTGGGCGAATTGGCCAAGTGGCTGTATGGCGGCACCCGCCTCTGGAACGACGAACTGGCCGGCCGGTTGGACGGCCTCGCCACCCATATCAAGCAACTCATGCAGTCAGAGCCGGAGGACAGAAGCGGCGGGGTGCAGGCCGTGGTGGAAGATCTTTTCAGCGAACAGTTGATGATCAATACCCCCAAAGGCGACGTTCTCGAGCTGCCCCGGGGGGCGACCGCCTTGGACTTTGCCTACGCCGTCCACACCGAGGTGGGCCACCGCGCCCAGAGCGCGCTGGTGGACGAGGCGCCCGCGCCGCTGACGCGCAAATTGCGCGACGGGCAGCAGGTTGAAATCGTGAAAGCGGCCCGGCCCCGGCCGCAGCGCGCCTGGCTCGATGATCACCTGGGCTATCTGGTCACCCGCCGGGCCAAAGGGGACGTGCGCAGATGGTTCCGCAAATTGCCGGCCAAGCAACAATTGGCCGCCGGCCGCGACTTGTTGCAGGCTGAGCTGAGCCTGTTGGGCCGGGAGGAGGAGCCGCCCGAGCGCGTGGCTGCCCTGATGGGCCTGCCCAATGCGGAGGCCCTGTATCAGGCGCTGGGCACGGCCGACCGTTTGCCCGAGGAGGTGGCCGTGGACCTGCTCAGCCGCGACTGGTACCGCGAGCCGGGGGAGGCCATCGGCCAGCCCGTTGAGACCGCCTGGGGCGAGGCGCGCATCATTGACGCCGCCGGCCGGGCGCTGCGCCTGTGTGGCGTCTGCAAGCCGCGCCCGGGCGACCCCATCTTGGGCGTGGTGCGGGACGACGGCCGGGTGCGCGTCCACCGCCAGAATTGTCGCAACCTGCCGGCCGATCCGGAGGCTCGGCGCACCATCAAGCTAGATTGGGCCCGGGCCGACGCCCAGGAAGCGCGCACGGTGCACGTGCTGTTCGAGGTCTATGACCGCAGCGGGCTGTTGGTGGATATCACGACCTTGGTTAGAGATGAGGGCGTCAACATCTGGCCGATCCACACCCTGGCTGACGCGGGCGACGGCCTGGTTCGGTTTATCCTCGGCCTGAGCGTGGCTTCTCCGCGCCAATTGGTGGGCCTGCTGCACCGCGCCCGGGCGCTGAACAACGTGGCTGCCCTGCGCTGCTTGAGCAAACAGGAAGCGGCCCAACAGTTGAGCGCGCTGGCGCTGTAGGGGCACGGCACATCGCGCCCCTACGGGCGGCCACAAGGGCCGGCCCGACGATTCCGGCCGGCCATTGGCCCAGAACCAGGGCGGGCACGGGGGCCCGCCCCTACAAAATGGCCTGATTTACTGCGATTACAGCGTTTGCTCAAGGTAGCCCTTGATCTGTTCGGCCGTCATTGGGCCGCGGTGCACGGCCGTGATCTGGCCGGCCGCGTTGATGAAGTAGGAGGTCGGCAGCACGTTGAAGCTGGCGTAGGCGCCCCCAACGGCGCTGTTCTCGTCCAACAGCGGCGTAAACGTCAGGCCCATCTCGTCGTAGAAGAAGGCCCGCGCCACTTCGGCCGGCTCGCCCTCATTCACAGCCAGGATCGCCAGGCCATCGGCCTGGTGGCGCTCGTAGGCCGCCTGGAGCACTGGCATCTCGATGCGGCAGGGGGCGCACCAGGTGGCCCAGAAATTGACGATCAGCGGCCGGCCGCGGTAGTCGGCCATACTCACCCGCTCGCCGTCCAGGTTGGGCAGGCTGAAGTTATAGGCCCGGTCGCCCACCTCGAGCCCGCCGGCCGGAACTGCGTCCCCGGCCGCTATCTCGGCCACCTCAAGCTGCGCGGCCGGGAAGCCGGCCTGGCCCTGGCCGGCCGGCGCCGCTTCCGGCTGCTCGCCGGCGAAGAGCAGCAGGCCGGCGGCGGCCCCGATCAGGACAAAACCGGCAAACAGCAGCGCCAGGCGCGGCCGGCCGGGGGCGGGCGCAGGGCCGGGCGCGCTCACGGCCGGCTGAACAGCCCGACCAGCGCCTCCTCGACGTCGGCGAACCAGAGCGCCAGGTCGGGCGAGATCAGGCTGGCGAAGGCGGCCAGCCGGCCGCTGAGCATGTAATAGCCCAGCACGATGAGCAGCAGGCCGCTGACCAACTGGGTGGTGTGCAGGCGCAGGCTTAGCTTGCCCAGCAGCGAGCGGCCGCCGCTGACGATCCACAGGCCGACCAGCAGCAGGGCCGCCGCCAGCAGGCCCAACTCCTGGCCGGCCGAGAGCTCGACCCTCAGTTCGGCCGCGGCGCTCAGCCGGGGCAAGGCGTACTCGGCCAGCGCCGCGAAGATGCGCCACAGGGCCAGCGCCCAGACCAGCCCGACCAGGGCGACGGGCAGGCGCACGCTCCAGCCCTTGCCGCGCAGCAGGCGCCAGAAAAGGCTCTGGCGGCTGGCGCGGCCGAAAAAGGTCGAGACCAGGATCAGCGGCAGCCCCAGCCCCAGGGTGTAGATGAAGAGCAGCATCATGCCCTGGCCGACGGAGCCACCGGCGCCGGCCATGGTCAGCACCGTGCCCAAAATGGGGCCGACGCAGCTCGTCCAGCCGACGGCGAAGGTCAGGCCAAACAGGTAGGAGCCGGCCGGCGTGCGCGCCGCGGCCGTTTCCTCATCGCGCTGGAGGCCGCCGAAGCCCTTGCCCATCAGGCTCAGCAGGCCGAAGGCGATGATCAGCCCGCCGCCGAGGATCATGATCAACAGTTGGTTTTGGCGCAGCAAGCGGCCGATGGCCGAGGCCGTGGCGCCCATGAGGCTGAAGGTCGTCGCCAGGCCGAGCATGAAGAGCAGCGTGTTGAGGGCGATCTGCCGCCGGCCGCTACTAAAGGCGAACGCGAAATAGGCCGGCAGGATGGGCAGGGTGCAGGGCGAGGCGAAGCTGAGCAGGCCGCCACCGAAGGCCAGCACAGCCAGGCCCAGGAAGGGGACATTGCCCAGGGGGTTGAAGGCCGCCTCGGCCGCCGGCCGGGCGTCCAGCAGCGTGCCCAGAATCAAGAATAGGGCCACCACTGCCGCGACGCCCAGCAAAATTAGCTGGAGAGGCGAGAGCGCGCGCAGCGGCCGGCGGGCAGTTTCAAGCATAGCCTACAAGTATAACGCGCTTTCATTACGGAAAGCTTAGCGGGAGAGCTGGGAGCACCGGCATCGTGCCGGCATACGCGCCGCGGGCGTGTGGTAGCCGGCCGATAAAAGAGGCCCGAAGAAACCGGGTTTCTGGCAGAAACCCGGTTTCTAGCTCACCTTCGGACCGGCCGGCAATGCGGGCGGACAGGCAGGTTCGCCACTACATTGAAATGACAACCTCGGCACAGGCCGTGCCTCGGGTTGTTATCCTAGTTCATTGGCCATTGGCCGCAATGGCCGCCAGCAACTCAGCCAGCGGCATGCGTGCTGGATAGTGGCGGGTGCCCTCTGATAGCACATTATTGCCGGCTATTCGGAATACGCCCTGTGGTCCCATGGGCCAGAAATGCTCAGCGCCAACGTCCCAGGTCTCATAGGCGCTGCTGGTCAAAAACAGTACCACCTGGCTACCTGAAGTCAGGACAGGTCCCTCGGCAGTCATCGTGTCCTGGCCAACGCGGCCGCCCAGCGTTCGCGCCAAGATCGTTTGCTCCGGCGCGCTGCCCTTAAGGTACTCGGCCACCTTGACGGGCGTGTCGGTATAGATGATGGTGTCCCAAGCAACGTCAGCCACGGCCGCGCCGGCTGGCAGCTCCCCATTTAGTGTGTTCCAGCGGCTGGGCAGCGGCGGGAGAACGTCGCCGCGGACGATTAGGTCCGAACGGGCAATTAGCTCGTTGAGTGGTAGCTCGACCCAACTGCTGGCGATCTCGGCCGTGATCGGCGCCCTTGCCGTTGCAGCCGGGCGTGCCTGAGCCTGCTGTAGCGCGATTGCCGCGATCACCGCAAAGGCCATGAGCAACGATGTGCCTAGAATGATCTGGAAAGCTCGACGGCCCGCCGGAGCCTGTGAAAATTGCAACATCTTTAACTCCTTTCCACGCTATTTCGAAAGGTACCGCAGAGATTGCATCAAGGATATTGCCATGCAACTCCGTTCTTATCATGCTGGTGCAAGGTTCTCTTAATAGTTTCGCCGTAAACCGTTGACGACCACATCGTGACAGTTCCGCATCCAGCAGTGCTTATGTCTGCCAAGCGAAGCCAATGTCCCAGTTCATGCGTGGCTACGTTCTGCACGTCCAATGCATTGGGAGAGCCATTCACTGACCACGCCCAGTAAGTGTTGAACGTCGTAGTGGCTTTGGTAAGTGAGTTTCCGGAGGAATATGTTGTGGTAGTAGCTCCCCCAACGCCGGCTCCCAGGTTGGCCCGATTCATGTAGTTCCCATTTGCCGGTGGATACTGTGACCAGTAAAACACGAAGCTAGAAGTGCTCACATTGTTCCAAGTACTTGCGGAAGCACCAATCGGCGCTCGCCAGTCTGACGGAATGCTGCTATCAAGGTTGTAATACTGAGTCGAGTGATTTGGCCATGCGGCGCCGCTTTGCCAACAGGTGCCACTTCCATTGCTACGATGGTTAGCAAGAGCCACACCCTCTAGGTTGATGATGGCCGCACCGACCACGATCAACAAAACAAAGATCCTAAGACCCACTAACTTTGACAGGGTATTGACCATCATTTTTTCCCCGACCATTGTCTTAAACTCGTTCTCCGGCGAGATTCCTATCGTTGCCCTAAGTTGCATCCCTGATTGGGCTTCGAGCGCCGTAGTTCGCATTGTAAGACCGTTATGTCCTAGAATGCGTTCCAGACTCCGTCCCAGTTCGTGTCTCAATTGGTCAGGATGACGAGAAGGGGAAATGGAAGCTATTCGCTGACGAAGTTATAGCCGTAACCAGGAACATTTTGAATGAAGCGCGGGCGGCTTGGCTCCGCTTCAATCTTGAGGCGCAGCCGCCGCACCAACTTGGGCACCTGTTCCGGATCTCCTTCTCCTTCGTGCTCCCACACTCGCGAAGCCAGTTCTTCCGCAAAAAAGCTGCGGCCGCGATGAGACATCAGGACGTAGAGCAGTCGGAATTCCAGGTGAGAAAGCCTGCGCTGCTCCCGGCCCTCTACATGGGCAATCCGAGTCGAAGGATCGAGGCTGATCTCGTCTGTGCGAAGGACTGGCAGCCCGGAGGTAGGAAAGCCGCTGGTTCGGCGAAGAAATGCCAAAATCTGCGCGCTCAAGAGGCGCACGCCGTAGGGTCTAAATAGCACCAGGTCATAACCGGCTTCGAGAGCCGCAATGTGCCCACTTTCATCCAGGGGCTCTGTGACCAGGATAATCGGGACGGCTGCAATCGCGCGCAGCCGGCGCACGATGTCCAATCGATCGAATGCGCCTGCAATCACGACAACCGCATCGGGGGGATGCGCTTCCCAGGTTGTAAGCGCTGCTTCAATTTCGGTGACGGCTTGTGGTTCTTGACGGGTTCGACGAATGACGTGGCTGAGGTTTTCTAGCTCTGGCCGATCCGAACCGAGTAGGAGCAACTGCATGGCGTGACGCTATGCTACCACCTGGCCAAAGGCCCCGCAAGGCGCCGCCAGTCGCTTAGACTTCCGACCCCTCTTCCTCTTCCCGCAAGAGCTGCTCCATCAGCTCCAGCTCGGCCTCGGCGTTGCGCTGGCGGTTGGCGAGGCTGAGCAGGTAAATCACGACGATCAACCACATGGCGAAGTAGCCCAAGAGCAGGAAGCCGTTGAACTCGGCCGGGTCCTCTATCGGCTCCTGCAACAAGGGCGCGGCCGCCAGGACAAGCGCGGCGATCAAAGGGACGGCTCGCGCTCCGGCTCCCAGGCCGGTGGCTCGGCCGGGGCGGCTTCGGCCGGGGGTTGCTCCCCCTGCAGCCGGGCCAGGGTGCGGGCCTTAAGCGCCTCGACCCGGTTGAGCGTCGCCTGCAGCCGCAGCCGGTTGGCCAGCCAGGCCAGGTAGAGAACCATAAAGGTCAGCACCGAAAAGCCGAGCGTCAGGCCCATGCGCATGCTCGCCAGGCCGGGGCCGAACTCCGATTCGCCTTTCGCCGTCACGCTCGACTCGCCGAACATGAGCGGGTGGATGTCGCGCAGGACGCGGATGCTGCCGATGGTCAGGATCACGGTGACGAAGGCGGCGATGACGTACACGGCCGCGAAGCGGCCGCGGCGCTCCTCGTCCTCGACAGCGCCGCGCAGCATGAAATAGGCGGCGTAGACCAGCCACAAGACGGTGATGGAAATCAGGCGCGGCGTCCAGATCCACCAGGTGTTCCACGCCGGCCGGCCCCAGATGGAGCCGCTGGCGATGGTCATCGTCGTGAACACGAGCCCAATCTCGACCGAGGCCAGCGCCACGGCGTCCTTGCCGGCCGCCGGCCGGCGCAGGTAGCTCACCCCGGCCAGCAAAGCCACCAGGAAGGCGAGCGAGGCGACCCAGGCCGAGCCCACGTGGAAATAGAAGATGCGCTGCACGTGGCCCATCGTTAGCTCGGTCGGGGCCCAAAAAAAGACAAGTAGCATGTTCAGGGCCAACATGCCGGCCGTGATCAGGTTCAGCCGCGGGATGGCTGCGTTCCAATTAACTTGTCGCCTCTTAATCACCGCGCGTCTCACTCTTCAACCACATAGGCGAAGGTCAGCAAGCCGACCGTCAGCATCAGGATATCATAGCCGACCAGGAGCGCCAGTGAGCCGCGCACCGTTTCCCAGGCCGGCAACTGCGGCGCGAGGAACATAGCCGTCGCCTGGGCGGCCGCCAGCACGGCCGGCAGGCTCAGGGGCAGCAACAACACCGGCAGCAAGACGTCCCGGCCGCGCGTCTGGACGGCCATCGAGGCGATCAGCACCCCGGCCGCCAGGTAGCCGAGCGTGCCCAACGCCAACAAGAGCCAGATCTGCGGCCGCCAGAACGGCCGGCTGAAGAAGATCACCAGCAGGGGGATCAAGACCGCCTCGACCAGCAGGCTGGAAACGGTCATGGCCAAGACTTTGCCCAGGTAAATGGCGCTGCGGGCAACAGGGGCGGCCAGCAGGCCATCCAGAGCCCGGTTCTCCAATTCGGCCGCCAGCGAGCGGTTGAGGCCCAGCGTCGCCGCCAGCAGCAGCGTCACCCAGGCCAGCCCGGCGGCCAGCTCACGGGCGGCGGCTAAATCTGCGAACAGGGCAAAGTTGTAGAGGACCAGGCTGGTGATGGCAAACAGCAGCATGATCGCGACCAGGCCGCGGCTGCGCCGCTCCAGGGCCAGGTCCTTCCAGGCCACTGCCCAGACGGCGCTCAGGAAGGGCTTCACGCCGGCCGGGCCTCGGCCGGAGCGCCCCGGCCGGTCAGCTCCGCGTACAGCCGGCCGAAGTCGGCCCGGGCTAACTGGTCGGGCGTGGCCTCGCCCACAATTCGGCCGCGACTCAGCACCGCGACCCGGTCACACAGGCGCAGGGCGCGCTCCAGGTCGTGGCTGACTAGCAACACGGTGCGGCCGGCCTCGACCTCGGCCCGCAGCAGGGCGTCGAGCCGGCCGGCGGCCTCGGCGTCCAGCCCGGTGTAGGGCTCGTCGAGCAGCAGCACATCCGGCCGGTGGAGGGTGGCCCGCGCCAGGCTGAGCCGCTGCTGCATGCCGCGCGAAAGGGCCCGCACCGGCTTGCGCGCCCGGGCTGTCAGCCCGGCCGCCCGCAGGG
>JBOGUG010000102.1:0-4428 GCA_050696115.1 Promineifilaceae bacterium (SeqCode) | reverse complement strand
GATCCACACAACCTTCAGCTTGAACACGGCCGCCACAGACGGCGCTGGCCTAGCCAATCTGGCGACGGTTACGGCCGCCAACAGCATTCTGGCCGAAAACCCCGGTGGCGACTGCTGGAACGCGCCCGGCCAAGTATTTAACGCGGCCGGCGGCAACCTGGACAGCGACGGCACTTGCCCCGGCTTCAGCATTCCCAACGGCGACGCGCTGCTGGGGCCGCTGCAGGACAACGGCGGCCCCACCTGGACGCACGCCTTGCAGCCGGGCAGCGCCGCCCTGGACATGGCCGACGCCGGCCTGTGCGCTGCGCCGCCGGTCAATAACCTCGATCAGCGCCTTTTCGCCCGCCCGGCCGATGGCGACGGTGACGGCGACGCCATTTGCGACCTGGGCAGCTTCGAGCTGGGGGCCGATTTGCCGACCCCGTCGGCCACGCCGACCCTGTCGCCCACGCCGACGCGCACGCCGACCATCACGCCCACCCCTTCAATAACGCCTACGCCCTCCTTGACGCCCACCCCTTCAATTACACCTGTGCCCTCGTTGACGCCCACGCCGCTGCCATTTGGGATGCGACTGCTCTTACCGGCCGTCATTAACACCGACCGGCCGGGCTAGCTCCCAAACCACGCGGACGTCTCAACGAATCGCCTTTCGCCTAGAGTTCCCCGCGCGCGGCCAGATAGTCGGTGTAGCCGCCCAGAAACGAGGTCAGCCGGCCGGCGCGCAGCTCCAGCACGCGATCCACGACCTTATCCAGGAAGTAGCGGTCGTGGGAGACGATCAGTGCGCTGCCCACGAACTCCTCCAGCGCCGCTTCCAACACCTCAATTGAGTTAATGTCCAGGTTGTTGGTCGGCTCATCGAGCAGGAGCAGGTTGGGCCGGGCAAGCATCAGCTTGGCCAATTGCAGCCGGCTGCGCTCGCCGCCGCTCAGGTCAGCGATCCGGCCGGTCATCTGCGGGTAGCGGAAGCCGAAGCGGTTCAGAAAGGCGACGGCCGCCTCCTGGCTGAGGGGCGCGGCCTGGCGCAGCTCTTCGATCGGGCTGCGGCCGTAATCCAGGCTCTCGTGCTCCTGGCTGTAGTAGCCGATTTGCACACTGGGGCCGAGGCGGATCTCGCCTTCGCTCAGCCCGTCGGGGTCGAGCAGTTGGCGCAGCAGCAGCGACTTGCCGGCCCCGTTGGGACCAACTAGCCCGACGCGCTCGCCATGCCAGATCGTTTCAGTCAGGCCGCGCCAGATGAAATCGCCGTTCTCGAAGCGCTTGCCGGCGTCCCGCAGCTCAATTACCTTGTTGCTGCCGCGCCAACCGGCCAGCTCCAGGCCAATTGGCTTCGCCTCGCTCACCTTCTCAACCTTGTCCATGCGCTCGAGCATCTTGCGCCGCGAGCGCGCCTGGCGAATGTGTCGTTCATCCACGACCTGGGACGCCCAATATTCAAAGCGGGCGATAGCCGCCTCAATGCGGGCGATCTCTTTTTGCTGGCTGGCGTATCGCTGCTGCTGGCGCAGCCGGCGCAATTCACGCTCGGCCGCGTAGGCCGTGTAATTGCCGGGGTAAAGGCTGAGCTGGCCGGCGTCCAGCTCGGCGATGTGGCTGGCAACCTCGTCGAGCAAATAGCGGTCGTGCGAGATGACGACCACACAGCCCGGGTAGTCGCGGATAAAGGCTTCCAGACGCCGCTTGGCTGGGATGTCCAGGTGATTGTCCGGCTCGTCGAGCAGCAGCAGCCGCGGCCGGCGGACGGCCAGTTGGGCCAGTAGAACCATCTTCTTCTGGCCGCCGCTCAGTTGGCTCACCGGCCGCGACCATTCTTCGGGCGCGAGGCCAAGCCGCTCCAGCGCCGCCTGCAACTGGGTGTCATAGCGGGCGCCATCCAGCCGCTCGTAGTCCGCCAGCGCCCGGCCGTGGGCCGCCAGCACGCGCTCCAGGGCGGCCGGCTCCTCGTAAACGGCCGGCTCGGCCATCCGGCCCTCCAGTTCGGCCAGCCGCTCCTCGACGGACAGCAATTCCGGCCGGGCCCGGCGGGCCTCTGTCCAGACCGTGGCTTCATCGTCAAAGGCCGGCTCCTGCGCCAGCCGGCCGCAGGTCAGGCCGGCCACCCGATACAGGTTGCCGGCGTCGAGAGGCAACTCGCCGCTGATCAACTGGAGCAGGCTCGACTTGCCGGCGCCGTTGGGGCCGACCAGCCCAACGCGTTGGCCGGCCTGAAGCTCCCAGTCCAGGCCGGCAAAAATCGTCCGGCCGGCGTGGCTCAGGCTGACTTTGTCCAGGTTGACGAGAATTTCGGCCATCGGGCCGGGATTGTAAGGGCAGGCGCTGGCGGCCGGCAAGCAAGCGCCGGGCGCGATTGGGGGAGGACGGCCGAGACTCAGGTTTGTGGGGCGGCCTTGTGTCCGGCCTCTGCCCCAGGCTAGGGTAGAATAGGGTCATGCCCAGACTCCCGGCCGGGGCGCGCGCCCTGGCGACCCTGCGGGGCAACCTGTATGGCTGGCTGCATGCGGCCACCCGTCACCGCTTCCTGGGCGCCAGTTGGGCCGGCTGGCTCAAGTTCGCGCCGCTGGCGCTGCTCATTGCCGGCCTTCTGTTGCGCTGGCCCTGGCCCTGGCTGCTGGCGGCCGGGCTGGCGGCCGCCGGCGTGCGGCTGCTGCTGCGGCAGGCGCGGCGGGTTGGCTACATTCATTTCTTGGCCCTGGACGAGTCGCCGGCCGGTGTCGGCCGCAGCCTGGCGGCCAACGAGCGCGTCGGCGGCCTGGCGACCGGCCTGTTCAGCCTAGTTGATCGCGAAGAATATCTGCGCGGCCGGCCGGCCGATTATTGGCGCGGGCCGCTCGGCGACCACGCCATCATGGCCCAGCGCCAGCCAGGCCGTTTTATGTACCAGTTTATCCAGCCTGGCGCCCTGGTGCGGGTCCAGCCCGGCTTGCTGTTCGCCGGCCGCCGGCCGCGGGCCAGCCTGGCGCTCACCTTCCTCACAAATTGGGGGCCGCAGGCGGCCGACAAGGAGCTGACCTTCTACACGCTCGGCCCCAACCACAGCAGCGGCGCGCTGCGGCGCACGGTCTATCTGAGCTTCGCCAGCGAGGCCGACCGCCAGGCGGTCTGGCGCAACCTGATAGGCGAGCCATGGGCGTAAAAGCCATCTTGTTCGATTACGGCCAGGTGTTGACGGCCGCCAGCGCCCACGAGCGCTTTTGGCAAGCCCAGGCCGAGCTGGCGGCCGCGCTGGACATGCGGCCGGAGGCGCTGTGGCCCTACTTATTTGAGAGCGAGGCCGCCCGGCGCTGGTTTACCGGCCAGATCGGCCCGGCCGAGTTCTGGCGCCTCACCCTGGAGCCACACGGCATCCTGGACCCGGCCGAGCGCGCGGCCTTCGCCGAACGCGTCTTTGAGGACACCAACGAGATCAATCCCGACATGGCCGAACTGCTGCTGAGGCTCCGCGGCCGCTATAAGCTGGCCGTGGTCAGCAACGCCTCATGGAGCGAAGCGGAGCTCGCCGAGCGCATTTACGCCGGCGGCGCGCTGCCGGGGGGCCTGTTTGACGCCATCGTCACCTCAACCTCGGCCGGGGCGGTCAAGCCGGAGCCGGAGATCTTCCAACTGGCCCTGGATCGGCTCGGCGTCCGGCCGCAGGAGGCGGTCTTCTGCGACGATCTGGCGACCTTCGCCAACGCGGCCCAACGGCTGGGTATGCAGGCCCACCACTTCACCACCCCGGCCGCCTGCGTGGAATTCTTGCGCCGTGAAGGCGTTCAGGTCTAGGCAAGAAAAACCTCCCGGAGGTCAGAAACCTCCGGGAGGCCATGTCTGTCAGGAATTGCGTCAGTTCGCCTGATGGATCTTGATTGAGCCGCCGCCAAGGGGCTGACTTGCGCCGTTGTCAAACACAACCGTCTCGACGCCATTGTTCAGCCACCAAACGCGGAGGCGGAAGGTGTCGGGATTTCCGTCGCCGGCCGAGAGCGTGAACTGGTAGCTTGAGCCGTCGGGAGCCATCTGGCCGTTGACCGTGCCTTGGCCGCGCAATTCGGCGCTGGCGCCGCCGGCTGCAATGACCAGCCAATCATAAGACGTGCTCTGGAAGTTCAGGTCGCCGGCCTGGTGGTGGAACTGGGTGCTGCCCTCGAGGCTGCCGTCGTTCTTGTATTTGGCCACGAAGCCAACGTTGGCGTGCTCGCCGCCCACGTCGATCCAGCCGCCGCCGGTGGCGAAGCCGCCGTCGGGGTTGAAGACGACGAACAGGGCGCAGCTAGCGGCGCCGGTGTTGCCGGCCGCGTCGCTGGCCCGCACGCACAGGTCGTAGATGCCGGCCGCGGCCGGGGCCACAGCGCCAGCCGTCACCGCTTCGCTGACTTCGTCAAAGGCGCCGTCAGCCGCGCTCATGGCAGCCCAGGTGGCCCCACCGTCGAGGCTGTACTGGGC
>JBOGUG010000101.1:0-10167 GCA_050696115.1 Promineifilaceae bacterium (SeqCode) | reverse complement strand
GCCGCGGCCCGCAGGCCCGCCTCGCCGCGGGCAACCAGACCGATGTCGGCGCCCTGGCGAGCAAAGGCGCGGGCGGTGGCCCGGCCGACGCCGGCCGAGGCGCCGGTGATGACGACGATTTCGGGTTGTTCTGATGGCATGGGATGTGGCTCCTTAACGAGGCGCGCTTTCCAGCCAGCCGCCGCTGAAGCCGGCCCGGCGCAGGCCAGTCACGATGTGAGGGCAGCCGCGCATCAGGCGCCAGATAAGCCCGCTGAAATAGTTCTCAATCATCAGCACGGCCGGGCCCTGATCCAGGCCGTAATAAGCCCTCGGCGATCCAGCCCTTCTCCCCGTCGGGAAAGGTGGGATTGAAGCTGCACTTGAAGCCCAGCTCGCTGCTGATGCCGGGGTAGCTTTCGTCAATGCAGCGAATGGTGGGCAGCACCAGCTCAGGCGCGAAGGGCAGCGAAGCGATCGAAGCCCAGGGCGAGAGGGTGCCGTCGTCGCGGCCGCCCACGCCGCGCTCGGTGTAGCCGTAGAACTGGCGCTCGACGCCGTCCACTATTTTGGTCACGTCACCCGGCCCGTCGCTGGCGGTGACGCCCCAGACCAACTCGCCGTAGCCCTTGAAATGATGCGGGTTGCTGATGGCGTACTGCTGCTGGACGAAGGCGGCCCGGCGGCTGTTCTGGAAGTAATCCAGATACTTGGCGCGCGTGTAGGCGTCCTGGATGCCGCGAAAATCAAGCCAGACGTGCGAGAGCTGGTGGATGAAGAGCGGCTCGGCGTGCAGATATTCCAGGTCGCAGACGCGCCGCCAGCGGTAGGAGTCCGTCCAGGCCGGGTAGCTCTCGGCCGGCAGCGGGTGGTCGGGCGACCCCAGGCCCAGCACGTACAGGAGCAACGCCTCGGTGTAGCCGGCCCAGCGGAGTGCCAAGAAGCCCTCCTCCGGCCGCCAGCTCATGTCCACCGTCGGGCCGCCGTTGAGCATCCATTCCCAATCCGCCCGGCGATACAGCTTCTCGGCCAGGTCGCGGATCTCGGCCTCCTCGGTATTCTGAGCGTCGAAGTAACGCCCGGCCG
This sequence comes from Promineifilaceae bacterium (SeqCode), assembly GCA_050696115.1. GTDB lineage: Bacteria > Chloroflexota > Anaerolineae > Promineifilales > Promineifilaceae > UBA11865. The sequence goes on along the minus strand of JBOGUG010000101.1, from coordinate 9,102 downwards.
TCAGCGCGCCGGCCAACAGTGCAGCGCTGTCCATGCTCGACAGCTCGCACTCATCAACGCGCCGGCCGGTGCGCATGTCCAGGAAGTGGTAAAAGAAACCCCGGTAGCCGCTGGCATCCGGCTCAGGCCCCTGGGGGCTCTGCCACAAGAAGCGCAGTGTGCTCAAGGTCAGGCCGGCCGCTTCGGCCCGGCTGAGGAAGCCGCGCTCGGCCGCTACGCAGTAGGCGGCCAGGCCCAGGCCGGTGGCGATGATCGAGGAGGGCGCGCCATCCTTCGACTTGTCGGCGATCAGGCCGTTCTCTTCGTCCCGGTAGCGGGTGAAATAGCCGAAGGTGCGCTCTTGCAGCTCTTTCAGCAGGGCATCGTCGGATTGCGCCATTTAGCCCCTCCCTAACCGCCCGGCGCCAAGACCAGGTTGAGGCAAGCGATGGCCTGGGGCGGCAGGCTCAGCTCAATGGCCAGCCGGCCGTCTTCGGCTTGCGCGTCGAGCGGCTCCCAGTGCATTTCAGAGGCTTTTTCCAGTTGGGCCACCTGCGCCTGGTCCAGGTACTCCGGCGAGCCAAGCTGCTCCCAGGCGGCGCGCGGGTTGGCGTGGTCGGCGTCAATGCGGGCCAGGTTGGCCCCGGCCGGCCGGCCGGCCCCGGTCAGGTGCAGGCGCACCCGCTCGGTGCGGATGGGGTGGTCGGGCAGAGCGTGGTTGGTCAGCAGGAAGTCCAACCCGGCCGGGCCCCGGACCGCCCAGGCATCCACCGTCGTGTGCAGGCCGTCCAGCAGCAGTTGGCGCTCGCCCAGGCGGTGGAGCAGCTCGAAGGCCCGGTAGCTGGGCTTGGGCACGCCGTACAGGTTGAGCAGGCCGAAGCCGCCGTGGTAGGGTTGAGAAGGAAAGTAGCTTTCTTCGAAGATGTCGCTGAAGGTCCAGAAATCGTAGCCCTGGACAATGCCCTGGGCCTCCATGATGGTCTTAGCAACGAAAGCGGCCCCGTAAGGCTCATCGTGCAGCGGGTCGCGCGAGTCAGACGAGGTGTTCCACTCGGTGTAGTACAGCGGCCGGTCGCCGACCTGGCGCTTGGCGTCCTGGGCCTGCTCGCGCAGGACGCTGCGCCGGATGTGGGCCAGTTGATGGCGGGTGCCGCCTTCGGGCGGGCCGAAGGCGTCGTTGGGATAATGATGGGTGGTGACGAAGTCGGCCGGCACGCCGTTCTCGTCGCCGAAGGCGATGAATTCGGGCAGCCAGGCGTTGCGGGCCGTGGCCGGGCCGCCGACCTGGAGGTCGGGGTGAATGGCCTTGATAGCCTCGGCCGTGTGGCGGTAGAGCCGGAAGTAGTCGGCCTGGCTGCCGCCCCACATATGCTTGACGTTGGGCTCATTCCAGACCTCGAAATGCCACGCCTCCAGCTCGGCCGGCCCGTAACGCTCGGCCAGGTGGCCCACCAGCCGGCCGATGAGCGCCGCCCACTGGCGGTAATCCTTGGGCGGCGTCACGTTGGCCTGATAGTGGAAGACGGTTTGCGCGCCGGAGGCCAGCGCAGGCGGCATGAAGCTGAGCTCGACGAACGGCCGCATCCCGATCGAGAGCAAGAAATCGTAGATGCGATCCAGGTTGAAGAACGAGTACAGCGGCTCGTCCTCCACGATGACGAGCGCGCCCAGCCGCTCGGACAGCAGGTTGTGGAAGCGGACGTGCTGGAAACCCAGCTCGGCGCGGCAGCGGCTCAGTTGGGCCTGCCAGTCGGCGCGCAAGGCCAACTCGGCGTTGCCGCTGCCCACGCTGTGCTCCCAGAAATGATCGAACGGCGTTCCGGCCTGCGAAACGTCGCAATAAAAGTCGGGCAAAATGGCTCCTCGTTGGCCGGCGCACTTCTTACGGTGTCGCGCAGGCATCCCTGCCCGCGTACGAGCCGCAGGCTCGGCCGGGATTCCGGCCCCTCAGCCTGGCCTTGTTCCCACCGGGATCGGCGAATAGCGTCCGCGCCAGGGGTGGGGCGAGTGCCCGGCTAACCTTGAGCGGCCGAGCGAGTGAAGGTCTTCTTCATCTCCTCGAAGGGCAGAATGTCGAAGCTGAGCGCGTACAGCACCGCCTCTACCCGCGTCTTCACGCCCAGCTTGCTGAAGATGTTGGCCACGTGGTTGCGGACGGTGTGCTCGGAGACTATGAGCGACTCGGCGATGTCGTCGTTGCGGCAGCCGCGGGCCATCATCGCCAGCACCTCGCGCTCGCGGTCGGTTAGCCGGTTGGCCGGAGAGTAGCTGTGCCGGCCGCGGACCCATTCGGCCAATACTTGGGCTGCCTGGGGCGAGACCCACTCGTTGCCCTTGGCCACGCTGCGGATCGACGCTAAGAGGGCTTCGGGTGAATCATTCTTCATGACGTAACCGGCAACGCCGGCCCGAAACAGGCCGACCACATACTCGGCTGAGCTATGGGCCGAGAGCACTAGCACCTTGACCTCAGGGACGCGCTCCCGAACTTCTTCCACAAATTCGACCGGCTCATGGTTCGGCATCTCAGCATCCATGAGCAAAACATCGGGCTTTTCGCGCTCAATGAGCTCCATCAGGCCCTGGCCATCCTGCTGCTCGGCCACTATCTCGGCCCAGGGCTGGCTCCTCAAATAGGCCACCAGGGCCTTGCGGACGACATGGTGATCCTCAGCTACTACGATTCGGATAGTATGAATGTCTACTTCTGGCGAGGTCATTTCCACCACCCTTTGCCCATAAACAGAAATTGAAAGATTGAGATTGATCTCTGTTTAAGTGTTGCACAGCCCGGCCGGGCAAGATAGGGGGAAATTCCCCATCTCTGGCCCGAATGCCCCCCATTTCTACTAAAAATGAGTAGGATTGCAGGCGAGGGCGTAGGCCCGGCGTCCTGGGTGGGGCCACAGTTGGCGGCGCGGCTCATTGGCCCGCACGGCCGGCGTGGTGACGCTGGCGAATGGCGCCCTAGCTGCTGCTCAGTTTGGAAAGGGATTCACTCACAAAGACGCGGCCGTTATGCACCTGTTGCACGGCCGGCAGAAGCTCTTCGGCCGCCGAACGCTTGAGCAGGTAGCCGCGCGCGCCCCGCTTGAGGGCCTGCTCCACTAGGGCAGAGCTGGCGTACATGGACAAAATCAGCACCTGGACGGGCAGCTTCAAGGCTCGAATTTGCTCGGCCGCTTTGATGCCGTCCATCTGGGGCATGGCGATATCCATAATGAAGACGTCGGCCTCTTGCGCCTGAGCCAGGGCAACCGCCTCTTCGCCATTAGTTGCTTCGCCAACGACCCGTATGTCCTTGTCCTGTTCCAGCAGGGCCTTTAATGCCTGCCGAATCAGGCGATGGTCGTCGGCGATCAACACTTTGATCGCGCGATTAATAACATCCAAGGATGACACTCGTCTGCTTCGTCATTTTAGGAGCAGCCGAACATATGTCCATAAGAAAAGCTACCCCCGCGACGCCGGAACCCGCACCCAGATCATATTTAGTGCCGGCTAAAAGGCACATACGGGCTTTCCCTACCTTTCTCCCGTTTCTGACCTAATTCGCCGGCTAGCAACAGGGCAGGCACAGGGCCAATTTAGCCTGTCCAAGGTCACAGACTTGCGGGAGGCCTAAGATGGGCCGGCCGACCTCAACCCTCCAAGAAAATTAGCCCGTGTTTGATCGCCTTGCGGATCAAGGTGGGCAAATCGTGCGCGTCGAGCTTGGCCATCACGTTGGCGCGGTGCTTCTCAACCGTCTTAACCGAAATGCTGAGCGCCTCTGCGATGGCGCTGTTGGTGTAGCCCTCGGCGATAAGCTGCAAGACCTCCTTTTCGCGGCTGGTGAGCAAGCTCGCGGCCGTGCCGGCCGCCCCGCCCTCCGGCTCCAGCATCAGGGTGTTCAGGACCGAGTCGGCAATTGGCGGGCTGATGTACATCTTGCCTTGCCAGGCAGCCTGGATGGCGAGCGGCAACTCCTCGGCCAGCGATTGTTTGAGCAGGTAGCCTTTCACCCCCAGGCGCAGCAGCCGGGTCGCCAGCAGGGCATCGGCGTGCATGGAGAGGATGACAATTTGGGTCGGCAGGCTGAGGGCCAGGATGCGCTCGGCCGCCTGGCTGCCGTCCATGCGCGGCATGCCGATGTCCAGCACCAGCACTTCGGGCTCAAGCGCCTCGACCAGCTCGATGGCCTGCTGGCCGGTGGCGGCTTGGCCGACCACCTCGATGCCTGGCAAATCCTCCAACAGCTTGAGGATGCCCTGGCGCACTATGTTGTGGTCGTCGGCGACGATAACTCGGATCATGACGCCTCTCCCTCGGCAGCTGGCGGCAGGGAAACGGAAGCTGACAGGCGGGTGCCCTGGCCCGGCTGGGAATCCACCTGCACCCGGCCGCCGATCAGCTCAAAACGCTCCTGCAGGCCGCGCAGCCCGATCCCCTTGGCCGCGCCGCTTGTCATTTGAAAGCCATGGCCATCATCAGCCACACTGAGGCTGAGCAGGCCATCCTCGACGGCCAGGGCCACTTCGACCCGGCTGGCCTCGGCGTGTCTGATCACGTTCACAAGCGCCTCCTGAACAAAACGAAAGCACGAAATGGCAATGGCGTCCGAAGTCCGGGCCAGCTCGACGCCCCGGTACTCGATCCTCAGCCCCGCTCGGCGGGCGAAATCCTGGCATAATAGCTCCAAGGCCTGATTCAGGCCAAGCGTGTCCAGGGCCGGTGGGCGCAGGCCGTGCGCCAGGCGCCGGATCTGCTCCATGCTGGTGTCGGCCAACTCCAGGGCCTCGCCCAACTGTTGGCGCAGCTCCGCCTGCTGGGCCGGCAGCTTGGATCGCATCAACGCCAGGTTCAGTTTCAGGGCGGTCAACAGCTGGCCAGCCTCGTCGTGCAGCTCGCGCGAAACGCGGCCGCGCTCCTGCTCCTGGGCGGCGACGACCTGGCGGGTCAGGTATTCGAGGCGCTGGCCGGCGGCCTGCATTTGGGCGTACAACCAGGCATTTTGCAGGGCGGCCGCCGTCTGAGCTGCCAAGGCCTCGGCCAACAGGCGCTGCTGTTCGCCAAAGTAGCCGGCCTCCTCGCGGCCGATGACGCAGACGCCAACGACCTGATCGTTGGCCCACAGGGGGATGTAGAGCCAACTGCGCAGACCGTCGGGCTCGGCCGGCAAGGGTGTCCGCTCGCCGGCTAACGGGTCGCTGGGGTAAAAACCAGCGCCGCCGGCGAACATGGCCTCCAGGCGGGGATGGGCGCTGCTTTCCAGCCTTTCGGGCGTGGTTTCACCCGCGCGGCCGCCGCGCAGCCCCCACAGCCGCCACGGCCCGGCCCGATCCTGGAGCACAACAGCCGCGTAAGCAAAGCCGACCAGCCGTTGCAAATAGTCAAGGAAGGTGTTGAGAATGGTGTCCAGATTGAGCGTCTGGGTGAAGGCGACGTTGGCGTCGCGCAGCGTCTCGGCCGTCTGGCGGGCCTGGCCCTGGGCTTCAAATTGGCGGGCGTTGCCGATGGCAACGGCCGTCCAGGCGGCCGCCAGCTCGAGCAGCTGGAGCGCATCGGCGTGAAAGGCGTCCGCCTGGTTATGGGTAGCGATTATGAGCCCAATCAGCTCGCCGCGCAGACGCAGGGGCATGGCCAGCAGCGCGGCCGCCTGGTAGCCAGCCACGTCCTCCAAGTAGGCCCCAAGCCGGCGTCGGGTTTCGGGGCTGTAGGCCCAGGCAGGCAAAGCCGCCGGCGGCGTTTCGCCGGCCGGCCCCGCCTCGACGGGCACGCGCTGGCCTTTCAGGGCCGCGCCGCCCGGCAGGTCAGCGGCCGAAAAGACGAGCGCGTTGCCCTCCAGCAGCAAAATGAATAGGCCCTGGGCGCCCAGCAGCGGGCGCAGCTCGGCCAAAAGCCGGCCGAAGACGACCTCCAGATCGAACGAGGCGGCCACCGTCTGGCCGATCTCGTTCAGCGAAGCCAGTTGCTGGGCGCGGCGGGCGAGCCGGGCCTCAGTCTCCAGGCGCTGGGTCACGTCCTGGCTGGTGCCGATGATGCGCGCCAGGCGGCCGTCGTCGGCCAGCACGCATTTGGCCCGAACATGCAGCACGCGCACGGCGCCTTCCGGCCGGCGGATACGGTGGTAGAGCTCAAAAGGATCGCGGCTGGACTGGGCGTCTTCGATGGCCTGGCGCACGTAGGCGCGGTCTTCGGCCAAGGCCAGATCGATGAACTTGGGCAAGGTCGGCTCGAAAGCGGCCGGGTTGAGGCCATAAATGGCGTACAGCTCATCCGACCAGCTCATGCGGCCGGCGGCCAGGTCCCATTCCCAACTGCCCAGCCCGGCCAGTCGCTCCGCCTCGGCCAACAGGGCCCGGTTGCGGATCATTTGGTCGAGGTACAGGTCGGTTTGCTCCAGGACGGCGCGATTTTCGCGCTCGCTGGCGCGCAGGGCCTCCTCGGCGCGGACGCGCTCAAACACCCGGCCGAGCTGGGAGCCGATGTAGGCCATCAGCTCTAGCAGCCGGCCGTCTGGCTCGACCTCGTCGAGCGTAAAGAAGGCCAGAGCGGCCACGACTTCATCGCCGGCTGAGACGGGAAAGACGAAGCCGGTTTTCAACGCTTCGGTGCTTCCTTCGAGGGCGTCGAGCAAAAATTGATCCTCGGCCAGGTTGAGCATCCACAATGGCTTGGCCTGGCCGAAAACCTGGCCGGTCCAGCCCGCGCCGATGGGAACAGTGCCGGCCTCGCTGCGCCGGCGAAAAGCGTCGAAGTGCTCGGCCGGCTCGTCGCAGTGCCAGAGGCCGCCTGAGACGACCTGGCGCTTGTCGGCCGAGAGCAGGTAGAGCCCGCCCAGGGGCCAGCCGGTATACTCGCAGACGCGATCTAGAGCGAACTGGACAGCCTCTTCGATGGTGCGGGCAGCGTTGGCGGCGGCCGCCACCTCCAGCAGCAGGTGACGCGCCTGGCCCTCCTGGCGCAAGGCTTCCTCGGCTTGGCGGCGCTCGGCCACCTGGCGCTTCAGCAGGCCGAGCTGTTTTTCCAGCCGCTCTTCCAGCCGGGCGTTGTCCGGCTCGGCGGCCGGTCGGTCGGAGTCAGGGGTCATGGCTAGGCTGGCGATTATAGCGCTTTACAAGCAAACCTCCCGCAGGCGTCCGCCTGCGGGAGGTTTGTGGGGAGGGCAAAGCCGCGCCCCAAGAGGGGGCTCCGGCTGATGATCTACATCATATCGTCGTGGTCGTGCATGCCTTGGCCTTCCAGATGCTGTTCCAGGAACGTGTTGACCTCGTCCTCGGCTTCCTCACGCGAATAGCCGTAGCTCTCTTGCAGCAGGCCGATCAGCTCATCGCGCCGGCCGGAGATGCGGTCAAGTTGGTCGTCGGTCAACTCGCCCCAGGTTTGCTTGGCCTTGCCTTTGAGTTGCTTCCACTTGCCGGCCAAGATGTCCTCATTCATGTCGAACATGGCAATCCTCCGCTTGCTTACACAGGCGCCCTGGCGCGGCGCAACCCCGAAAGCAACGGGGCGGCCGCGCGCAGCAGGCTTGGTTCAATTAGGTAGGGCCAGTGTAGTCAGGCCGGCCGGAAAAGGGAATGTATCCGAGATACATATGCGAGGCCGATCTTTTCCTATAGCATGAACTGGGGCTGGCGTGGCCGCAGGAAGCGTTCTATGCAGTTATCAGACGCCAAATATCTGCTGACCCAATCCTTCAAGGACTGGAACGAGGACAAGGCCTCGGTGTTGGCGGCCGCGCTGGCCTACTACACCGTCTTTTCAATCCCGCCGCTGCTGATCATTGCCATCGCCATTGCGGGCCGGGTTTTCAAAGGCGACGAGCAGCAGATTACGGCCGAGATTGTCGGCTTCATCGGCGAGAGCGGTGGCCGGGCCATCGCCGCCATCCTGGAGAACGCCAGCCGGCCGGATGCCGGCCTCATCGTCGCGATCATCAGCGCGATCACGCTGCTGCTGGGCGCTTCGGGCGTCTTCGGCCGGCTGCAAGACGCCATGAATACCATTTGGGAGGTGCAGCCGCGGCTCGGCCGGGGAGTGCTGGGCGTCATTGCCGACCGCTTCTTCTCGTTCACGATGGTGCTGGGGGTTGGCTTCCTGCTGCTTGTTTCATTAATCCTGAGCGCGGCGTTGGCCGGCGTCAGCCAGTACGCCAGCGGTGCTCTAGCGGACACAGCCGTCGTGGCCCAGATCGTCAACCAGGTCGTCTCACTGCTGGTGACCGGCCTGCTGTTCGCCCTGATCTTCAAGATCGTGCCCGATGTAAAGATCGCCTGGCGCGACGTCTGGCTGGGCGCGGCCGTGACCGCGGTTCTGTTCGCCCTCGGCCGCTGGGGCATCAGCATGTACCTGGCCTACAGCGCGCCTGGTTCAGCCTACGGGGCGGCCGGCTCGCTGATCGTGATCCTGCTGTGGGTTTACTATTCGGCCCTGATCCTTTTCTTCGGGGCCGAGTTCACCCAAGTCTACGCCCGGCGCTACGGCGCCGACATGCAGCCCGAAGAGGGCGCCATCGCCATGACCGAAGCCCACCCGATTCAGGCCAGCCGCGCGGCGCGCGAGCCCGAGACGGCCGCGCTGGCCTACGCCGGCCGGGGCGGGCGACGCGCCTTAGCCCACGCCGGCCGGAACGTTGCGACGCGGCCGAGCCGGCCACCGGCCGCCCCGCGTGGCTTGCAGCGGGCGGTCAACGGCTTTTACCAGAAGATGGTGGCGGCGGCAGCGCTCGTCACGGCCGTGGGGCTGTGGCTGCGGCCGCGGCGCCGGCGAACCTGGCGCAGGCCCTGAAGCCTGCCCGCAAGTTTAAGGGCGGCTAAATAGGCCTTAAGTGTATCCTGTGTCTATATCTATTCACATTGCAGGGCGTGGGCGGGCATGTTAGCCTGCTGTCAGCAGAGAAAGGTACCCTGATGGACGGCCGGCTGCCTAGTTGGCGCCTGGCCGGCCGGTTGGTTGAATGGAGAAGCGCGATGAGAACACCAAATGCCATCAAGCACGACGTCGAGGGGTTGAGCCAACTGAGCGAGAGCGAAGTTGCCAAGCTGCGCGACCGTTACCAAGGCTCGGTTGAGGCTCTCGAGAAGAAGCTGGGCGAGCTGGAGAAACAGATTGACCGCACCCGCCAGCAGGCAAGCAGTGAGC
>JBOGUG010000100.1:0-2770 GCA_050696115.1 Promineifilaceae bacterium (SeqCode) | reverse complement strand
TCGGGGCGCCATATAGCCAGTGAAGTTGGGCCGACTCGGCCGGCGTGGACGCGATAATGCGGTTGGCGATCTGCATCAGGTGGCTCTCGGCGTGGATCCTCGCCTCTGAGGCGCGCTCGCGCTCGCTGCTGGCGACCCGGTTCTTCATATGGCCCAGGGTGTGAAACATTTGGAGGATAGGCACATCCCCCCAACGGCCGGTCAGCCGTTCGGCCACTAGCCCAGAGAGCCAGTAATGGCTGTGGATTAAGTCGTAGCGGGCGTCCTCAGCCTGGGCGAAGGCCTCAACGCCGGCCGTGAATTCCTCCAGGTGATGGGGGATGTCCGCCAACGGGATGGGTCGCTCCGGGCCCGCCCGGATGTGAATGACGCGCGCCCCGTAACCCAGATCGTGCTTGACCGTCGGCTGGCAGTCATCTTCCGAGCGGGTGAAGACGTCCACTTGTACCCCTCGGCGGGCCAGTTCACGGCTGAAATCGCGCACGTAGACATTCATGCCCCCTGTTTTCTTGCCGCCAAGGGTCGCAAGCGGGCAGGTGTGTACGCTCAGGATCGCCACTCGGCCGACGGGCAGTAAGGGGGAACGTGATGCGCTCATGCTACTTACAGGAGGCGCTGGGGCCGCCTCCCCTATCTGCGCCGATGTTACTCCGGGCGGTCGCGCTCAGTCAATCAATTCGCGCTCGTCGCCTACCCTCCGAGTAATGTGTTCGGCGTCGAGATGCTCCAGCCAGGCGATGGCGAATTTTCGGCTAGTGGCGAGCAGGTCGCGCAATTGGGCGGCGTTCAGCCGGCCGTGCTGGCGCAAGTGGCCCACTATCTGCGCTTTCAGGTTGCTGTAGCCGGCCGCCTCATAGACGACATCCGGGTTGATCTGGCGCAGCCGGCCGGCGTCAAGCAGGGCCAGGAACAGCTCGTCGCCCAGCTCGGCCCGGATCTCCTTGGCCGGCGGCGGGACCGCGCTCGCGGCGGCCAGCCGCGCCTGGGCAGCCTCGGCCGCCTGGATTTGCGCTCCGTCAAGCTCGACGCGATGGCCGGCCAGGGCCAGCAGCGGCCCGGCCTGGGTCACACGGCCCCGGCCCAATGCGTCATCAATCAGCGCCTGAAACAAGTCGCTGGTTAGCTTGAGCCGGCTGCGCAACTCCTCCCTTGGCATGCCACGCCGCAGCGGAAGGCGGCGGTGGTAGTCGCCAAGCGCGGTCTCGATGCGCCGCTCCAAATCGGCGTGCCGGCCGGCCGTGAGCCACAGAGCACCAAGCTTGACGAGATGGCCGTCCCCGAGCAATTTGTTCAACGCGGCCTCGGCCGCCGCCGGCGGCTGGCCCGAACGGCCGATGAGTTCCTCGGCCGGGGCCGGTTGCAGCCTTTCGGCCATGGCGAGCAGCCAGCCTTCTATGCCACCCGCGGTCAAGGACTCCATCCGGGCGATGGTATTCGGCCGGAAGCGGGCGTGGCGCCGGCCGGGCGCGGGGTCGAGCACGGTCCCGCCGCCGATGGTGGCCGGCGGCGACGGCCGGCGCAGTATGAAGCGCTCGCCGGCTGCCAGGGCCAGCGGACGACTGAATGCCAGTTGTAGCCAACCTTTCTCACCCGGTTCTAACTGCCGCCGCCCCAACAGCCGGACACGAGCCAACAGCTCGGCCGTGCCGCTGAACACCTTGACCTCATCGTTGTGGCGGAGGGGCGCGCTCGCCTCCGGCCGATGCTGGTAACTGACGTCGGCCAGTCGCGTGGGCGTGACAACCCCAGGCGCTGCCAGGACATCGCCGCGGCCGAGTTCCGACTTCTCAACGCCGACCAAGCTTAGGGCCAGTCGCGTCCCAGGCCCGGCCGACTCCACTTTCTCACCGTGGACCTGTAGCCCGCGCAGGCGGGCGACACGCCCGGACGGCTGGATCTCGACATTCTGCCCGGCCGCTAGCCGGCCGCCGCTGAGGGTACCGGTTGCGATGACGCCGAAACCAGGCAGTGTGAAAACACGGTCAATCGGCAGTTTAGGCCGGCCGGCGTCCGGGCGGGCCGGCGTCCGGGCGGCCGCGGCCCAGATGGCGCCTTCCAGCTCGGCGAGCCCTTGACCGGTGCGGGCCGAGACGGGCAAGAGCGGCGCACCGGCCAGGCGCGTGTCGCGCAGCGTCTGGCGCAGTTCCTCAGTTACCAGGTCGAGCCACTCAGCCTCCTGGGCCAGGTCAATCTTGTTGAGGGCGACGACGCCGGTCCGGACCTCAAGCAATTCCAGGATGGCCAGATGCTCCCTGGTCTGGGGCATGACGCCTTCATCGGCCGCGACGACCAAGAGCGCCAGGTCAACGCCGCCGATTCCGGCCAACATATTTTCGATGAAATCGCGGTGGCCAGGCACATCCACGATGCCGATTGCGTCCTCGCCGCCGGCCGCCCGCAGCCAGGCAAAGCCGAGGTCAATCGTCATCTGGCGCTGCTTCTCCTCCCTCAGGCGATCCGGGTCAATGCCGGTCAGCGCCTTGACCAGGCTGGACTTACCATGGTCAACGTGGCCGGCCGTGCCCAAGACGCGCATTACTCTTCGCGAACGGGCACCGGCGCCGGCTGGCGCCGGCTGTTCGGGTCGTGGTTAATGGCCTTTTCGATCTCCTCCAACCACACGCGCGGCCAGATTTTCAGGGCGCTCGACTGGGCTGACTGGATGCGGAACAACGTATCTTTCTCCTGTCGAAGCTGCTCCAAGGCTACTTCCAGCGACTCGAAGCGCTCGCGCACTTGCTGGTCGTTGCTGCGCAGACCGCTCCAACGC
>JBOGUG010000099.1:0-2357 GCA_050696115.1 Promineifilaceae bacterium (SeqCode) | reverse complement strand
GACCTCCCGCTGGGGGGTTGCGCCGGCCGACGCCCGCCTGCTGGCCCACCTGGCGGCCGGCCGGCCGGGCTGGGCGGTGCAAGCGGCCAGGGATCCTGGCCTGCTGGCCGGCCGGCGGCGCCAGCTTGACTTGCTCTATGAGGCGCTGGGGCAGGCGCGGGTGGGGCGCTTTGCACTGGCCGAAACACTGGCCCGCGACGCAGAGGCGTTGCCAGATATGCTCCGCCTGTGGGCTGGCTGGTGGCGGGATGCCGCCCTGCTCAGCGCCGGCCGCGCCGAAGGGGTGGATAGCCCCGGCCTGCTAAATGTGGACGAGATCGGCCGGCTGGCCGAGCTGAGCGCAGCCTGGCCCTGGCCACGCATCCTGGCCAGCCTCAAAGGGACGCGGGCGGCCACCGGGCAGTTGGGGCGAAATGCCAACATTCGGCTGGTGCTGGAGAACCTGCTGCTCACTTATCCGGCCGCGCCTTAGCCGCTCATCAACTAATGAGCGCCCCGCCCCGATCCTCAACTAGGCGCTCGATCTCGGCCGCCATGTTGACCAGCTCTGCGTCGCTTTGGGGAAGCTGCTCCAGGCTGATGTCCACCCGGCCGCGGCGGCAGGGCACGCTGAGCGGCACCTGGTAGACTGAACGTCCTTCTTTGACCTCGTAGTGCCGCTCCGGCCGCAGGCCACGCTCCTTCAGGGTAGCGTACAGACGGTCTACGTACTCGCCACCCTCCAGGAACAGGTCGTTGATCTCCTTGGCGCTCTGAAAGCGATCCCAGGTGGTGTGCAGAAAGGTGATGCGCCGCAAGCGCAGGCTGACGATCGGCTCGACCAACTCTTGCAGCGGGCCGAGTGCGACCTTGTAGTACAACTGGTTGGCCCGTGGGTGGTCCGGCTCTTCAGGCAGCAAATCCACCCGGCGCAATAGCTCGTTACCCAGTTGGCGGGCGTAAAAGTGAACGGACCACTTTTGGGGGCCAAAGCGGCGGCCGAAATAGAAGGCGAAATACTCGGCGTGTAGCCCCTTGGGGGCATAACGCTGCGGGATGCGATACCAGCCTTCCTTGCGGATCAGCTCGAAGTCGGCCGGAGCGGGCACATAGGCTACCAGAACGCGATCCTCAGGGTACATGGGCCCGATTTTACCTGAAACCGGCCGGGCCGGGCTGGTACCGCCGGGTCGTGGCCCGCCGCCCGACCGGCCGGTATAATTTCGGACGTCAGCATGCCCGAATTGCCCGAAGTTGAGACCATTGCCAGGGGGTTGCGCCGGCCGCTGATCGGCCGGCGGATTATCAGCGCGCGATTCGACTGGCCGCGCCAGGTGGTCATCCCGTCCGCGGCCGAGCTGGCCCGGCGCATCCCCGGCCGCTGTATCACGGCCGTCGGCCGGCGCGGCAAGTACCTGATCTTTAGCCTCGACGACGGCCAGAGCCTGGTCATCCACCTCAAAATGACCGGCCAATTGGGGGTCTATCCGGCCGAAGCGCCGGCCGACAAGCACGTTCACACGGCCCTCGCGCTGGAAGGCGGCGATGAATTGCGCTTCCGCGATATGCGCAAGTTCGGCCGGGTCTACCTGGTGGACGATCTCACTCAGGTGACCGGCGCCCTGGGGCCGGAACCGCTGGACAAGCACTTCGGCGCCAAGAAGTTGGCCGATCGGCTTCAGGGGCGCACGCGCCAGCTAAAGCCCTTACTTCTGGACCAGAGTTTTGTGGCCGGCGTCGGCAACATTTACGCCGATGAAGCGCTCTTTGAGGCGGGACTGCACCCTCAGCGGCCGGCCAACGAGCTGTCACCGGCCGAGATTGAGGCCCTGCACAGCGCCATCCGCTATGTGTTGACGACTGGCATTCTGAAGCAGGGCGCCAGCCTGGATGCCGTCTACCGCACGCCAGACGGCGCGATGGGCCAGATGCAGGAGGCGTTTAAGGTTTACGGCCGGGGCGACCAGCCCTGTTACCGTTGCGGCACGCCCATCCGGCGCATCATTCTAGGCCAGCGGAGCACCCATTTTTGCCCGGGCTGCCAATGCTGAGCCCAGTTGGCAGCCGGAAAAGTTGTTGTCAGTCCGTTACGAGTTGATGAGGTTTGGCGATGGAACCAGAAGTCGAGATTATGCGCGTCGTGCGGGTGCCGCCCATGGGCCAGCTTCGAGTGGCAATTGGCGATACGCGCCATGAGCAGTTGGAAAGTATTGCCGATCCCGGTGAGCGCCAGCGTGCACTGGCGGCCATCGCCGAGCTGGTCGTTTTCGCCGGGGGTTACGACAAGCTGGTTCAGGCCGGTTTGGCCCCACCGGCCGTGGCCCCGGCCGGCGCGCCGCCGCCCGCGGCCGCCAGCCTGCCGGCCGCCAGTGGCGAAG
>JBOGUG010000098.1:0-2307 GCA_050696115.1 Promineifilaceae bacterium (SeqCode) | reverse complement strand
GACGCCGCCGGCCGAGGTCGCCGCCCTGGGCCACAGCGCGACGGTCGCGGTCGGGCTGCCGGGCACCCCCTTTGGGCTGGGCCAGACGGCTTACACGCCGGCCGGGGCCATTCTCGCGGCCGGCGGGGCGCTGGCGCTGGCGACCGACCTCAACCCAGGCACCTGCTGGTGTGAGTCTATGCAATTGATCATCGCCCTGGCTTGCCGCACCATGGGGCTGACCCAGGCCCAGGCGCTGGCGGCCGCCACGCTGAACGCCGCCTTCGCCATTGGCCGGGGCGACGAAGTGGGCAGCCTGGAGGCGGGCAAAGCGGCCGACTTCTTGATCCTGGACGCGGCCGATTACCGCGCCCTGGGCTATCGTTTTGGCGCCAACCTGGTGCGGACGGTGGTCAAGCGCGGCCGGCCGGTGGAAGGTGTAACATGACGAACGTGCGACTGCTGTACCGGCTCGAATGGCTGGCGCTGGCGCTGCTGGCGCTGGTTGTGACCATTGTGCGCGTTGACTGGAGCGCCCCGGCCAACGTCTGGCTGGCGATCATCTTTCTGGCCCTGCCCGACCTCAGCCTGCTGACCTTTGGCGCCGGCCGGCGCGGGGCGGCCTGGCCCTACGCCTTCTATAACGTCCTTCACAGCCTGGTCGTTTGGGCGGCGGCCGTGGCCCTGGTCTTCGCCCTTAACCTGGGCTGGCAGGCCGCCTTGCTGGCCTGGTTCGTGCATATCAGCCTGGATCGGGCGCTTGGCTTCGCCTTGCGCCGCGCCGACGGGACTATTGCCGGCCCGGCCGCCCCTTGACTGATTTCCCACTGTTGCGACCGACCACCCCGCGTGTATAATGGCATTCACATAATGTGGAGCCGGATCAGGCCACGCCTAGAGCCGGGCCACAAGGTGCGCGTTTCCCCGATGGTTCGAAGTTGTCGTTATTTGCTGGTGGGCCTGGCGTCCCTGACGCTGGCCTTCGCGGCCGGCTGCCGCCAGGCGCCGCTGCCGACGCCCGTGCCCAGCGCCCAGGCCCCGGCCGGCCAGACGGCCGGCCCGACCGCGGCGGCCCCGACGCCCCAACCGGCCGTCACCTCTGAGGTGGTTGCGCCCACGGCCCCGGCCGAGCCGACGGCCGTGCCCGCCACGCCGACGCCCAGCGAGCCGCTGGCAGCCCTGGTAAACGGCCAGCCGGTCACCCTGGCGGCTTACGAGAAGGAGTTGGCGCGCCACGAACAGGCCCAAGCCCAGTTGGGGCTGACGCCGGACCCGGCCGCGCCCGACCACCGTACGCTGGTGCTGGACGCGCTCATCGAGAGCGAGCTGATCGCCCAGGCGGCTGCGGCCAACGGCATCGCCGTCACCCCCGAAATGATCGAAGAGCGGCTGACGTCGCTGATCGAATCGGCCGGCGGGGCCGAAAACTTCGCCGCCTGGCTGCAAGCCAACCAGTGGACGGAGGAGGAGTTCCGGGCGGCCCTGGGGCGCGAGATGCTGACCGAGCGCATGGTCGAGCTCGTCACGGCCGGCGTGCCCACCGCCGTCGAGCAGGTGCACGCCCGCTATATCCAGGTGGACGATCCGGCCCTGGCCCAGTCCATCCTGGCCGAGATCAACGCCGGCGGCGACTTCGCCGCCCTGGCCCAAGAGCATTCGCTGGATCGCATCACGGGCGAGAATGGGGGCGACCTGGGCTTCTTCGCGGCCGGCTCGCTGCTGGTGCCGGAAGTGGAGGCGGCCGCCTTTGCCCTGGAGGCCGGTGAGACGAGCGAGGTGGTCGCCGGGCCGCGCGCCGACGGCAGCGGCACGACCTACTACATCGTCCAGGTGATTGAAGTGGATCCCCAGCGGCCGCTGCCGGCCGAGCTGCGCTTCAATTTGCTTCAGGAGCGTTTCGAGGCCTGGTTGGCCGAGGAGTGGGCCGCGGCCGAGGTCGTTCGCTACGTCGAGCCAGGTTGATGGCCATTTTGGCCGAACGATTCTTAAGGTCGTTCTTCGGCCGGCCGCCTCAGGAGGGTTAGGTCAATGGACGAATTCGATTTCGAGAAGGAATTCGACGCCGACGAGCGGCGGCCCGCCCTGGGCGGCGGCATCCTGTTCAACGTCCTGGCCTTCCTGTTTGTGTTGGCCGCGCTGGCGGTTATGGTCGCGCTGGCGCTGGCCCTGACCGGCCGGCCCAGCTTCTTGACAGCCTTCCTGAATGGCGCGCCGCGGGCCACGGCGACGCTGGTTGCCCTGGCCCGCGCCCCCAGCCTCACCCCCACCTCCTTCCTGCCAACCGCGCTGCCGGAGGGCGCGCTGCCGCCCACCCGCACGCCGCGGCCG
>JBOGUG010000097.1:0-2989 GCA_050696115.1 Promineifilaceae bacterium (SeqCode) | reverse complement strand
GCCGCGCCCACGTCGCGCGCCGCCAGCACCACCGCCGGCGCGGCCGCGTTGGGCAGCACGTGGCGAAACAAGATCCGGCCGGGGCTGGCCCCGCTGGCCCGGGCCGCTAGCACGTACTCCGCCCGCTTGGCCTGGGCCACGCTGGCGTTGACGATGCGCGCATACGGCATCCAGCCAAACAGGATCAGCGCCAAGGTCACCGCGTCAATCTTCAGCGCGAACAGCGCCTCAGTCAGTGGCGTCAGCTCCACCAGGCCGGCCGACTCGATGAAAGCGCCCTCAAAGACCGTGCGCCGCAGCAGCCAGATCGCGGCGATGGCCGGAAAGGCCAGAAAGGCGTCAGTAACGCGCAGAATGGCCGCCTCGGCCGGCCCGCCGGCATAGCCGCTCACTGCGCCCAGCAGCACCCCAAAGCCGGCGCTCAGCAGGGCCACCGTCAGCCCGAAGCGCAGGGCAGAGCGCGTGCCCCAGACGAAGGTGTGGTAGACGTCGAAAGCCTGGGTCGTTCCCAGCGGATGTTCCGCGCTTGGCGGCTGGGGCAGCGGCCCGCCCACATCCCCGCCGCGCTTGAGCTCGCTGGTGCTGCCCGGCTCGGCCGGCGGCGCCAGCGCCGGCGCGGCGATCGCCACGGCCACGACCAGGCCGATGATCGCCAGCGCGACCCAATTTTGGGCCCGGCCGAAGAAACGCCGCCAGCCGCCTCGCACCCCTCAGCCCCTTACACTCGGCTCCGTGGGTCGGCCAGGCCGCGCAGCCCGTCCAGGGCCACCATCACCCCCAGCACCAGCAGCACGCTGTAGACGGCGAAGCCCAGCGCCAGCGGGACGTCGGGCGCGCCCCTCGCGCTCCGCGTCAATAGCTCCGACAGGCCGTGGAAGTTGAAGATCGCCTCGACCACGAAGACGCCGCTGACCAGCGCGGCCGCCGACAGCATGCCGCTGGCCAAGACCGGGGACAGCACGTTGCCCAGGGCGTGGCGCCACTTGATCGAGCTCGGCCGCAGGCCGCGCGCCCGGGCAACTGTGATGTAATCCTTGTCCTGCTCCTCGATGATCGCCGCCCGCGTGATGCGGCCCAGGGTGGCCCAGTGGGCCAGGCTCAGCGTGAAAACCGGCAGCGCCAGATGGCGCAGCGCGTCCAGCGTCACGTCCGGCCGGCCGTTGAGCAGTCCGTCCAGCGTCAGCAGGCCCGTGTGCCTCTCGAAGCTGCCGGCCGTCTGCAAAGTCACCTCGACGATGCCGGTGCGGCCGGGCGGGAACCAGTTCAGGCCGACGTAGAAGATGGAAAGCAGAAACAGGCCCAGGATGAACAGCGGGATGGACGTGCCCACAAAAGCCAGCAGCCGGAACAGGTTGTCGCCCCGGCTGTGGCGCCGCCAGCCCGACAGCACCCCGGCCGCCACGCCCAGCGGGAAATAGACCAGCACGCTGTACAAGGTCAGCTCGGCCGTCACCGGCGTGCGCCGGATCAGCGCCGGCAAGACTTCCCCTTGCAAGACCGGACTCCAACCCCAATCGCCGCTCAGCATGCGGCCCAACCAGCGAAAATACTGCTGCGGGTAGGGGTCGCGCAGCCCGTGTCGCTCGATGATCGCCTCCAGGCGGCGGGCGGCGATGGCCGGGTCGAGCAAGGGGGGCGAGTTGGGCGGCAGGTACAACTCGGCCCGCTCCTCGGCCGGGGCCAGCATGAAGATCCCGAACAGGACGGCGCTGATGATGAGCAGGCTGGCGGCCACGGCCGCCAGTCGGCGCAGCCCGGCGATCAGCAGGCGGCCCATGTCAGGCCGGCGTGTCCCAACAGGCGCGCAGCCGGCCGGGCGTCGCGCCCTGAATCGTGCACTCAATGGCCGCCCCGCCATCCGGCGCCTCGGCCCGCAGGATGACGGTCAGGCCCCACTGCGCCTGGCGGCTGATAATCGGGTCGTCGCCCAGCGCCGGCCGGCGCTCGGCCAGCCAGCCCTGCCACGCCTCGGCATCTCGAATCTGGCAGCCCAGGCAGCTCTGGGGCGGCTGCCGGCCGCGCACCAGGGCGCGAAAGCCGATGTAATAGCGTTGGCCGGCGTCGCCGCAGAAGGTGAGCTGGTTGAGGATGAGCTGGCAGTGGATCCAGGCCCCGTTGTGGAAGTGGGCCACCACCGTCGTGGTCGAGTTGGCCGGGTCTGTGCTGCCCAACAGCAGCTCGTAATTGCCCGCCAGCCGGCCGCGCAGCGCGTTCAGCGCGTTGTAGTTCGTGCCTTCCTGGCGCGACAATTGGAACAGGTTGCCGTCGTAGTCGCGCACCCGCCGGATGGCCTGGTCAACGATCTCGATTGCCTGATAGCCGCTCCGGCTGCCGCTGAAGTCGCTGCTGATCCAGCCGGCCGCGAACACAAAGGGAAGCGGCATGAGCAGCCGAATCAGGGCGGCCGCGCTCAGCCACTGCCGGCCGGACAGCGTCTCTTGCATCCCCTCCAGCCGGCTCTCTTGCAGCAGCGCCAGCAGGCCCAGCAGCCCCAGCACCAGGAAGTTGGTGGTCAGCGCCAGGAAGATCGCTAGGTCGGAGGGCGGGTAGGGCGCCTGGCCGCCAAAGCGGGCGTCGGCCGCCCGGATGAACAAGTTGCGCCCGGCCGTGGGCGTCAGCCCAATGATGAGGGCAGCCAGCCCGGCCGCCACCAGCCAAATAGCCAGACTGGCCGCCGTCCGGTTCAGGCTGGCCGACAGCCAGCCGGCGGCCACGCACAGGCCGACCACCAGCCCGGCCGCGCTCAGAATGTGGGGGTAGGGCATCGGCATGGGCAGCTCGGCCAGCGTGGCCGCTTCCAGCGCCCAGACGCCGGCCGCCAGCGCCAGGCCGATGGCCAGGCCGTTGAGCAGCCCCAGCCAGCGCCATTGGCGCTGCCCCGGCTGGGCGCCCGCCGCGCCTAGGCTTGCGAGCGCCGCCACAGCCAGATCCCAAGCGCCAGCAGCAGCGCCAGCCCCAGTCCGGCCGCCAGCCTGGCCCCGGCCATCCC
>JBOGUG010000096.1:0-1211 GCA_050696115.1 Promineifilaceae bacterium (SeqCode) | reverse complement strand
CCGCCGAGCTGCTCAGCGCCGAGTTGGCCGAGCGCGAGATACCCGACGGCGGCATCTTCGCGTTGGAGCTATGCTGGCGGCCGCTAGCCACCACCGACCGGCCGCTGACCGTCCTGGTGCACCTGATTGGGCCAGAGAACGCCCTGATCGCCGACCGGCGCACCTACCCCGGACTGGGCAAGTACCCAACCACCAACTGGCAGCCCGGCGTTCCGTTCTGCGACACAGTCCGGGTGCGCATCCGGCAGCGGCCGCCCCGGACGCTGGTCTACAGGGTTGAGGTGTCTTTGCTGGATGCCCAGGCCGGCCGGCGTCTGACCGCCTTTGACAGCCAGGCAGAGCCCCTGGGCGCGGCCTTCGTCGGCTCGCTGCGGCTGGCCGTGGACCAGCCACCGCCCGCGGCCGGCCCGGCCGCCAACGGCGACGCCATCCAGCTCTTGGCGGCCGAGCTCAACCCAATTTGGCCGCCGGGCGTCGAGCAGCGCCTGGAGCTTACCTGGCGCGCCAACGCCGACCTGAGCCAGGACTACCAGGTGTACGTCCACCTGCGCCGGCCGGGCGGCGGCGCCATTGTGGCCCAGGCGGATGGGCCGCCGCTCGGCGGCTGGTACCCGACCTCGTGGTGGCCGGTGGGCGAAACCATCAGCGAGCAGCGCGCCTTTCCCCTGCCGGCCGGGACGCCGCCCGGCCAGTATGAATTGGTGGCCGGCTTCTACGACCTGGCGACCGGCGAGCGGCTGGGCGAGGGCCACTTCCTGGGGGCCGTCGAGGTCCCTTCGTGACGGCCGGCCGCTGGCGCTGGCTGCTGGCGCTGCTGGCCCTGGCCGGCTTTGGCTTGCGCGTCTACCAGTTGGACGGCCAATCCATGTGGAGCGACGAGGGGCTGAGCCTCTACCGGGCGGCGCAGCCCGTGGCCCGCATTCTGGCCAACGTCATCACTGTTGACGGCGTGGACACCCGCGACGCCAATCCGCCGCTCTATTTCCTGCTCCTGGCCGGCTGGTGGCAACTGGCGGGCGCAAGCATCTTCGGGCTGCGCTTGCTGGGCGCGGCCGCCGCCGGCCTGGCCGTGCCTCTCATCGCCCAGATGGGGGCCTGGCTCTTCGGCCGGCGCGTTGGGCTGCTGGCGGCCGGGCTGTTGGCCCTGTCGCCCTTTCACGTCTGGCAAAGCCAGGTGTTGCGCAATTATGGCTTGCTGCTGACGCTGAACC
>JBOGUG010000095.1:0-10460 GCA_050696115.1 Promineifilaceae bacterium (SeqCode) | reverse complement strand
GGTGTACACCGGCCGCGGCCGGGCGGGCGCGGGCACGATCCTGCACCCCGACGGCCTGATCGTGACCAACGCTCACGTCATTCAGCGCCGGCCGGCCGAGGTGCGCCTGGCCGACGGCCGGCGTCTGGCGGCCCGGCTGCTGGCCTGCGACGAGGGCTGCGACCTGGCGGCCTTGAGCATTGCGGCCGGCGACCTGCCGGCGCTGGAGTTGGCCAATGGCCGCGGCCCGCGGCCGGGGGAGTGGGTGCTGGCCCTGGGCCACCCCTGGGGCGTGGCCGGGGCGGTCAGCGCCGGCATGGTCATCGCTGCCGGCCGGCCGTTGGAGGGCCTGCGCTTCGACGGCGCTCTCATCCAGGCCGGGCTGCAACTCCGGCCGGGCCATTCCGGCGGGCCGATGCTCGACTGCGCCGGCCGGCTGGTGGGCATCAACACCATGATCAACGGGCCAGCCGTCGGCCTGGCCATCCCGGCCGGGGCGGTCAAGCGCTTCCTGAAGCGGGCGCTGTAAAGAAAGGGCTCAGGCCGGCCGCTTGGCTACACGTGCTGATCGACCAGAATGGTGTTTCCATCGGGATCCACGATCACAAAGCTGGCCGGGCCAGTCGTGCTTTCGTCTGCTTCTGAAAGCATGTTGACGCCGCGCGCTTTGAGCTGGCGCTGCAACTCTCGAATGTCCGTGAACTCCGCGAGCGGCTGGGCACCGCGATTCCAGCCCGGGTTGAAGGTGAGTATGTTCTTTTCGAACATGCCCTGAAACAACCCAATGGCGTGGTCGCCATCTTTCATGATCAGCCAATTCTGGGCTTGATCGCCCGCGAAAACAGTAAAACCCAGCTTCTCGTAAAACAGCTTCGACGCCTCGATGTCTTTTACAGCCAGGCTAACGGAGAAAGCTCCAAGGTCCATAATTGCCTCCAACATCCTATTCCTGACGCATAGCGCCAGGCAGTATAGCATCGCCCGCTGCGATTGAGGGAGTCGGCCGCCGGCGCCACCTCTTGCCGATTCTGCTGAGCGTGAAATAATCGCCCCTGCTGTGGCCGTTCTCCGACCCGCCGGCGACTTTGACCGCTCCTACCAACAAGATATGGCCGTCATGCGCCAGCCCTGGCAGTGGCTGTTGCTGGCGCTGGCGCTATTGGTCGCCTTCAGCGCGCCCCTGTGGGCCGGCGCCTACGTCATCACGACCGCCAACCGCATCGCCTACACCATCATCGCCGTCCAGGGGCTGAATATCCTCACCGGCTACACTGGCCAAATTTCGCTCGGCCAGGCGGCCTTCATGCTGGTCGGTGGCTACATCTCGGCCCTGCTGACCACCCACCTGGGCTTCAACATGCTGCTGGCGCTGCCGCTGGCGGCCGTGGGCACCGGCCTGTTTGGCCTGCTCTTCGGCCTGCCTTCCCTGCGGGTGAAGGGCTTCTATCTGGCGATGGCCACCCTGGCGGCCCAGTTCATCATCCCCTGGCTGTCGCGCCATACCTTTCAAGATCTGCTCGGCGGGGCCTCCGGCCGCATCCCGGCCCCGACGCCAACCCTGGGGGCCATCAGCTTCGACGAGCCGCAAGAGTACCTGTACATCTCGCTGGTCGTGCTGGCCGTCACCACGCTGCTGTGCCTGAACGTCAGCCGCAGCCGGCTGGGGCGGGCCCTGGTCGCCATTCGGGACAACGACCTGGCGGCCGAATTGCTGGGCGTCAACCTGTTCGGCTACAAGCTGCGGGCCTTCTTCATCGCCGCCCTGCTGGCGGGCGTGGCCGGCGCGCTCAAGGCCCACAACCAGCGCGGCGTGGGTACCGAGTTCGGCTACGGCCTGCCGGAGTCCATCCTCCTATTGGGCATGTTGGTGATTGGCGGCCTGGGCAGCAACCTGGGCCCTTTTCTGGGGGTGACGCTCATCATTTTGCTCCAGGACCTGGCCGACGTGCTGGGCGGGCTGCTGGCGGCCGCCTTCCCCGAGCAGTCGGCCACCTTTTTGACCTCCTTCCGGCCGATCTTCTTCGGCCTGGCCCTGATGCTCTTCCTGATTTTTGAGCCGCGTGGCCTGGCCCACCGCTGGACCTTGTTTAAGGCCGCCTGGCGGCTGCGGCCATTCTCGCGTTAGGGCGGCTGGTTTATACTATAGGCAGGCGTTGGCTGCCGAGGTGGCGCATGCCGCCGGCCGCGCCCATTTGCAACAACGGAGGAACGTCATGAAGAGATATCTACCCACCCTGGTCGTGATCCTGGCCCTGGCCCTGATCGCGGCCGCCTGCGCTGGCCAACCGACGGCCGCGCCCACCGTCGTCGAGGAGCCGACCCCACTGGAAGAGCCGACCGAGGAACCCACGGCCGAGCCGACCGAGGAGCCGCCGGCCGAGCCGACTGAAGAGCCGACCGCAGCCCCCACCGAGGAGCCCACGGCCGAGCCGACCGAGCCGCCCACGGCCGGCGGCGCGGCCGAGGCTTGTGAGGAGATGGCCGAGGGCGAGACGATCACCGTCTACCAGCAGGCCGGCCTGACCGGCCCGCTGGCCCAGATCCTGGGCCCTGGCTTCATCAACGGCTCGACCGACGCCACAGCGGCCATCAACGCGGCCGGCGGCGTCTGCGGCGCCGAGTTGGTGCTGCGTCTG
This sequence comes from Promineifilaceae bacterium (SeqCode), assembly GCA_050696115.1. Taxonomy (GTDB): domain Bacteria; phylum Chloroflexota; class Anaerolineae; order Promineifilales; family Promineifilaceae; genus UBA11865. Next base: position 7,845 of record JBOGUG010000095.1, on the reverse strand, counting down.
GAGGACACCCAGTATGACCCCGAACAAGAAGTGGCCATCTACGAACAGTTCAAGGCCGGCGACCCGCGGCCGATGTTCGTCCTGACCTACGGCAGCGGGGCCAGCGTGGCCCTGAAGGACCGGGTCATCGAGGATCACATCGTCAACATTGCGGCCGGGCTGGACGCCGAGTCGTTTTATGTGCCGCGCAACGGCTGGACTGTGGGCGTGGCCCCGATCTACTCCGACCAGTTCGCCGGCTTCCTGCAATGGGCCCAGGAAAACTGGGCCGACATCAAGCCAGAGGCCGCGGGCGACGACATCGTCGTCGGCGTCATCGGCTGGGACAACCGCTTTGGCAACGGAGCCACCACGGCCGAGTCGCTGGCTTTTGCCGAAGAGTTGGGCATCGAGGTGCTGCCCATCGAATTGCAGGAGGTCGCCCCGACGGCCGACGTCACCGGCCAGATCCAGAACCTGCTGCTGGGTGGGGCCAACGTCATCTGGATCCAGTCGCTCTCCTTTGGCCCGGCCCAGGTCATCGGCACGCTGCAGGCGCTGGGAGTCTGGGAGGACGTCGTGACCGTCAGCGTCAACTGGGGCATGAACCAGGACGTGGTCAACATCCTGGGCGAGAACGCCGCCCTGATGGAGGGCATGTACAGCGTCTTCCCGTATTTGTACTGGAACGACAGCGGAGAACCGGGCGTGCAGCAGGCCATGGAAGCCTTCGAGGCCGGCGGCTACCCCGAAAGCGAGCAGGGGGTCAGCTACCTGTTGAGCTACGGCACGATGTACGCCCTGCGCGACATCCTGATCCACGCCATCAACACGGCCGGCTTCGAGAACTTGGACGGCGACGCCTTCTTCGAGGCCATGCAAGACCTGAGCACGGTCAGCGCGGCCGGGCTGTTCGAGCTGGACGTGCGAGGCGAGAACCGGGCCCCCAACCAGGCCCAGATCCGCCAGGCGCAGCTGAACGAGGAAGGCGCCATCGAGTTCGTGGTGGTTGAGGAGTTCTTCGAGCTGCCCGACATGCGGCCGGCGGCCCCATAAGCGTTTTGCCGGGATTTGGGGATTAGGGGATGAATGAGCGTTTGCGCTTTGAATCCCCAATCCCCTCATCCCGGCCTCAAGCATGCTTCAGGTCAACAACATCGAGGTCGTCTACAGCGACGTCATCCTGGTGCTGCGCGGGGTGTCGCTCAGCCTGGGGCAGGGGCAGATTGTCTCCATCCTGGGCGCGAACGGCGCCGGCAAATCCACCACCCTCAAGGCCATCTCCGGCCTGCTGCGCACCCAGGAGGGCGAGGTCACCCGCGGCTCGATCGAGCTGGACGGGGAGCGGATTGACCGCCTGCCGCCGGAGGAGATCGTGCGGCGCGGCGTCGTCCAGGTGCTGGAGGGCCGGCCGCTGTACACCCACCTGAGCGTGGAGGAGAACCTGCTGGCGGGAGCGCTCTTTCGCGGCGCGGCCGGCCGCCAGTTGCGGGCCGACCTGGAGCAGGTCTACCATTACTTCCCGCGTCTGAAGGCGCTCCAGCGCCAGACCAGCGGCTACCTGTCGGGTGGTGAGCAGCAGATGCTGGTCATCGGCCGGGCGCTGATGGCCCGGCCGCGGCTGCTGCTGCTGGACGAGCCTTCGCTCGGCCTGGCGCCCATGCTGGTGGGTGAGATCTTCGACATCATCCGGCGCATCAACCGCGAATCGGGCGTCTCAATCTTGCTGGTGGAGCAGAACGCCAACGTGGCCCTGCAAACGGCCGCCTACGCCTACGTCATGGAGAGCGGCCGGGTGGTGCTGGACGGCCCGGCCGAGCAGTTGGCCGCCAACGCCGACATCAAGGAGTTCTACCTCGGCCTGACCCAGCTTGGCGAGCGCAAGAGCTACCGTGAGGTGAAGCATTACAAGCGGCGCAAGCGCTGGTTGGGTTAGGCGCGCCGCCCGGCAGAATTGACAAGGATGCGCGACTGTCTTACACTATCTCCGAATAGGTAAGATGGAGCGACCCATGACCGTGATCACCCAGCTTTCAACCAAGGGACAGTTGGTGATTCCCAAGCAGATCCGCGAAAAATTGCGGCTCAAGCGCGGGGCGCGCTTTGAAGTGCGGACTGAAGAGGGCAAGATCATCCTGGAACCACTCGATTACACTTCGCCAATTGCGTTCCTGCACGGCAGACTGGCGGGGACCGATCTGTTAGCCGAGCTGGAGGCAGAGCACCAGCGTGAGCTGGCTGAAGAGTCGGGTGGCTAATGGGTCGAGGCTATGTGCTGGATGCCTGGGCCTTGCTGGCCTTTATCCAGGCTGAGGAGCCGGCCGCTTCGCGAGTGCGTGGCCTGTTGGAGGCTGGGAAGCAGCCAAGAACGGAAGCCATCACGCTGTCGGTCATTAATCTGGGCGAAATCTACTATTCGATCGGCCGGCGCCATGGCGAACTGCCGGCCCGCAGCATCGTCGCCGCCATCCGGCAGCTTCCGCTCGCCATCCTGCCGGCAACCGATGAGCGGGTGTTGGCGGCCGCCAGCCTTAAGTCCAGGCACCGCCTTGCCTACGCCGACGCCTTTGCGGCCGCCGCGTCGGATGAGCTTGGCGCGACGCTGCTTACCGGCGACCCCGAACTCCTGAATCTGGCCGGCATCCTGGACATAGAGCCATTGAACCGTTCAAGCCCGGCCGGCGGCTGATGGACGAACACGATAGCCGCCTGCGGCCGGCCATCCGCCACGCCTACGACCATTCGGCCGAGGTGCGCGAGCGCTTTGACGCGGCCGGCATCGGCCCGGCCGACGTGCAGCGCGTGGCCGACCTGGAGAAGGTGCCTGTCCTGGCCAAGGACGCCGTGATCGCCCGCCAGCAGGCCGACCCGCCCTTTGGCGGGCTGCTGGCGGCGCCGCTGAGCCAGGTGCGGCGCATCTTCCTGTCTCCCGGCCCGATTTACGAGCCCGACGCGGCCGACGACCTGCAAGCCGCCATCGCCGTGGCCCAGGAAGCCTTCCGCTGGGCCGGTTTTGGGCCGGGCGACGTGGTGCTGAACTGCCTTTCCTACCATCTGGTGCCGGCCGGCATGCTGGTGGATCGCGCCCTGGCCGAGATGGGCGCCACCGTCGTGCCCGGCGGCGTGGGCAACAGCGAGCTCCAGCTCAAGCTGATGGCCGACCTGGGCGTCACGGCCTACGCCGGCACGCCCAGCTTCCTGCTGCAATTGATCCGCAAGGCCGAGGAAATGGGGCGCGACTTCCGGCGCGACTTCAAGTTGAAGAAGCTGTTCGCCACCGCCGAGCCGTTCCCCGCCAGCCTGCGCCAGACCTTCGTCGAGGGGTATGGGCTGGCGGCCGCCAACTGCTACGCCACCGCCGAGCTAGGTTTCCTGGCGCTGGACACGGCCGGCCAGCTGGCCCTGCGCCTGCTGCCGGAGCCGATCATCCAGGTGGTTGACCCGGACACAGGCCGCTCGGTTGGCCCTGGCGAGGCCGGCGAGGTCGTCGTGACCAACTTCAGCCGCGGCTACCCGCTCATCCGGCTGGGGACGGGCGACCTGGCCGTCAACGTGGATCCGCGGCCGGGCGTCAGCCGCCAGGACGAGCGGGCCATCATCCTGGTCGGCCGGCGCGGCGAGGCGGTCAAGGTGCGCGGCATGTTCGTCCACCCCAACCAGTTGCGCTTTGCGGTGGCCCAGGTGGCCCCTGGCGCGGCCGTGCAGGGGCTGGTCAGCCGGCCGGGGGGGCGCGACCACTTCAGGCTGCGCGTAGCTTTGGCCGCCGCAGACGCCGGCGCGGCCGAGCGCATCAAAGCGGCCGTGCGCGACCTGTGCCGGGTGGGCGTGGACGAGGTAGAGCTGGTGCCGGCCGAGGATTTGCCGGCCGGCGCGCCGGGCATGCTTGACCAGCGCGAGTGGGGGTGAATTAGAGAAGCCGGGCCTCGCAACGAAACCCGGCTTCTTTGATCAGGCGGTCGCTTTAGGCGTTCAGGCCGTCGGCCGCGCCCAGCGCCGCCGGCCGGCCAGCCACAAGGCAGGCGGCAGCAGCGCCAGCGCCAGCACGGCCCAGCGCCAGGGCGGGGCAGCCTGCCCATCGAAGTCGCTCAGGCCGACGGCCGTCGGCGTTTGCGAGATGCGCACCACTTGGCCACCGCCGGCCGCGATGGGGAAGATGCCGAAGTTCGAAACGTAGATGGCCCCATCAGGCCCAAGCGTCAGCGCGGTCGGGAACACCAGGCCATCGCTGGCAATGATCTCCTGGCTGCCATCGCTGTTCACCCGGATGAGCGCCCCCACGCCATCGCCCGCCAACAGGCTGTTGGTAGCGATCTCCAGCACGTAGAGCGTGCCGTCGGCCGCCAGGGCCACATCCACGATGTTGGTGAAGCCGGTGTAGACTTCCGTCGGCGTGCCGCCCGCGGCCGGGACGTGGTAGACGTTGGCCCCGTCAACGGGGAAGGGGAAGCCGGTCAGCTGGCCGACCAGATAGTCGCCGCCGGACTCCTGCGCCACCCCGGTCGGCACGGCGTCCATGGGGATGGGCGTGCCGGGCGGGAACTCGACGGTGCGCGTTGGGAAGACCGCCAGCGTCGAGATCGTGTTGGCCAGGTCAACGTGCAGCAGGTCATTGGCCCCGGCGTCGGTCAGCGCCCAGCCATCCGCCACGGGTACCATGACGTAGGGGTTGGTGTCCACCGCGCCGTTATCCGGGTTGTTGGCCGTTTCGTAGGCGCCGATGTCCAGCGTCGGGGTCCAGGTCCCGCCGGCCCCGACCGCGATCAGTTGCGCCAGGTTGGCCCCGCCCGGATCGAGATCGGCGCGCAGGGCAGGATCGGCCCCCAGGCCAGTCAAGACGAAGAGGTCGCCAGCGGCGTCGAAGCCGACGTCGAAGGGGCCATGGGAGGCAAAGCCGGCGTTGGTGATCGGCGCCTGGGGCGCGATAGATGGCAGGTCGCTGACAACGCGCTCCTGGGTGCCGTCGGGCAAGACGCGGCTGATGGCGCCGGAGTCGCCGTAGCAGTACATGTCGCCGGCCGAGGGGATACACAAGCCTGGCCCGCCGGAGCCGGACTCGGCGATGTAGAGCGTGCCATCGGCCGCGAATGCCAGGCCATGGGGGTTGTCCAGGCCACTGGCGATGACGGTCAGCGGCGAAAGCGCGCTGGCCACGCCGGCCTGGGCGGCCAGGATAACGGCCGCGGCCATCACGGCCGCCAGCCAGGTAGAGACGAGAATGGGTTTGACCCGTTGAGACATGTTACCCTCCTAAGGTCCAGTGTCGAGCCATACGGTCAAAATGCGGCCCCAGGCGGCCGGTCGCCGAGAGGCCTATTGGATCGTGAGCTGCATCCCACCTCCTTACTTGTCCTCTTCCCTGAGGCTGACCCCCGCACCCTCAATTATACAGCAAAACCGGCGGCCGCAGAGGGCAGCCACATTTGGCTGCGCCCCAAGATCTATAGAGGAATGAATACCCCGCCTAATCCATCACGACCATCGGTGCGAATTAAGAGTTCCAGCCACTCTGGCAAGGAGTTGGCTATGAGTGGGTAGCCCTCCCGAGCAGATCTATCTGAGTAAGGATAGGCGCCGTAGTCATGGTCAAGATAGAAAACGGGCTGGACTGGAGAGGGCGTGAGATGCAAGGCGAGGTGATTTCCGTCACCGACGTCACAGAACGCTAAATAGTCGAGTTTCAGGGACTCGAGCTCCTCATGATAATTCTCGTCGAACTCGGCGTATGATTCGAATATCTCAAGTAGCTCCCTATTCACCTTGAGAAGGCGGGCACAACTTAGTACTTCATACCGAGGTATCCAATAGCCATTTTTTGAAGTGAGATAATGAATCCGAAACAATTCCGCACCGTTCGTTATCTGAAGCAGTTCCACTAACGGAAACGGAATGTCTTGCCTCAAGCCGGCCCTTAGAGCTTCCAACTCGTTTTCCGTTGCCGACGGGAAAAAAGTATGCGAACAAGGAACAAGCCAACGCGTTGGCGTTTGCGTTGCCGTAGCGGCAATTACCTATGATAACCCACGGTCTATTGGGACGGCTAGATGCTGGATACTACGAAGGTCTTTCAGGGATTGCTGAATGCTCTTCATTCTTTGGCCTCTTGGCGCTGGGCTAGGTTAGCGCTGACCGCGCCCATCGGCCGGCCCCCCTACTTTGCGGTAGCCGCGATACGGCCGCTACACCCGCCCTGATCGCAAGCCTTGGTAGAGGCCGGTCTCAGAGAGTCATCCCGCCTATCCTATCTCGGAGCGGAAGGCGGCCACGCTGTCAGCAATCCCGGCCGGGCCGCCAAAGATGGCGCTGGCGGCCACCAGGACGGTCGCCCCAGCCGCCACCAGCTTGGCGGCAGCCTCCGGCTTGACGCCGCCGTCCACCTCCAGCCAGGCGGCCGAGCCGGCCGCCTCGAGCAGCTGGCGCATGCGCCGCAGCCGGCCGGTGCTGGCCGGGATGAACGCCTGGCCGCTGAAGCCGGGGTTGACCGACATGATCAGCACCAGGTCGGCCAGCCCCAGCGCCTCTTCCACGGCAGCCAGCGGCGTGGCCGGGTTGAGCGCCACCCCGGCCTTCAGCCCCAGCTCGTGAATAGCTTGCAGCGCCCGGTGCAGGTGCGGCGTGGCCTCGACGTGCACCGTCAGGCTGCCGGCCCCGGCGCGGGCGAAGGGCTCCAGGAAGCGCTCCGGCCGCTCGACCATCAGATGGACGTCCAACAGGGCGCCGAATTCGGCCGCCAGCGGCCGCAAAGCCTCAACGACCACCGGCCCCATGCTCAAGTTGGGCACAAAGTGGCCGTCCATGACGTCCACATGCAGCCAGTCGGCGCCGGCCTCAAGCGCCTGGCGGGCCTGCTCGCCCAGGCAGGCGAAGTCGGCCGCGAAGATGGACGGGGCCAGCAGGATCATGTGGCGCATCAGACGGGCCTCACGCGCGGGCGTCAAGCCGGACAGGCCACTGGTTATCCAGATAGGCATTCGCATAGCAAGCAGCAACGCCTAAAGGAAAGACGTTCGGAAACCCCAACGGCAGGGTAATGGTTGGAATCCGCTCGCTTTCATGCCAGCCCCAGCCCCAGTGGTGCCGGGCTGCCAATTGCGCCCGAGATGCCCAAATCATATAGGGAGAAGTTTCGAGCTGGGCCATTGGCTGCGGCAGCTCCCGCTGCCCGCTTCGGCGAAGGTCAACCTCCACGTAGCTTAGCGAACTGGCCAGATAGTCGGCCCGCTTGGTTAAGAATTTGCGCCGGTCGTTTGCACCGTAACTGCCCTTGTTCGACGGCGAGACCAACTCGAGCACGCTTACCACCTGCATCCCCAGCGCATCTTCGGGATCCGGCATGTCGCGCCGACGAACCTGAATGGCAAATCGCTCGAACTCGTCGAAGGCTTCATCTACTTCCAACAGTGCCGGCGTTGGTGTCGCGGCCGCGCCAGCGCCAGCGGGCGAACCGGGGCGAACGATGGTCACATCTACATCGGCCGAAACCGAGCGCATGTGGCGGCCCGCGCGTGGAACCAAATAGAGCGTCGTTTCAAAATCAACCAGATAGGCATGGCCAAGCCCATCCCGCAGGCGCTCAAAGATCTCCACGATCAGGTGTCTGTGGAGGCTTTCCCACAATGCCCTCTCTTCTATTCGCTCGTCAATCGTCTGCATCGCTGACCTCAAGTTGCTAGCCCACCAACTTGGTCGCCTCGCGGGCCACCGCCTCGGCCGTGATGCCCAGGTCGGCGTAAATATCCTGGTAGGGGGCCGAAGCGCCGTAGCCGTCCAGGCCGACGACCGCCCCGCGCAGGCCGACGTAATGCTCCCAGCCCAGCTTCTGGCCGGCCTCGACCGCCACTCGGGCTGTGATGCGCTCCGGCAGGACGC
>JBOGUG010000094.1:0-8796 GCA_050696115.1 Promineifilaceae bacterium (SeqCode) | reverse complement strand
GTTCGGGCTCGTCGCCGGCCGGGGCGCCACCGTCAACTTCTGGCGCCAGCGGCACAGACCGGCTGCGGCCGGCGTCGGGCACCCGTTCCAGCGGTGCAGTGGCCCAGCGCCGGCCGCGCTGCAGACGCCACGCCAGGCGCAGCAGGCCGCCGGAAGAGGGCCACGGATAGACCGGGTTGTTCTCAAGGGCTGTGTAGGGAAAGGCATAGCCATGATGGGCGAAAGCATGCCGGATGGCCCCGGCCCGCTTGGCGTCCGCGCCCTTATAGCCGCTCAACATGCTGTTGAAGTCCAGCGACGTCGAGACAAGCAGGGCCAGAAACAGCCCGGCCTCTGGCGCAACTGCAGGCAGGGTCTCTATGGCCGTCTCGAGGTAGATCAGCTGCCGGCTGGAAAACAGGTCAAGGTAACTGCCCACGCCAATACCCAATAGGGCGGCCGATTTCGGCCCGGGCCGGACGTCGAAGCCGGCCCCATCCCCCCAGACCGGCCGGCGCCCGTCCGCCCGGGCCAGCAATTCGCGATCAATCAGGCTAAAAGCAGCGAACTTCTCGCCGTGTTCAGGGCAGCGGCCAACGGCCGCCAGTGGCTCATAACGCCGGTAGAACGGCCGCCCCAGGTCAGCTTGAAAGCGCTGGCCGCACTCCTGGCAGCTTTTCTCCACCTTTTCAACCAGAGCGGGCCTGGGGTCATCTTGCTGGCAGGCATGGCCGTCGCTGCCGGGCAGAAGGGCCCAGCAGCGCGGGCACAGCCTCAGCCTCTGGCCGTTAGCCTCTTCGCGCACGGTCAGCGAATCCACGGCCACCACGGACCGGCATGCGCACCCCTGGCGCAGGCCATAGAGGATGAAGCGCAACGGGCCAGACCGGCCGCAAATCGGGCAGTTCGTGGTGAACAGGGGGCCCAAGGCGTTCTTTTCGCGCTCAAACAGGCAATTGAAAGCCGGCTCGATGGCGTCGTAGCCCACTGGGCTCAGGCTGGCCCAGGCCTGCAGCACCGGGATAGGATCAAGATCGCGGCCGGCCACGCTGGCGCCCAGCCGGATGGCCTCGTGAATGGTGGTGCCGCCGCCCAGCATCGGGTCGACCACCAGCGCGCCCTCCAGCCCACCGGGCTCTAGGTACTCCTGGCGGCCGGGGTCGGCGACGAGGTGCTTCAGTATCAGGCGGAAGGTGCTGCCGCAGCGCCGCGCCCACCATTTGTGAAGATAGGTGTTCGGCCGGAACAGGTGCTTGTTGAAGCTCTCCAGGCGGGCCAGTTCGTCGGCCAGAGCAACGTCGAAAGTGTGGTCAATACGCGGCATGCGGCCGGATTATACCAAGGGCGGCCGGGCGACGGAGGCGTACAGGGCAGGTCATAGCCTGCCCTGCAAATTTCAGTCCCAAATCAAAGCAAAGACCAGGGTATCGCGCACCTCGCCGCTGAGGTGGTGGCGGCTCTCGTTTCGCAGGCGAGCCTCAAGCGCGAAATGGAGCCGGCGGGCCACGGCCGCGCTGCGCTCATTTCGGGCGTCACAGCGGATCTCCACCCGGCGCGCCCCCAGCGTCTCAAAGGCGAAGTCGCTGATTGCAGCCACAGCCTCCGTGATGAATCCCCGGCCGGCATACGGCGTCCGCACCCAGTAGCCGATCTCGAAGCTGGGCACTTCCCAGCTGATGCGGTGCAGCCCGCTGCTGCCCACCATCGTCTGGCTCCCCTTCAGGAACAGCGACAAGCGCATATCGCGCCGCGCCATAAACTCCAGGTGGGCCTGGCGCACGTTGGCTTCAGACTCCTCAACCGCCGGCTTTTTGTCAGCCCAGGGCATCCATTGGCGCAGCTCCTCCCAGGACTCCAGGACGGCCCGGTTCAGCTCCGGCCCGTCGCCCGGCCGGGGGCAGCGGATCGTGAGGCGCTCGCTCTCAAAACAGTCCGGAAATTCGCGCAGAATAGCGTCCATTGGCCGTCAGCCGCCGGCCGGAGGCACGGCCAGGCTCAACCCGGCCGCGCCCTGGTTGCCGGCCCGGTCAAAGGCGGTAAGGCTGAAGTGATATTGGCGGCCCGGCTCAACCAGATAGCTCGCCTGGGTGTCGGCCACGCTCAACAGCCAGGCCACGGCCGGCTCCTGATCAACGGCCACGGCCAAATCATAACTCTGCACGCCGGCGCCCATTCGGTCGTCGGCCTGCCAACTCAGTTTGACCCGGCTGCCGGACAGCTCGGCTCGCAATTGCACGGTGGGGCCTTGTGTATCAGGTTCGATGACCAGCACCGGCCGGCCGCCTATGGGAAACAGCTCGGGCGGCCAGTCGGGCGGCTTGTTTTGGTTGGTCGCCGCCGCCAGTTGAAGCGTATAAAAGCCGTCCACCGGATAGATGGTCTCGGTGGCGCCGTCAGGCAGCACCTTCAAGGCGCTGGTGTGGGTGGCGGTGAGCACAGCCGTCTGCGGCTCGCCAAAGCGGGCCCACATGCCTACGATGCGCTCTTGGGTGCCCGGCCGGTAAAATGCGATCCATTCCTGAGGGCCGTTGCTGGGCGTGGCGCCGCCCGGCCGCAACCGCCAGAGTGGCTCCATGTGGTGCAGGTGGCTCGTGACCACCTGATAGGCGGCGTAGTTCGGCCGAGGCGTCTCCGGATTCGGGTGCTGCGTGAAGCAGGCCGCGTCGGCCGGATTGCGGAAGAGGCCATAGGCGTCTCCGGCACAAATCGGGTACTCCGGCGTGCCGCAGAGCTCGCCATCATGCGGCGGGAAGTCGGTGCCCGGTGGCTGGTTGCCGCAGCCGTCATACAATTGGAAGTGGAAGATGGCGTCGGCCCCGGCGAACCCCGCGTACATTGTCGTCTGGATGGTGTAATCGGCCGACTCGGCCATCGTCGCTCTAAACCAGCTCAACGGATCCCAGGTTGGGCCGGGGTAATCGTTCCAGGCCGGCACGCCGGTTTCGTTCAACCAGATTGGCTTGGCAAGGCCGAAGTCAGCCTGATCCTGGCCGGCCGAATAGGTGACGTTCCACGACTGCCAAGCGTAATAATAGCTGTGCGTGGCAAAAATGTCATGGAAATACGCGAAGCCGGCCGCCATCGGGTCGGCGGCGTAATACTCAAGCACGTCGCGATAATAATCCGGCTGCTCAGCGTTATTGGCGATGCCGCCGAACAGCACCTGAGCGGCCGGATCGGCCTGCTCGATTGCCAGGTAAGCCACCTTCAGCAGGCGGGCGTAATCCTGAAGGCTGCTGTCCCAGAAGATGGGCAGGTCAGGCTCGTTCCAAATCTCCCAATGGCTCACGCCCGTGTCCGGCTGCCAGCCCTCGGCCTCCGCCAGCACGCCACCAGGCTTGTAGCGCTCAACCGCCAGATAGACGAACCTCGCCCAGACGTTAATCGGATTGATTTGCTTACCTGGGCCGGGCATGTCGCTGCCGTCGTCAAAAACTGGCTCATACAGCCCTTCGGGCGCGGCCGCCTGCATGGGCGTCAGCGACAGACCATCGGCCGGTTGTCCGGGCGCCGGGCCGCCGGCCGGCGGCCCGCTGGCCTCGGCGGCGTCCGTGGTGTAGAACGGCGGCGTGCCGAGCAGGATGGCATCCAACCTCAGGCCGCGGGCCATATCGGCCGCAATCGTGGCATCTTGGGTTGACCAATCGAAGCTGCCCTCGCTTAGCTCGATATTGAACCAGTATAAGGGCCAGCGGTTCCATTCGGCGCCGGTGCTCAGCCCATTCAGGTATTGTTGCTCGTCGGCCGGATGTTCGGCCGAGCTGATGAAGTTCAGGCCGTAGGTCGGGCCGCTGACGATGCGATGGGTGCGGAAAACGGCCGGCATGTAGATCGGATCGCCCACCTGCGGTGGTGCACCCTGGGCGCGAGTGCCTGACGCCCCTCCACTCAGCGGTTCGGTTCGCAGCGCGGCCGCGGCCGTGGACAAGATGGTGAAAGTTGCGGCTAGGCTGAACAGTAGCCCTGCGGCTGGCAGCCTGGAAGCCAAGCGGCTCGGAAACGACATGAACGTGATCTCCTCTTCGGCAATGAGCCCAATGATACCCAATTTTGCCAATCGGCGCGGCCTCCCCGCACGCGCCCGCGCGGTTTGTGTCTCGGCTAAAACGGACTCCCGCCGGCGGCGTGCAGGTGGGCGCTCTCTCCGAATGCGCTATGATACGGGTTGCGGGTAGCCCGTTTATTTCGAGGGGCTTGACGCGGAGGCAAATCATGAACGCAACGCTTCCGGCCGAGGCCAGCCTTGGCTCAGTCCACTTGAAGGTCAGGGATTTAGGCCGCTCCACGGCCTATTACCAGGAGGCGCTCGGCTTCCAATTGCATGACCGGGATGGCCTGGAGGCGCGGCTCGGCGCCGGCGCGGCCGACCTGCTGGCCCTGCACGAGCGGCCGGAGGCCCGGCCCGTGTCAGGCACAACGGGCCTGTATCATTTCGCGGTGCTGGTGCCCTCGCGGCTCGAGTTGGCGCGGACGCTGAAGCGCCTGGCGGACAGCGGCGCCCGGGTGGAGGGCGCCGCCGATCACCTGGTCAGCGAGGCCATCTACCTGTCTGACCCTGACCGCAATGGCATTGAGATCTATCGCGATCGGCCGCGAGCCGAATGGCCCTATCTCGGAGGACAGCTTCAGATGGCAGCCGATCCGCTTGACCTCGAAGGCATTATGGCCGAGCTGAGCCGGGCGCCGGCCGGGGACGACGGCCTGGCGGCCGGTACGCGCATCGGCCACATCCATCTCCACGTGGCCGAATTGGGGCCGGCCGTTAGCTATTACACCGAGCGCTTGGGCTTCGACCTGGTGCTGCGCTACGGGCCATCGGCCGCCTTCGTCTCCGCCGGCGGCTACCACCATCACGTGGGGCTCAACACTTGGGCCGGCGTAGGCGCGCCGCGCCCCCCGGCCGATGCGGCCGGCTTGCTGTGGTATACGCTGCTCGTGCCGGATACCCAGGATGTTGAGGCGCTGGTCGAGCGGATCACGGCGGCCGGAGCGCCGGCCGAGCCGTTTGACGGCGGCTACCGCCTGACCGATCCATCCGGCAATCAGATCCTCGTGCGGGCCGAGGGCGCGCCCGACTCAAACGACCAGGTTGATTAACTTCCGGGGTACGACAACGACTTTGCGCGGCCGGCGGCCGTCCAGCCACTCGCGCACCCGTTGTGAATTTAGGGCCGCCTCTTGCAGCGCCTCTTCGCTGGCGTCGGCCGGGACCTCGATTCGCTCGCGCACTTTGCCGTTAACCTGCACCACCAGCGTGATCGTCTCCTCGCGGGCAATCGCCTCATCCCAGGCCGGCCACGGCTGCCGGTGAATGCTGTAGGGCCGGCCGCGGCGCTGCCACAATTCCTCACTGATGTGCGGCGCCAATGGCGCCAACAATAACAGTAGCGCCTCTATCGCCTCGTCCCAACTGGCTCGGCCGACGTTCCGCTCGCGTTCGGACTGCTCAAGCAGGTTGCGCAGCTCCATCAGCGCCGCTACGGCCGTGTTGAAGGCGAACGCCTCCAGGTCTTCGGTCACTTTGCGAACGACCTGGTGCGTCTTGCGCCGCAACGCCTGGTCGGCCGCCGCGGCCACTCGTCCGGCCTGATAGGCGGCCTGAGCCAGCCGCCACACGTCGTACAGAAAGCGCTGCGGCCCTCTTATGCCGTCGTAGTTCCAGGGGCCGCCCTGATCCCACTTGGCGAAGAACATCAGGTACAGCCGCAGCGTGTCCGCTCCGTATTGGGCCACCAGCTCGTCCGGAGCCACCACGTTGCCGCGAGATTTGGACATCTTCTCACCGTCGGCCCCCAGAACCATGCCTTGGTTGTAGAGGGCCAGCATCGGCTCGTCGAGGTCCACCAGCTCCATGTCGCGCATCGCCTTAGTGAAGAAGCGGGTGTAGATGAGGTGCATCGTGGCGTGCTCAATGCCGCCCGTATACTGGTCAACTGGAAGCCAGTAAGCCGCCTCCTCGGGCTCGAATGGACCGGCCGCGTAGTGCGGGCTGAGGTAGCGGTATTGGTACCAAGACGAACACATAAAGGTGTCCATCGTGTCCGTCTCGCGCACGGCCGGCTGGCCGCAGATTGGGCAGGCCGTGTGCACAAATGCGTCGTGGCCCTTGAGCGGGCTTTCGCCGGTGGGCACGAACGCGACGTCCTCCGGCAATAACACGGGCAGTTCGCTCTCCGGCACTGGGGTGGCCCCGTGCACCGGACAGTAGACGACTGGGATGGGCGCGCCCCAGTAACGTTGGCGGCTAATGAGCCAGTCGCGCAGCCGGTAGTTGACCGCCGGCCGGCCAATGTCTTCGGCCGCCAGCCAGGCAGCCACCCGCTCGGCCGCGCCAGCCACCGGCGCGCCGCTGAATGGCCCAGAATTGATCAGCACGCCCTGATCCTTGGAAGTGTAGGCCGCCTCAAGCGGTGGCGCGTCTCCATCGCGGCCGGGCATCTGAATGACTTCCACAATCGGCAGGTCGTACTTCTGAGCGAAGGCAAAGTCGCGCTCGTCGTGGGCCGGGACGGCCATAATGGCCCCCGAGCCGTAGCTCATAAGGACGTAATCCGCGATCCAGATGGAGATGCGGGCGCCGTTGACCGGGTTGATCACGAAAGCGCCGCTGAACACGCCGCTCTTCTCACGGTCGGCCGCCTCGCGCGTGATCTCGTCCAATCGGGCCGCCTGCTGGCGGTAAGCCGCCACCTCGGCCGCCTGCTCTGGGGTGGTGATCGCTTCAACCAGCGGATGCTCAGGCGCCAGCACCATGAAGGTGGCCCCCCAGAGCGTGTCCGGCCGGGTGGTGAAGATCGGGACAGCGTCGCCGTGCTCGGTTCGGAAGGTCACCTCCGCGCCTGTTGAACGGCCGATCCAGTTGGCCTGCATCGTCTTGACCCGTTCGGGCCAATCCAGTCCGCTGAAGTCCAACAGTTCGTCGGCATAATTGGTGATGCGGAAAAACCACTGCTCCAACTCTTTCTTGACCACCGGCGTGCCACAGCGCTCGCAGTGACGATCTTCGCCCCAGACCTGCTCCCGCGCCAGAGTGGTGTTGCAATGGGGGCAGAAGTCCACTGCCGCCAGCTTGCGATAGGCCAATCCATGTTGCAGCAACTGGATGAACAACCACTGGGTCCAGCGGTAATAACTGGGATCGGCCGAGACTGCCTCGCGCTCCCAGTCGAACATAGCGCCCATGCTGCGCAATTGCGCCCGCATGCGCTCGATGTTTGCGTAGGTCCAGATCTTGGGGTGGATGTTGCGCTTTATGGCGGCGTTTTCGGCCGGCAGGCCAAAGGCGTCGAAGCCCATTGGAAAGAGCACGTTGTAACCCCGCATCCGCATGAAGCGCGCCCGCGCGTCGCTAGGGACCATAGCGTACCAGTGGCCGATATGCAGGTCGCCCGAGGGATAAGGCAGCATCGTCAGGGCGTAATGCTTCGGCCGATCCTCGTCTGCCCGCTGGCGGTAAAGGCCGTCCTCGTCCCAGCGGCGCTGCCATCTGGCCTCGACCTCGGCCGGATTGTAGCTTTCTGCCATGCTCATCTCCCGTGGCCGGCGCCAGGCGGAACAAAAGAACCCCTTTCACCTGTGGGCAAAAGGGGCTCTCCAGCAGCCGCCTGGTCAGCTGGCTCTGATCTTTTCAGTCAGAGGTGGACCTGAAGGGGCTCGAACCCTTGACCTCCACAATGCCATTGTGGCGCTCTCCCAACTGAGCTACAGGCCCTCAAACACAAGCAGCCGCGAGGGCTGCTTTGCTCCGCATTCCGTTGCGCCTACTTCCGTGCTACGCTCGCTGGTGGACCTGAGGGGATTCGAACCCCTGACCTCTACAGTGCGATTGTAGCGCTCTCCCAGCTGAGCTACAGGCCCGAAAGCAGGCTGAATGTTAACCCACGCAAGGGTGGTTGTCAAGCGCAGCCGGCGCCGCTATACTGCCGCGCATGGACAGATATAGCATCCGCATCGAATACTGCGTCCCTTGAAACTACGTGGATCGGGCCGTCGGTCTGGCGGCCGAGTTGCTGGCTAACTACCAGCATATAATCGAAGAGCTGGAGCTGGTGACCTCCTCTGGCGGCGCCTTTGAGGTCTCGGTTAACAGCGAGCTGATTTTCTCCAAGAAGCAGCGCCAAAAGCGCCACGCCCAGCCGGGTGAGGTGTTGGGTATATTCCGCGACTTGATCGGCCCGGACGTTCCCACCTACCCCCAGGATTCGTAAAAGCCCCGGCCGCTGGCCTCGCCCAGAAAGGCGGCCTGCACCAGGCGGCGCAACAATGGCGCCGGCCGGTAGCGATCCTCACCCCACTCACGAAACAGGCCTTCCATTACGCCAAGGACGTGGTGTAGGCCGATACGGTCGCCCCATTCCAACGGCCCGTAAGGGTAATTCGTGCCCAGCTTCATGGCCTGATCGATCTCCTCGGCCGAGGAGATGCCCTCTGCCAGGGCTGTAGCCGCCTCGTTAATCAAGCAGCACAGGATACGAGCCCGCACCAGCCCTGGCCCCTCAGCCACCCAAACTGGCTCGAAGCCCAGCCCAGTCCAGAACGCCTCGGCCGTATGCCGCGCCTCAGCCGAACTTTGCAGCCCAGCGGCCAACTCAATCGGGTCGCTCTCGCTCAGCGGCGGCAGAACGCCAAAGCCAATCACCCGCTCCGGGCCGGCCGCCCAGGCGGCCGCCGCCGTCACGCTGGTCGGCATGGCCCAAGTTAGCCACAACGCGCCGGCCTGCAATCGGGGCGCCAGGGCTTCGATCACGGCCTGCTTGCGCCCGGCCGAATCGCCCACGAGCTCGATCACGACTTCTGGTGCTTTGAGAACGTCAGGCG
>JBOGUG010000093.1:0-3923 GCA_050696115.1 Promineifilaceae bacterium (SeqCode) | reverse complement strand
CCCTTGCCCTGCCCACCCCCGCGCCCACGGCCGTCATCGGCGTGGCGCTGCTGCCTGGCGGCCACCAGCCGCCCGCCGCCGGCCGGGCCCCGCAGCCGGGCGAAGCCGGAGGCATCCCGGCCCACCTCTTGCCCATCATTGACGCCTACGTGCCGCCGCCCATCCCCACCCCAGGCCCGGAACAGGCCCGCCGCATCCAGATACCGGTCCTGGACCTAGACAAGCCCATCGTCCAGGGCGACACCTGGGAGCAGCTCAAGAAGGGCGTCGCCCAGCACATCGGCACGGCCGCGCCCGGCCAGCCGGGCAACCTGGTGCTGAGCGCTCACAACGACATCTATGGCGAGATCTTCCGCCACCTGGACCGGCTCGAAGCCGGCGACGAGATCGTCATTTCCAGCGAGCGCCAGAGCTACATCTACGTGGTGCGGGCGGTGCTGGTGGTTGAGCCGACGGCCGTGGCGTTAATGGAGCCCTCGCGGCACGCCAGCACGACCTTGATCTCCTGTTATCCCTACCTGGTCAACAGCAAGCGCATCGTCGTCCAAGCCGACCTGGCCCGCGCCGGCCAGAGCGCTTCGTAAGCGGCATGGCTAAGAAACCCGCCCCCAACCGGCCGGCGCGGCCGCGCCCCTCCGAGGCGCTTCCCGCCAAGGGCC
This sequence comes from Promineifilaceae bacterium (SeqCode), assembly GCA_050696115.1. Classification (GTDB taxonomy): domain Bacteria; phylum Chloroflexota; class Anaerolineae; order Promineifilales; family Promineifilaceae; genus UBA11865. Next base: position 3,264 of record JBOGUG010000093.1, on the reverse strand, counting down.
TGACGGCCGAGGAAGAGCTGGCCCTCGAATACGCCCACGTCTATCAGGACCTGCGGCGCGTGCTGCTGCTGGCGGTCGCCATGTTCCTGCTGCTCATCGCCCTGAACCTGCTGCTGAATTGAGCGGCGGGCGCTGTATGGGCCAGCCCTGTGGTTGCCCGGTTTCAGGACCGGGGCGGCAAGGGCACGTTGCCACGTGCCCCTACGAATCGCCCTGCCGGCCGCGACCTTTTTGTGGCGCGGGCATCCTGCCCACGGCTGGGCCGCAGGCCCGTGGGCTGGACCGGCCGCCCCGGTTATGCGGGCTGGCGCCCGCCGACGGGCTGGAAGCCCGTCCCACAAAGTAGCCGAGGGTGATTTTCATAGCTGACGGCCAATTCTGTGGCGCGGGCATCCTGCCCTCAGCCGGGCAGGCACAAGGCCCCCGCCCCTGCCATCCCATGACACCGAGAATCCCCTAATCCCCTATAATCCAGGCTCCTGCATTCCGGCCGGCCGGCGCTAATACAACGCCTATCTCGCGCCAACAGGATTCTTACGTTCGTTGCGTAATGTTTAAGCTGCACGATGCCCCCGCGCAGCCTGGCGCGGCCGGCGCGTCGCTAAAGCAGAACCCAACAGAACGACTTTTGGAGCCACAAGGAGAGTATTTGCGATGAGTAAGATTGTCGGCATTGACCTGGGCACGACCAACTCGGTGGTTGCCGTCATGGAGGGCGGCGAGCCGACGGTCATCAGCACGGCCGAAGGCGGCCGGCTGGCGCCCTCGGTCGTGGCCTTTACCAAGCAGGGCGAGCGTCTGGTGGGCCAGTCGGCCAAGCGCCAGGCGACCATCAACCCGGAAAACACCGTCTTCTCGGTCAAGCGTTTCATCGGCCGGCGCTACGAAGACCCCGAAACCCAGGCCGAAAAGGCGCGCGTGCCCTACAATTTGAAGGGCGGGCCGCAGGGCGACACCCGCATCGCCATCCCCTACTCCGGCAAGGAGTACACCTCCCAGGAAGTCTCAGCGATGGTCTTGAGCAAGCTCAAGAAGGACGCCGAGGATTACCTGGGCCAGCCCGTTAGCCAGGCGGTCATCACCGTGCCCGCCTATTTCAACGACAGCCAGCGCCAGGCGACCAAGGACGCCGGCCGCATCGCCGGCCTGGACGTCCTGCGCATCATCAACGAGCCGACCGCGGCCGCGCTGGCCTACGGCTTGGACAAGAAAGAGGACGAGACCATCCAGGTCTTTGACCTGGGCGGCGGCACCTTCGACGTCTCCATCCTGGAAGTGAGCGAGGGGCTGGTCGAGGTAAAGGCAACCAACGGCGATACCCACCTGGGCGGCGACGACTGGGACAAGGCCATTGTGGATTGGATCGTCAAGGAGTTCCTGGCCGACCAGGGCATTGACCTGAGCCAGGATCGCCAGGCGCTGCAGCGCGTGCGCGAGGCGGCCGAAAAGGCCAAGGTTGAGCTCTCCAGCACCATGCAGACGGAGATCAACCTGCCCTTCATCACGGCCGACGCCAGCGGCCCGAAGCACCTCCAGATGAACCTCAGCCGGGCCAAGTTCGAGCAACTTACCGAGGACCTGGTGCAGCGGCTGCGCGAGCCGGTGCAGCAGGCGCTCAAGGACGCCAACATCCAGACCGCCAATCTCGACTCGGTCATCCTGGTGGGCGGCGCAACCCGCATGCCGATGGTGCAGGAGCTGGTGCGCGACCTGACCGCCAAAGAGCCGAACAAGAGCGTCAACCCCGACGAGGTGGTGGCCCTGGGCGCGGCCATTCAGGCCGGCGTCCTGGCGGGCGAGGTGCAGGATGTCCTCTTGCTGGATGTCACGCCCCTGAGCCTGGGCCTGGAAACGCTGGGCGGGGTGATGACCACCCTGATCCCGCGCAACACGACCATCCCGACGCGCAAGGCGGAGGTCTTCAGCACGGCCGAGGACGGCCAGACGGCGGTGGACATCCACGTGCTGCAAGGCGAGCGGCCGCTGGCGGCCGACAACACGACCCTGGGCGTTTTCCGCCTGGAAGGGCTGCCGGCCGCGCCGCGCGGCGTGCCCCAGATCGAGGTCGCCTTCGACATAGACTCCAACGGCATCTTGAACGTCAACGCCACCGACAAGGCGACGGCCAAGAGCCAGCAGATCACGATCACGGCCACGACCAACCTGACCGAGCAGGACGTGGAGCGCATGGTGAAGGAAGCCGAATCGCACGCGGCCGAAGACCAGCGCCGCCGCAGCCTGATCGAGGCCCGCAACATGGCCGATCAGGTCGTCTACCAGGCCGAAAAGAGCCTGGCCGGCGCCGAGGCCGCTCCGGCCGAGCTGCGCCAGGATGTGGAGGCCAAAGTTGCCAGCCTGAAGGAAGCGATGCCGGCCGAGGACGCCGGCCGTATCCAGCAGTTGGCCCAAGAGCTGCAGCAGGCGCTCACGGCCCTGGGCCAGGCGGCCGAGCAGGCCGCCCAGCCGCAGCAGCCCGGCGCCGACGGCCCCGGCCCAGACGGTGAGGGCGAGGACGAGGACATTATCGAGGGCGAGTTCGAAAACGCCTAATTGCGAGGCTTGAGGCCCTGCCGGTCTGCGCAGACCGGCGGGGCCTTTTTTGCTGGCGCCTAGAAACCGGCGCTCGCGTCTTGCCACGCTCCCGGACAGCGCGCAAGGACGGACCCATTTCGCGCCGCTCAGGGATATTTGCCGGCCGGCCAACCGCCCGGCCAAGGGCCATGACAACCACAACAAGAGGAGAATCGGGTGATGATTGACTCAGTCGCCAACGTGACGATTTTCATGGCCAACCAAGACCGGGCCAAAGAGTTCTACACCGAGTGGTCGGTCCGGATCGCCAGCCCTGGGGCTATTACGCTATCTTTGAGGATTCGGAAGGCAACCAGCTGCTGATGGTCGAGCCGGCCGCGCCTGAGGAAATGTAGGTGGGGGCGGGCCCCTGTGCCCGACCTGGTTCTGGCCCGCCAGCGGCCGGTTGATCGGACACGGGCCTGCGGCCCGTCCGTGGGCAAGATGCCCGCGCCACAAAGGGGGCGGGCGCCGCCGGCCGGGTGTGGGGGCGGGGCCTTGTGCCCGCCCTGGTTCTAGGCCGGGTTGCTGTTCAGGTAGAGCCGCAGAAAGCGGCCGGTGTACGAATCGGGGTCGGCCGCCACCTCTTCGGGCGTGCCTTGGGCAACGATCTCGCCGCCCCGCTGGCCGCCCTCCGGCCCAAGGTCAACGATATGGTCGGCCACCTTGATGATGTCCATGTTGTGCTCGATG
>JBOGUG010000092.1:0-14002 GCA_050696115.1 Promineifilaceae bacterium (SeqCode) | reverse complement strand
GGCCGCCCTGTTCGCCCTCGGAATCATCTCGCTGCTGGACTCCTACCCCTGGGCTTTGGAGGCCGGTCGGCAGCTCACGGTTTTCGTCCTGGCCCTGGCCGGCCGGGCGCTTGCTGCTACTGGCGATCGGCCACCGGCCGAAGTTGAGCCGGCCGGCGAGGTATAATCGCCCCATGAGCGTCTCCAAACTGGCCCGCCAGCGCGGCCTGATCCTCGACGAGATCATGCGCCACCAGCGCGAGCAGTTGCCCAAGACGATGCGGGCCACGCCATTGGCCGACCTGCGGGCGCTGGCAAGCTTGGCCCCAGCGCCGGCCGACCTGGCGGCCGCGCTCTCCGGCCCAGGCCTGGCGCTGATCGCCGAGTGCAAAAAGGCCTCGCCCAGCCGCGGCCTGCTGGCGCCACATTACGATCCGGCCGGGCTGGCCCAGGCATACGTGCGCGGCGGCGCCAGCGCAGTCTCGGTGCTCACCGACGGCCGCCATTTTCAAGGCTCGCTGGAACATTTGAGCCAGGTGAAGGCCGCCGTCTCGCCGCCGGCCGCGCTCCTGCCCACCCCCAGCGCCGGCCGGCGCCAACGCGCCATCCCCGTGCTGCGCAAAGATTTCATCTTCCACCCCTACCAACTGTATGAGGCGCGCGCGGCCGGGGCCGACGCCGTCTTGCTGATCGCGGCCGTGTTGGAAGGGGGCGAGCTGGCCGAGCTGTTGAACCTGGCCGCGGAGCTGGGACTGGCGGCGCTCCTGGAGGTGCACACGGCCGGCGAGTTGGAACGCGCCCTGGCCCTGCGGCCGAGAATCGTGGGCCTGAACAACCGCGATCTGCAAACCTTTCAGGTGGATCTTGAGACCAGCATCCGGCTTCGGCCGCTCGTCCCGGCCGGCGTACTGGCGGTGGCCGAGAGCGGCATCCGCACCGCCGCGGACGTCGGCCGGCTGGCTGCGGCCGGGCTGGATGCCGCCTTAGTGGGCGAAAGCCTGCTGAGCAGCCGCGACGTGGCTGCGGCCACGCGAGCGCTGGTCGAGGCGGGCAGGCTAGGCTAGCTGCGTCAGGCCGAGGATGTTGCCGTCGGCATCCGTCACCGTTGCGATCAGCTTGCCCCCGCCAACGTCTCTTGCTTCCTGCTGCACTTCAGCCCCGGCATCCACCAAGGCCTTTAGGCTAGCCTCAATGTCGGTAACTTCGACGTAACCAATGGGGACCGTTACGCCCCGGCGATGCGCATTGGGATCTAGTCCTATCTCCTGGTCGCCAACCCTAAAACCGACATAGTAGGCTGCATCGGCATAGGGTTCGACGCCCAGCAGTTTGCTGTACAGGGCTTTGGACGCCGCCGCATCCTTAACCGGATAGACAATCAACTTCATAGGTCGAGCAGTATCCATCATGCTGGCATCTCCATATCACCTGTGATACAATTTGATTATCAAGATACTCCAGAATCGAAATAATGTCAAGGGGCATTCATGGCAAGCTCAACTAAGCAAGGCCTGAAGAAGCAAGTCATGCTGGCTGCACGCGAATACGGCATTGGTTCCGTGCTCTTTCGCCGCGCCGTCGGCGAGATCCTCGGCGTGAACGCCACCGATATGGAGTGCCTGGGTGTGCTCTTCTTTAAGGGCGTCGCCACACCGTCGGAGCTGGCCACAAATACCGGACTCAGTTCCGGCGCGACGACTGCCATGCTTGACCGCCTTGAGAGGGGCGGGCTCATTGAGCGTCGCCCCAATCCAGAGGATCGACGCAGCACCTTGATCGTGCTGGCAAACAATGAGACGACAGCCAAGGCTTCTGCCCTGTTTGCGCCGCTGCGAGAAGCCCAAGACAGAATCCTTTCCGGCTATTCTGAGGCAGAACTGAATCTCCTGGCGGACTATTTCAGAAGGACGAGCAATCTCTGGCAAGAAGAGAGGCAAAAACTTCAAGCCAGATTCACTGAGAAAGTGTGAAACGTGGCTAGAGAACTGCGTCTACTGGATGCCGACCACCTGGCCTCCCGGCTCGCGAATCAGCTCCACCGGCCGGCCGACCTCCAGCGCCTGCCACTCCGCCAGGGGCAGGGCCAGCTCGTATTCCCGGCCGGTGGCGTCCTCAAACAGGGCGACGTAGCTCTCGCTGCGCTGGCCCTCGCGCTGGCCTTCCTCCAGATCGGAGCGCGGCCAGTAGGGCGAATGGTCGCTGCCCTCGGCCGTTTCGCTCCGCGCCAGATGCCACTCCTCGGCCTCATATACAAACAGGGTGCCATACACCGGCACCTGCTGGTAGATTGGCACCTGCACGCTCTCGCTCCGGTAGCGCGTCTCATACACCGGCTCGCTGCAAATCACATCCTCAAAAAAGCCGTTGCCCAGGTCGCGCTGGCCGCAGACGTATTCGCGCTCGCCGACCTGGACCTGCTCCGGCGCCTGGCGCACCTCCGTCTCGTAGCCGGCCAGAACCTGGTCGTAGCGCTGGATGGCTTGGCGCTGTTCGATCAGGCTGGCGGCCGGCGGCAGGTCGAAGCTCTCGGCGCGCACCGGGCGCAGTTCCTCGACGGCGACCTCGCGCCTCCAGCGGAAGCCGCTGACTTCGGCCGAGACGTCCCGGCCGCGGCCGAGGAAGACGAAGGCGAACAGCGCCAGCAGGGCCAGCCCGCCCAGGCCGATTGCTAGGGTCGCCTGGCGCGACAGGCGCGGCCGGGCCGGGGCTGCCGGCGACTCGGCCGGGGCGTCCAGGGTCATGTCGCCGCTGCTGGGCGCCTGCCCCGGGGCGTATTCTTTGACCAATTGAACCTGGCTGGTGGCTTCGCGGGCCGCGCCGCAGTTCTGGCAAACGGCCGCGCCGGCCGGGTTGCTAGAGGTGCAAAAGGAGCAGATCCAGTCGGGACCCACCCCGGCCTGGGCCAAGAGGGCGGCATCCGTGGCCTCGGCCGCTCCCTCAGCCAGGTAGAATTTCGCGCCCTCCGGCCGGGGCCGGCCGCACTTGGGACACTCGTTCAGCCGGCCCAGGATGGCCCTGGTGCCGCAATATTGACAGTCCCAGCGCGCCTCGCGAATTGCCATTTTGCTGGTATTCGTCCGATCGAGGCCAAAGAGGGCAGGCGGGTCGCGCTTGCCGGCCGGCGGCTAGCCTGCGGCCCAGGCGCGGCGCAGGAAGGCGATCCAGTTGCCGCCCAGGATGCCGGCCGCGTCGGCTTGGCTGTAGCCGCGTTCCCGCAGCACGGGCGCCAGTTGCAGCAGGTCGGCTGGGGCGTCCACGCCGGCCGGCACGTGCTCGCGGCCAAAGCCCCCGTCGAAGTCGCTGCCGATGCCCACGTGGCCGGCGTCGCCGATCAGCTGGCAAAAGTGGTCAATATGGTCGGCCACGTGCTGCAAAGTGACGTTTTGCTTGGGGTCAGCCCGCTTGTGGCCCTCCTTTAGGAAGCCGTTGGCCAGCACGATGCCCAGCACACCGTCTCGCTCGGCGATCCGCCTGATCTGGATGTCGCTCAATTGGCGATTGGTGGGTACCAGGGCGCGCGCGTTGGCGTGCGACGACATGACCGGGCCCGGATAGCGATCTAGCGCCTCCAGGCTGGCCTGCTCGGCCATGTGCGTCAGGTCGAGAATGAGATGGAAGTCGGCCATGCTGTTCAGCAGCTTGCGGCCGGCGGCCGTCAGCGGGCCGCCGGCCTTCCAGGCGCCCGGCGCGTAGCGGGTGTCGTCCCAGGCCGGGCCGATGGCGCGCAGGCCGCGCTCGTGCCACTGCTCCAGTTCGGCCGGCCGGCGCACCGGGTCGGCCCCCTCCATCAGCGGCATGATGCCCAGCAGCCCCGGCCCTTCGCCCTCGTGGCTCTTTAGGACCGCCTCCAGGCCCGCCAGGCCGGTCACCAGGCGGACGTACTCGACCTCGTCGGCCAGCCGGTGATAGAAGTCGAGCTGTTCCTGGGCCAGCCGGTGGGCCTCCTCAGGCGTACGGTAGCTGAAGGGGCGCTCGCGGGCCAGTTCCTCGCTCCCGGCCGGGGCGACAAACAGGGTGCCAAAGACGAGCGCCACCCCGGCCGCGCGCAGCTCCGGCAGGCTAACCGTGGCCGTGCCGATCCGGCCGGTCTCTTCGCGGCCGGCCTCGGCGGCGCGCACTTCGGCCAGCGGGGCGCGCAAATTCCGGCCGTGAACCAGGGCGTTGTAGGCTAAATCCAGATGGGCGTCTACGATGAGCATGGCGGCGGGGCTCAACCTGTCTCTGGCTCGCCGCGCAGGGCTATCAGGGCGGCCAGGTTGACCGGGTCCATCTCGGTGACCGTTCCGTCCTCGGCCGTCTCTTCCTTCGGCGTTTCCAGGAAGGCGGCGTGCTCAACCCAGCGCGGGTCGCGCACGAAATGGCCGAAGGCCTCCAGGCCAAGCTGACCCCGGCCGATATGTTCGTGGCGATCTTTGCGCTCGCCGGCCTTGTGCTTGCTGTCGTTGAAATGGAAGCAGCGGATGTGCTCCAGCCCAATCAGGCGCTCGAATTCGGCCAGAGTGGCGGCGTAGCCCTCGGCCGTGACCAGGTCGTAGCCGGCCGAATGGACGTGACAGGTGTCGAAACAGACGCCCAGCCGGCCGCCGGCCGGAGGCGTGGCCATCTCCAACAGGTAGGCGAACTGCTCGAAGCGATGGCCGAGCGTGGTGCCGGTGCCGGCCATCGTCTCCAGGCAAACCGTGGCGCCGTCGTCGGGCGTCTCGGCCAGCAGGCGCCGCAGCGCCCGGCCGACGTTTTCCAGGCCGGCCCGCTCGCCGGCTTGCATGGCCGCGCCCGGGTGGAAAGTCAGCGTCTTGGCCCCAAGCGCCGTCGCCCGCAGCAGCTCCTCTTTGAGCGAGTCGTAGGAGCGCCGCCAGAGGTCGGGGTCGGAGGAACCGACGTTGATCAGGTAGCTCGCGTGGACGGCCACCGGATGGATGCCCGCGTGCGCGGCCGCGGCCGCCTTAAAAGCGGCTACGTCCTCATCGCTGAGCGGTTTGGCCGCCCACTGGCGGTTGCTCTTGGTGAAGATCAAAAGCGCCTCGCAGCCGGCCTCCCGGCCGCGCTCGAAGGCGTAACTCAGGCCACCGGCCGTGCTCATTTGAGCGCCGAATCGCATGCACTTTTCCTCAGTGGATTGGGCTTGGCTAGTCGTCCGGCGTCGCCGCGCCGAAGTAGCCGATTGCTTCCATCGAATCGAGCGAATAAACCCCGTCGCCGTAGACGCGCCAGATGCGGTTGCCGGCCGTATCCAGAATGTAACCGCCCTCTAAACGGCCGCTCAACTCCCCGTCCAGCGTCAGCAGGCGCTCGCCCTCCAGGAAGGCGAAGGTCTCGCCCTTGCGGTCGCGCAGGGGCCGGCGGCCCATCTACTCCACCACCAGGCTGGAGACGACTTCGCCGTCGGCGTCCAGCAGCGTGGCGGTGTCGCCGGCCGCCCAGACCGGCTCTTCCAACCCCCAGTACAGGTTCGACGAGTCGTCCTGGCCGGCCTCGGTGTGCACCAGCACGGCCGCGCCCTCGCCAAACAGGGTGATCTGGCCGAAGGCGTAACTCCGGCCGTTCTCCGTCGTCAGCCGCCAGTCGAGCAGGGCGATGGGGCGCGTGCCGCTGTTCTTGATCTCGACAGCCTCCTCGGTCAAGTCGCCGGCCGAGATGAACTGGTTGATGCTCACGATGGCCTCGCCGGTATCTGGCTCGTCCAGGGTGGGGATCGGGCTGGGCGCTGGGCCGCCCGCGGCCGGCGTTTCGGCCTCGGCCGTCGCGATCGCCAGCCCGCCCACGGGAATGACCAACTCCTGGCCGATGGACAAAATATCCGGGTCGGTCAGGCCGTTGGCAGCCAGGATATCCTCGACCGGCACGTCGAACTCGGCCGCAATTGAGCCCAGCGTGTCGCCAGACTCGACCACATAGCTGGTTGGCTCATTTGGCCCGCTGTCCTCCCCCGCCTCGGCCGCAGTGCCGGTGACGGCCGGGGTCGGGGCGCCGGCCGGCGGGCTGCCGAAAGGTTGGGCCGTCGGCCCGGCGGCCGCCTCCTGGGCAGGCGCCGCCTGGCGGGCGTCCCACCACATGAGGATGCCAATCACGACGGCGGCCGACACCAGAATATTGACGAGCACAAAAGGCAGCATCCGACGCACGGACATGACACACTCCAACGGGACCGAGCGTATTGTACAACAGGCAAAAGGCGTCGCAAGCCGGCCGGCGTGTTGATCGATCCCTTGCCTTCAGGCACAATTGGCCCAGCAGCCCGGTCCGACTCCAAGCGCCCCCATGTCGCTCAAAATCCTCTTTCTCAACGCCGAGGTCGCCCCGTTCGCCAAGATCGGCGGCCTGGGCGACGTGGGCGGCTCGCTGCCCAAGGCGCTCAAGGCGCTGGGCCACGACGTGCGCGTGGTCATGCCCGCCTACGGCGAGATTGAGCGCGCCTACCACAGCGGCGCCCATGCGCTGCGGGCGCTGCCGGGCCAACTCAGCGTGCCGCTGGGCATCGGCCGGCTGCCGGCCGGCGTCTTTGAGGGCCGCTTGCCTGGCGCTGAAGTGCCGATTTACTTCATCGCCGAGGCCAACCTGTTCGACCGCGAGCGGGTGTATGGCTACCGCGATGACCCCTATCGCTTCGCCTTTTTCAGCCGGGCGGCGCTCGACCTGTGCCAGGCGCTTGAGTGGCGGCCGGACGTCGTCCACGCCAACGACTGGCACACCGCCCCGGCCGTCACCTGGCTGGCGCTCAACGGCCGCTACGACGAATTCTTCCGGGGCGTGCCCAGCCTGTACACCATCCACAACTTGGCCCACCAGGGCCGTTCGACCTGGGACGTGTTCAACTATCTGGGCGTCTCCGGCCACCCTTTGCGTGAGGAAGGCTACGGCGAAGTCAATTGGATGGCGCGCGGCATCTACCACGCCGGCAAAATCAACGCCGTCAGCCCCAGCTACGCCCTGGAGATCATGACCGACCAGGGCGGGGCGCATCTCGACGGCTTGCTGCGCTACCGTTCCTTCGACCTGCATGGCCTCTTGAACGGCATTGATTATGACGTCTGGGACCCGGCCGCCGACCCGCGCCTGGCGGCCCACTTTGACGCCGGCCGCTTGCAGGGCAAGGCGGCCAACAAGCGCGCCCTGCAGGCTCGCCTCAGCCTGCCCGTGCGGGCCGACGCGCCTCTGGTGGCGATGGTGTCGCGCCTGGACTGGCAGAAGGGGATTGACATAACGGGGCCGGTGGTCCATCTGCTGCTCAGCGGCGCGGCCGGCGAGTGCCAGTTCGTCGTCCTGGGCAGCGGCGCGGCCGAATACGAGAACATGTTCGCCGACCTGGCCCGCGCCCATCCGGCCCGTATGACGGCTGTGCTGGATTACGACGTCAGCCTGTCGGCCCAGATTTACGCCGGGGCCGACATCTTCCTGATGCCGTCGCGCTTCGAGCCCTGCGGCCTGGGCCAGATGATCGCCATGCGCTACGGCGCGGTGCCAGTGGTGCGCGCCACCGGCGGCCTGGCCGACACGGTGCATGAGGGCGTAACCGGCTTTACCTTCCGCGACTACAGCGCCGGCGCTTTTTGGCGTGCCCTGGAACGGGCCGTCTACACGTATTCCGACGGCCGCGACCATTGGCGCGGTATGCAGGCCAACGGCATGGCGGCCGACTTCTCCTGGCGCCGTTCGGCGGCCGGCTATCAGCAGCTTTACGAGTGGGCCATCGCCCGCGAGAGGGGCGGCGGGTGAGGTTCCCGCGCCGCGCCGGCGTTCTGCTCCATCCGACCTCGTTCCCCGGCCGCTATGGCGTTGGCGACCTCGGCCCCGGCGCCTACGCCTTCCTCGATTTCCTCGCCGGCGCCGGCCAGAGCCTGTGGCAGGTGCTGCCCCTGGGCCCGACCGGCTACGCCGATTCGCCCTACCAAGCCTTTTCGTCGTTTGCCGGCAACCCGCTGCTGATCAACCCCGACCGGCTCACCGCCGAGGGCTATCTGCCGGCCGCGGCCGTCAAGGAGACGCTGACCTTCGCCGCCGGCCGGGTGGATTTCGGCTGGGTCATCGGCTACAAGGAGGCGTTGCTGCGCCGCGCCTGGGATCAATTTCGGGCAAAGGGCCGGCCTGCCCAGCGCCGCGCCCTGGAGGAGTTCAACGCGGCCGAAGCCGCCTGGCTGGACGACTTCGCCCTGTTCATGGCCCTCAAGGGGCGCTTCAAAGAGACGGCCGGCGGCGTCTGGAACAGCTGGCCGGCCGCCATCGGCCGCCGCCACAAGCGGGCGCTGAACAAATGGCGCGCCGAGCTGGCGGCCGAGGTCGGCTATTACCAGTTCCAACAATTCCTGTTCTTCGAACAGTGGCGGCCGCTGCGCGCTTATGCCCACGCCAAAGGCATTCAGATCATCGGCGACGTCCCTATCTTCGTCGCCTTCGACAGCGCCGACGTCTGGGCCAACAGGGAGCTGTTCTATCTGGATCGTGGGGGATCGCCCAAAGTCGTGGCCGGCGTGCCGCCCGACTATTTTAGCCAGACCGGCCAGCGCTGGGGCAACCCACTCTATCGCTGGCAGGCAATGGCGCGCGACGATTACGCCTGGTGGGCCGCTCGCTTGGCGGCCGCCTTCAGGCTGGTGGACATCATCCGGATAGACCACTTCCGCGGCTTTGAAGCCTATTGGGAGATACCCGCCGACCAGCCGACAGCCGTCGTCGGCCGTTGGCTGAAGGGGCCGGGGGCGGCCTTCTTTGAGGCGATGCAGCGCCGGTTGGGGGAATTGCCCATCATCGCTGAAGACCTGGGCGTCATCACGCCTGAGGTGACCGCCCTGCGCGAGCGCTTCAACTTACCCGGCATGAAGATCCTCCAGTTCGCCTTTGGCGGCGAGCGCAACAGCGACTTTCTGCCCCATAATTTCGGCCGTAACTGCGTCGTCTACACCGGCACCCACGACAACGAGACGGCCGTCGGCTGGTACTTGAACGCCGACCGATCCGAGCAGGATCACGTCCGCCGCTACTTGGCGCGCGATGGCTCCGACATCGCCTGGGACCTCGTCCGGCTGGCGCTGGCCTCGACGGCCGACACGGCCATCGTGCCGCTGCAAGACCTGATGTCGCTGGGCAACGAGGCGCGCATGAACTTCCCCGGCAAGAGCGGCGGCTGGTGGAGCTGGCGCTACACCCGCCAGATGCTCACCCCCTTCATCGCCCTGCGCCTGGCCGAAATGACCGAGTTGTACGGCCGGGCGCAGAAAGAGCCCGGCAGTTCAGACGCGCTACCGGACTCTTCGGCTGGGCTGGTACCCCCGCCGTGACTCGAACACGGGCCTTTGGCTCCGGAGGCCAACGCTCTATCCTCTGAGCTACGGGGGCTTAAAGGGCGATTCTGCCACACGGACGCATTGAAGTCAAACCTTATTCCTGTTACACTTAGCCTCCAGTTCAGCTTTGCCGCCCATTGGCGGTAGTGGCCCGTCGATTGGGGGTGGGGTCCGCGGCCGGACTTTGCCTTCTCACAAGCATTTGGAGCGTTGCCAAAATGAAAGCGCCTGGTCAAGTGTTCCGGTCGGTCGGTCTCATTTTCTCTCTGGTCGCGTTGGCTGCCTGGCTGGCGCTTTCGGCCGCGCCGGCCCAGGCGGCCGCCTTCGCGGTCAACAGCCCGGCCGATGCCGCCGACGCAGCGCCAGGGGACGGCCTCTGTGGCGCGGCCTCCGGCGCCTGCACGCTGCGGGCCGCCATTCAAGAAGCCAACGCCCTGGCCGGCGCCGACGTGGTTAACCTGCCGGCCGGTGTCTACAGCCTCAGCCTTGGTCAGGTTGACATAAATGAAAACCTGGCGCTGCTGGGCGAGTCGGCCGAGGTCAGCGTCGTAGACGCGGCCGGCCTGGGCCGTGCCTTTCAGGTCAACGCCGGCGCCAGCGTCAGCTTCGCCGGCCTGACCGTCCGCAATGGCCTGACCGGCGGCCTGGGCGGTGCGATTTACAACGCGGCCGGCGCCATCCTGGTGACCCAATCCCGCTTTGAGGCCAACCACGCCCTCGGCGAAGGCGCCCCCCAGGGCGGCGCCATTTATACGGCCGCCGGCGCCTCAACCATCATCAACGCTAGCCGCTTCGAGGCCAACAGCGCCAGCTTCGGCGGCGGCGCCTTAGGCAGCACCGGCGTCCTGACGGTCACCGGCTCGACCTTTAGCGGCAACGACGGCGGCTTCGGCGGCGGGGCGATTTACCCCAATGGCGGCACAGCCAGCATCCAGGCCAGCACCTTCGCAACCAACACGGCCGATTCTGGCGGCGCCATCCACAGCAACAGCCCTCAGGTCGAGATCACCAACAGCACCTTTATCAGCAACACGGCCGTCAACGGCGCCGGCGTGGACAACCGCGTCGGGGCCATCACCATCACCAACAGCACCTTCTGGGCCAACGCCGCCTCTGGCCAGGGCGACTCGCTTCAAAACCAGAACTTCCCCCCAGGCAGCGTCACCACGGTGCGCAACTCGATCCTGGGCGGCTTGGACAGCAACAATTGCTCCGGCGCTATTGACTTTGGCGGCCCGGCCGGCGGCAATCTGCACTACCCGGCCGGCAGCAATTGCGCTTTGGGCGTTCCGCCGGCCGACCCCCTCCTCGGCCCCTTAAGCGATAACGGTGGCCCGACCTTGACCCTGGCCCTGTCGGCCGTCAGCCCGGCCGTAGACGCCGCCGACGAAGGCCTGTGCCCGGCCGAAGACCAGCGCGGCGTAGCCCGGCCGCAGGGCGCCGGTTGCGACATAGGCGCTTTTGAGCTCGGCAATGGCGCCCGCCAGACGGCCCAGCTCATCTTCCCTGGCGTTCCGCTCAGCGCCACGGCCGTGGCGCTCACCGACGCCAACTGGTATCGCCTCGAGGTGCCCACCCCCGGCGCGATCCTCAGCCTGACGCTTGACAGCCCGGCAGACTACAACCTGTTCCTATTCGGGCCTGAGATCAGCGAAGAAACCGGCCAGTTGCGCGACCTGGGCAGCATTGTCAGCCTGGCCCAGATGAGCGACATCGCCCAGTTCAGTGATATCGCCCAGTTCAGCGACATCGCCCAATTTAGCGACATCGCCCAGATCTACGACCTGGCCCAGATGAGCAACATCGCCCAGTTCAGCGATATTGCTCAGTTTAGCGACATCGCCCAGTTCAGCGATATTGCTCAATTTAGCGACATCGCCCAGTTCAGCGACATTGCTCAATTTAGCGATATCGCCCAGTTCAGCGACATTGCTCAATTTAGCGACATCGCCCAATTCAGCGACATTGCCCAGATGAGCGACATCGCCCAGATGAGCGACATCGCCGAGCAGGGCGGAGTTGAGACGCTGGCAGCGATCGCCGCCCAGGCGCTGCCTCAGACCAGCGAGCACATCGAGTTGAGCGTGCACGAGTTGGCCGGCCCCTGGTTCCTGGCGGCCGCGCCCCACGACGCCGCGGCCGTCGGCCAGTTCTTCACCTTACGGGCCGACATCCTCCCGCCCGACGAGCCTTTGCCGATTGACACTGGCGCTGTGCCCAGCTTCACCTCGCCGGCCGCCGACCCGGCCGTCGAGACCCTGATCCTGTTCAACCACGCTCGCATGGACGCCTTTTACACCGGCGCTGAGGGCGTGGCTGCGACCGACCTGGTGGATAAGCTCAACGACCTGGCCGCCCATCCTAACGTGAACGGGGTCATTCTAAACCTGGACGCCTTCCCCGAAGTGACCAGCGCCTACGCCGACTGGGATGCCGCCCAGGACAACCCGCAGACGGCCAACCTTGTCGCCCGGACGATTAAGTCGCTCATTTATAGCCGCCTGGCTGCCTATCCTAACCTTAAATATATGGTGCTGGTTGGCGGCGACCACATCCTGCCCTACCGGCGCTTGCAGGATTACTCGCTGGTGGCCAACGAGCGCACCTACCCGTACTACGACAACCCAGCCCTGGCGGCCGCGGCCGAGTTCCGCTACTACCTGAGCGACGACTACTACGCCGCCAGCCTGCCCATCAGCGCCAACGGCCGCGAGATCTACTTGCCCCAATACGCCCTTGGCCGGTTGGTGGAGAGCCCGGCCGAAGCGGCCGCCCTGATTGACGCCTTCCTGGCGTCACCCCAGTTGGCCCCTCAGAGCGCCCTCATCACCGGCTACGACTTCCTGATTGACCAGGCGAACGAGATTAGCGTCACGCTTGAGGCGCAGGGCGTTGGCCAGATAGAGGCCCTGATTGACGACTCCTGGACGGCGGCCGATTTTCGCCAGACGGCCTTCAGCGCCGAAACTTACGACCTCATCTCGCTCAACTCCCACTTCGACCACTTCCGCTTCTTCCCCAACGACCCGACCAACGTGGCCGCGACAGAGTTTGACGCCAGCCCGAACTTTGCCAACAAGCTGATCTTCTCGGTCGGCTGCCACAGCGGCCTCAACCTGCCCGACGGCGCGGCCCAGTTTGCCTTCACCGGCGCCGACTACGCCCAGGTGTTCGCCCGCCAGGGCGCCAGCTTCATCGGCAACACCGGCTTCGGCTATGGCGACGGCGACCTGCTGGCCTATTCGGAGCGCCTGATGCTCAACTTCAGCCAGGAGCTGGGCTACAACCCGGTTCCCGGCCAGAGCAGCAGCCTGCCGACTGTCGGCTCGGCGCTCATGCGCGCCAAGCAGCGCTATCTCAACAGCCTGGGCGCCGGCGGCCTGACCCAATACGACGAAAAGGTAATGGCCGAAATGGCCCTCTATGGCCTGCCCATGCTCCAGGTCAATATGCCCGTGCAAACGGACCAGCCGCCGGGCGGCGAGAGCGTCTTCACAAGCGACCCGCCCTTGCCGCTTGGCGGCGGCCCGCCGGCTGCCACGGCCTACAGCCAGACACTCAACTTTAGCTATACGCCCCACCCGGTCAGTGACGGCGTGCGCAGCGGCACCTACCACACCCTCAGCGGCGAAGACGGCCTGCTGGCGACCGGCATGCGGCCGATCCTGCCCCAGACGACGCGCAACTTCGGCTCGACAACCGAAATACTCCACGGCGTCCTGATGCAGGCCGGCGCCTTCAGCGACACGGCCGGCTTCGACCCGCTGGTCACCAACATCATCAGTCAGGAGGTTGATTTGCCCGGCGAGGGCATCTACCTGGTGCCCCGCCTCTACCCGCTCAGCGTGGCCAGCATCAACCGCTTTGCGGCCGTCGGCGGCGTCATGCGCCAGCAGTTGATCGTCAACCCCGCCCAGTTCCAGGCCACCAGTGTGACCACGCCCACCCTCGGCCTGCTGCGTCTGTATACAAGCCTGGACCTGGTCGTCTACACGGCGCCCTTCAGCCAGACCGATTTCGACCCGCCCAGCATCTACTCCGTGGAGGCAACCGAGTCGGCCGGCGCGATCAACTTCAGCGTCCAGGTGGAAGACGACCAGGCCGGCATCCATCGCGTGCTAGTGCTCTACCGCGATACGGCCGACAACTTCTGGACGGGGCTCGATCTTACCTACGCCCCCTTGAGCGGCCTGGCGACCGGCTCGATCCCGGCCGGGGCCGGCACGCTCGAATACTTCGTCCAGGCGGTGGACAACGCGGGCAATGTGGCCCTGGCGCTGGACCACGGCCAGCCCTTCCGCCACCTGTCGGCCGCAGCCGATGGCGACGGCGATGGGGTTCCCGACACGGCCGACAACTGCCTGCTGGTTGCCAATGCTGATCAACTTGATGCGGACGGGGACGGCCCGGGCGACGCCTGCGACCTGAACTCCGACGGCGATCCCGTCGGCAACCCCTTTGACCACTTCCCGGTCGACCCGACTGAGGTGCGCGACAGCGATGGCGACGGCATTGGCGACACGGCCGATCCCGACGCCGACAACGACGGCGTTGCCGATGGAGCCGACAACTGCGCCCTGATCCCCAACGCCGACCAACTGGATACAGACGGCGACGGCTTTGGTGACGCTTGCGATAATGATGACGACGGCGACGGGGTGCCCGACGCGGCCGACGCCTTCCCGCTCGACCCGGCTCTCTTCTCCGACCTGGACGCCGATGGCGTGGACGACGGGACCGATAAC
>JBOGUG010000091.1:0-14489 GCA_050696115.1 Promineifilaceae bacterium (SeqCode) | reverse complement strand
GGGCTGCTGGCGCTGGCCCTGGCCGCGTCCGTGCTGGCCGCCTGCCGCCAGGCCGGTGAGGCGACGGCCACCCCCGGCCGGCCCGAAGTCGTCGCCGGCAGCCAGACGGGCACGCCTCGGCCGCCGACGCCGCCCATTTTTTATCCCGGCGCGGCCCCGGCCGCCCGCCATTCGCCCACGTCGGCCGCCCGGCCAGGGCCGGTGGTGGCCCAAGATCAGGAGTACTTCCCACTGCTGCCGCTCGGCCCCCGGCCTAGCCAGACGCCCCGGCCGAGCGCCAGCCCGACCGGCACCCCCAGCCCGACCTTAACCGCCACCCCCACGCCCAGCCGCACGCCATTGCCCAGCCCAACGCCCACCCCGACCATTGACTTCCGGTCCGTGCGCGCCCAGCTCCAGGCCCAGGGGCAGGATTTGGGCTTCGTTAAGATCGGCTTTCACACCGGGGTGGGCGGCAACCGCATCGGCCTGGGCGAATGGATGGCGCGCCTGGACGCGGCCGGCGTTCCTTTTTTCCTCAAGGGCGTGGACGACAGCGGGCCCCTGTTGGAGGCCCAGGAGCTGAAACGGGCCAGCGGCGTGCCCCACACGCTGGTCTTTCGGCGCGCCGGCCAGCTCTTTGACAGCCCGGATTACAGCCTGCCGCCGGCCGAGGCCGCCCGCCGCCACTGGCAGTTGCACCGCCAGGCCTTCCCGGCCGAGCTAGACCCCAGCCTGATGTGGCTGGAGACGCTCAACGAGGTGGACAAGAACCGGGCCGACTGGCTGGGCTATTTCGCCCTGGAGACAGCCCGGCTGGCGTTGGCCGACGGCTTTAATTGGGCCGCTTTCGGCTGGGCGGCCGGCGAGCCGGAGCCGGCCCACTGGCAGACGCCCGGCATGCTCGCCTTTTTGCGCCTGGCGGCCGCCAACCCCGACCGGCTGGCCATTGCCCTGCACGAATACAGCCTGGCGGCCGATAATATCGGCCACATGTACCCCTACAAGGTCGGTCGCTTTCAGCAGTTATACCAACTGACCGATCAGCTTGGCCTGCGCCGGCCGACCGTTCTGATCACCGAATGGGGCTGGGAACACAACCGCGTGCCCGGCAGCGGCGAGGCCCTGGCCGACATCGCCTGGGCGGCCAACATGTACGCCCCCTACCCGGAGGTCAAGGGCGCCGCCATCTGGTACCTGGGCATCGGCTGGGACGAAATCGCCAACCAGGTGCAGCCGCTCATCCGGCCGCTGACAGAATTAAGCCTGGGCACGTATTACGCCGTCCCCCTGCCGCCGGCCCGCGCGCCCATTAACCCGGAGCAGTTCCGGCCGGGCTGATGAAAGCCTGGAGCAAACGCCGCCGCCTCGAGGCCGCCATCGCCGGCCGGGACGTAGACCGGCCGCCCGTCGCCCTTTGGCGCCATTGGCCGGGCGACGACCAGGACGCCGAAGCCCTGGCGTTGGCCCACCTTCAGTGGCAGTCTGATTACGACTGGGACTTCGTCAAGGTTTCTCCAGCCAGCAGCTTCTGCCTGCGCGACTGGGGCGTCGAAGACCGTTGGCAAGGCTCGCTGGAGGGCACCCGCGATTACACCTGCCGGGTGATCAACCGGCCGGAGGATTGGGAGCGCCTGCCCGTCCTGGACCCCGGCCGGGGAGCCTTGGCCGTCCAGCTTGACGCCTTGACGCGCATCGGCCGGGTCCTGGGCCGGCCGGAGGACGGCGGCGCGCCCTTCCTGGCGACCCTTTTTTCGCCCCTGGCCCAGGCCAAGAATCTGGCCGGCGGGGAGATGTTGCTGGCCCACCTGCGCGGCCGGCCGGAGGCCTTCGGCCGCGGCCTGGAAACCATCACCCAAAGCACAGTCGCCTACCTCCAGGCCGCTGCTGAGGCCGGCGCCAGCGGCGTCTTCTACGCCGTCCAGCACGCCCGCGCCAGCGCGCTCAGCCCGGCTGAATATGAGCAGGTCGGCCGGCCCTACGACCAGGCCATTCTTGAGGCGGCCGGCGACATGTGGCTCAACGTGCTCCACGTTCACGGCCGAGATGCTTACCTGGAGCCATTCGCCGATTATGCGGTCCAGCTGCTTAATTGGCACGACCGCGACAGTGGCCATAGCCTGGCCCAGGCGCTGGAGCTTTTCGGAGGCGCGGTCAGCGGCGGTGTGTCGCGTTGGACCTTGTACCAGGAGTCGCCCGCTGCGGCTCTGGCCGAGGCCCGCCAGGCGCTGGCGGAAACGGGTGGCCGGCGCTTCGTCCTGGGCGTCGGCTGCGTGGCCATGACCAACACGCCCCTGCGCAACATACGCGCCCTGCGCGCCTGCGTCGAAGGTGAAGGCCCGCCCGCATGAGCGACGCGCAACCGGCCACCGGCGCCTGGCCGCGGGCCGTTCTGCACCTCGACATGGACGCCTTCTTCGTCAACGTACACTTGCTCGAGCATCCCGAAGACCGCGGCATCCCGCTGGCTGTCGGCGGCCGGGCGGAACAGCGCGGCGTCATCGCCTCGGCCAGCTACGAGGCCCGGCGCTTCGGCGTCCGCTCGGCCATGCCGACCAGCATGGCCCTGCGCCTGTGCCCCCGGCTGAAGATCGTCGGCCACGCCCGGACCTCCATCCGCGGCTGCTCGCGCAAAGTGATGGGCATCCTGGCCGAATATGGCCCGCTGGAAAAGACGAGCGTGGACGAGGCCTACCTGGAGCTCAGCGGCCGGGCCGACCCGGAGGCGCTGGCGGCCGCCATTCAAGCGCGAGTCAAGGCCGAAAGCGGGCTGCCCTGTTCGGTCGGGCTGGCTGCCAATAAGCTGGTGGCCAAAGTCGCCTCCGACCACGACAAGCCCGAAGGCTGCACCGTCGTCCGGCCGGGCGAGGAGGCCGCCTTTTTAGCCCCGCTGCCGGTGCGCGCGCTGCACGGCATCGGCCCCAGCACGGCCGCCAAGCTGGCCGAACTGGGCATCAAAACCTGCGGCCAACTGGCGGCGGCCGAGCCGGCCGGGCTGCGCGGCCGCTTTGGCCGCTATGCCGATGAGCTGCAGCAGCGCGCCCAGGGCGTGGACGCCCGGCCGGTGCAGCCCGAGCATGGCCCGCCCAAGTCCATCAGCGAAGAGCGCACCTTCGAGCGCGACCGCAGCGACGCAGCTTTTCTAAACGGCTGTCTGCACGAAATGGCGGCCGGGGTGGCGGCCGAGCTGCGTCGCCGCGGCCTGCTGGCTCACACGGTCAAGATTAAGCTGCGCTGGGCCGACTTCACGACCTTCACCCGCCAGAAGTCGCTGGCTGCGGGCACCGATGAAGCCGAGCTGATCGGCCGGCTGAGCGTGGCTCTCTTGACCGAACATTGGTCGGCCTCCGACAACCTACCCCTGCGCTTGCTGGGAGTGAGCGCTAGCGGGCTGGCGCCAGCGACGGCCCGCCAGCCGCGCCTGCCGTATGGCCCCTAACCTCCCCGAGGTCAGTCAGAGAGTTCGCCAGACCCTAATCCCGGCCGCCAGCCAGCCGGCCGTGTTCGTGGGCGAAGGAGCGAATGTCGGCCCGCGACAGGAGCGCGGCGGCCGCCAGCAGCCCGGCCGCTTCGAGGCCGAAGACGGCCGCGTAACTCGATCCGAAGGCCCCGCTGAGGGCCAGGAACAGGTCGCGCAACGCCCCACCCAGGGCGATGCCCAGGCCGCGGCTGAGCAGGATGACCACGGACCACAGGGCTAGATAAGCGCCGGCCTCGCGGTCGGTGGACATCGTGACCAGCAGGCTGAAGGCGCCGAAGGTGTACAGGCCGAAGCCGGCCCCAAAGACAACCAGGCCGGCCCACAACAGGCGCAGCTCGGCCGCACCGGCCGCCAGCGCCAGCAGCCCCATCCCGGCCGCCATGCCGCCTAGCCCGATCTTTGACAATTGGACTTGCTGCTCCGGCCGGCTGCGGCGACGCAGGTAGAGGGACGCCACCAGGGCGATCACCGTCGGGCCCTGCCAGTAGGCCGCGAAGCGGGTCGTCTGGCCCACGTCCAGGCCAAAGAGCTCCATGCCGGCCGGCTCCAGGATGGACTCCTGCGCCCAAGCGCCCAGCATGCCGACCACCAAAAAGATCAGAAAGCGGCGCGTGCGACCGTCGGCCAAAATCCGGCCGAAGGTGGCCCGGAAGCCGGCCGGCGCGGCCGCGGCCGGCGCTTCGGCCGCCCGCCGCTCGGCCCCGGCAATGGCGAAGAGCCAGAAGAAGCCGCCCAGGACGACTGTCGCCACGACCAGCCCCCAAAAGCGGGCCAGGCTGTACGTCTCCAGCCAGTAGCCGAATCCAACGGCCGCCAGGGGGAAGAAGGTGATCAGGGCCGTCTCGACCAGGCTAAGAGCGATGCCCTGGCGGGCCGGCGGCACGCTGTCGCGCACCAGAGCCAAAAACGGGCTGCCCGAAATGAGGGTGCCGCTGCCAAAGAGCAGAAACGCGACCACGGCCAACAGCCAGCCAAGGGCGTCGGCTCTGGCCTGGCTCAGCCGCGCCAGGCTGACGCCCAAGAGGGGCAAGGAAACCAGCATCAGCCCGCGGCCGGCCCAGATGTACGGCGTGCGCCGCAGGCCGAACAGCGGCCGGCGGTCGGAGCGATGGCCGGCCCACAGGCTGAGCGGCGACAGCAGGTAGCGCAGCGCCAGCAGTAGCCCGACCGGCCAGGCGGGCAGGCCCAGGTTGGCGATCATGACCCGGTTCCAGACGCTGCCCAGTAAGATGTCGCCCATGGCCGAGCCAATGTGGAAGCTGCTCAGACGCAGCACTCGGCCGATGGGCAGCGGCTGCTCGATCCGCACGCCTGTTTCCGCTGTCTCCGCGGTGGGGATAGTGGTCGTCGTTTGCATGCCAAACTTTCGGACGCGGCCGGCCGCGCCCGACCACTATTGTATAGGTTTGTTGAGATTTTGCTACAAAGTGAGGCCGGCCGGGGCCGCCCGCCACGCCGCCAGCCACTCGGCCAGCCCCTCGGCCAACTCGATCTCACCCCCATGCGGATGCGCATAGCCGAAGAACCAACGGCGCCGCCGGCCGGCTTGCCACAAGTCGGCCGTCCAGCTGCAATAGCCGTAGGGCGCCGGCCCTTCGTCCAGGGCCGGCGGCTCCATCTGCAGCCACAGCACCGGCCGCGCTTGCCCGGCCGCCCAGTCGTCAATGATTGGTTCCAGTCCGCGGCCGTGGTCGGCCAGATAATGGCTGATCCAGGTGTTGAAGATGACAAGGGGCGCTTCGCCGGCCGGGGCGTGATGCTCCAAGAAGTCTGCCAACCCGGTCGGCAAATCAAGCGGCAAGATACGCACTGGGGCCGGCGTGGCTTCGGCCGCCTTGACGGCCGCGATGCCCTCGCGCACCCGCTCCAGACGCTCCGGCTGGTCGGCCCAGACAAAGGCTATCAGTCTAAGCTCGTCGGCCGGCGACTGCAGCGAAAACGGGGCCAGGTCGCCACCGAGGCGGCTGAGGATGGCGGGCGGCTCTCCGGGCAGCCAGCTTGCGAGCGCCTCCAGCCGGCCGGTGCAGCGGGCGGTAAATTGCTCGCCGGCCGCCCGGCCGCAGCGCAGCAGCGCTGTGCCGTCGCCGGCCGCGACCAGCCGGAAGGCGCGCTGCTCGGCCACCAGGTTCAGGCCGGCGCTGGCGCCCAGGTCGAGCAGGTGGACGGCCGGCCAGGGCAACGCCGTCAGCGGCAGCAGCCAGCACAGTCCGCGGCCGCTCTCATTGGTCTGCACCTCGTTGTCCCGCATGAAGGCCGCCAGCGCCGCCGGCCGCGACAAGATCGCCCCGCGCAAGACCGCCTCAAAGGCCGGGCCGCCGGCCGGCTTCCGGCCGCCAACGCTGGGGTAATAGGCCGCCAACTGGCCTGCTTCTGGCTGGCCGGCCAGCACGTCGAAGTGCAACCCGGCCAGGAGTAGCAGCAGCGCGTCCAGGCTGTGGCGCTCGCCGGCGGCCGCCAGCAGCCACTTTACCAGCGGGTCGGCGTTGGCGTTTGGGGCCTCCAGCCAGACGGCAAGCGTGGCGCACAGGGTCGAGTAAAGCGGCGAATAATCGGCCGTGAAGGCCTGTTGCTTGCGGAGGCGGTCGCTCAGGCCGACCCGGCGCTCATCCATGCGTAAGGGCCGCCTTAGGCGCGAGGCAGCCGGACAGGGGCGGGGCGACGCCTAAGGACGGCGGCCGCCGGCTGTTTCGCCGCCTACTTGTGGCCGTTGGCGTGAATGGTGTAGGTCCAGCCGAAGCGGTCGCGCGCCCGGCCGTATTGGATGTCGGTCAGCGCCTTGTACAGGCGATGCACGACGGGGCCGCACTCGTACTCGTTGATGAAGTACTCTCTGTCTCGGTAGCCGAATTTGCCCACCGGGGCGATGACGGCCGCCGTGCCGCAGCCGAAGACCTCGGTGATTCGGCCGGATTGGATGTCAGCCAGCATCTGGTCCACCTCGACCATCTCCTCAGCCGCCGTGTAGCCTAGCGCCCGGCTGAGGGTCAGGACCGAATCGCGGGTGACGCCCGGCAGGATGCTGCCGGTCAGCGGCGGGGTGACGATATGACTGCCCTCGTAGACGAAGCAGATGTTCATGGCGCCGACTTCCTCGACGTAGCGCCCCTCGCGCGCGTCGAGCCACAATACCTGTGAATAACCCATCGCGCGCGCCTCTTCGCCCGCCAGCAGGCTGGCGGCGTAGTTGCCGCCGCTCTTCACCGCGCCGGTGCCGCCGGGCGCGGATCGCCGGTACTTGTGCGATATGTGCACCGGGATGGGGTTGAAGCCCTCGCGAAAATAATTGCCCACCGGCGACAGAATGACAAGGTGGAGGTAATCGCTGCTGGCGTGGACACCCAGCGCCGGCTCGACGCCCATCATCACCGGCCGGATGTAGAGCGCCGTGCCCGGCCGGTCGGGCACCCATTCATGCTCCAGCGCGATCAGCTGGGTGATGGCGTCCAGGTGCTCTTCCTCGTCCACCTGGGGCATGGCCATGCGCTCGGCCGACTCGTTGAAGCGCTTCATGTTTTCCCAGGTGCGGAACAGGTTGATGGCGCCGTCCGGCCGGCGGTAGGCCTTGGTGCCCTCGAAGATCTCCTGAGCGTAATGGAAGACGGCCGAAGCCGGTTCCAGACTAAGCGGCTGGTAAGGGCCGATGGCTGCGTCATGCCAACCCTGCTCGGGGCTATAACGTTGTGAGAACATTCGGTTGGTCATTATCCGGCCGAAGCCTAGATTGTCGGCCGGCAGCTCCCGCGGCTCCCCGTTGGCTAGGGGCAAAATTTTGATATCCACTTTGTCTCCATGTCGTCGCCAGGCGGCCCGGGGCCGGGCGCGCCTCTGGCTAAGGCGTATTGCAGAGCGGCTCTCGCCCAGGACGGCGGCCGGATGCGGTCTCCGTCTGGCTGGATTATAACCCACTTTCGGGCTTTCGGCATGTGCTCGCCTTTACGCATGCAGCCCCGCGCTTGTAATCCCCGGCCGGCAGGGCTAAGCTTGTCGTATGCCCAAGCGCGATAACCCGGCCGGCGAGCCCCAGGAGTGGCTGCCCTTGGGCAAAGCGGCCGCCATGTTGGGCGTCCACAGCATGACCCTGCGCCGCTGGAGCGACACCGGCCGCTTCCCTAGCTACCGCACGGCCGGGGGCCACCGGCGCTTCGCTCGCAGCGACGTGAAAGCCTACTTGGCCAAGAGCCGCCGCCAGCCGGCCGCTGCCCTCTCCAACGCCTGGGCCGAGGCTGCCCTGGCCCAGACGCGCGAGCTGGTCGCCCACCGGCCAGAGGGAAGCTGGCTGCAAGCCATAGACGCCCACGATCTGCGGCCGGAATACCGCCAGCTTGGCCAACGGCTGATGGGCCTGCTGCTGCAATATGTGGCCGCCGACGAGACCAACGGCACCTTTCTGGATGAGGCCCGGCGCATCGGCCGGCGTTACGGCCTGTTTGGCCAGCGCGCCGGCCTGCCGTTGACCACAATCATGGAGGCCATCCTCTTCTTCCGCGACATCCTGGTCGAAAGCAGCCTGCAAGCCACTGGTGCCGCGCGGGTGGAGCCAGCCGCCAGCCTGCGCCTGCTGCGCCGGCTGAACCAAGTGGTCAACACCGTCCAGCTGGCAGTCACTGAATATTACGAACGCCGGGCGGGGAGCGGAGACCCGCGCTTCTCTGATTGACCCCCCGGGGGATCAAGGGGCAGGCGGCTGGCTGGCGCGCCAGACTTCCAGCGAAATGTCCACGAAGGCCTGCTCCAAGCGGGTCAGCGCGCGCTGCGGCCGGGTCAGCAGGGCCGTGTCCCAGGCGAAGTAAAAGCCGGGCACGGCCACAGCCACCAGGCCGGCCACGGTCAGCAGCCGGCGCGGCAAAAAGGTCACGATGTCCGGCTGGCGGGCCATGGGCAGCGCGGCCGCCAGCGGCAGGCGCAGCAGCGGCCCGGGACCGGGGATCATCTGGCGCAGGCTCTCGACGTAGGCGTGGAAAGCCGGCCCCCAGTGGACGAGCAGCTGGCGATGCGCCAGCGCCTGGCCCAGCGTGGCGCTCTTCTCAGCCGCCAGCGGGTGGCCCGGCGCGACAGCGACCGCCATTTCGTCGTGGAAGCGGCGCAGCAAATGCATCTGGGCCAGGAACTTGGGGAAGGCGGCCGCGAAGGCCAGGTTAATCAGACCGTCGGCCAACTGGCCTACGACCACGTCTGAGGTGGCCGTTTCGATGAGAAGCTCGGCGCGCGGGTAGGCCCGGCCGAAGCGCACCAGCACCTCCGGCATCAGATAGGCAGCCACCGAAAAGGGACAGCCCACCTTCAGCTCTCCGGCTGTTTGCAGCGCCTCCGACTGGGCGGCGGCGGCCGCCTCGGCCAAGATGGACAGCGCCCGTTCGGCGTAGGGCAGCATGGCCCGGCCGAGGTCAGTCAGGGCTAGCGGCCGTTTGCCGCGCTCCACCAACCGGCCGCCCAGGCTGGCCTCCAGCCGGCCAATGCGGGCGCTGAGCGACGGCTGGCTTAGGTTGAGGCGCTCGGCCGCGGCCGTGAAGCTGCCCTCGCGGGCCAGGGCGACGAAGGCTTCAAGCTGGTGGAACTCCATTTAGCTATTATTATAGAAGATTTCTATGGATGCTATAGCCTTTATTGGCTTGAACCGAGGACGTAAACATGCTATCGTGTCCTCGGAGAAAGAGAGCATGGCCAAGCGAATCCTCTACGTCGAAGACCATCTGAACAACATGCTGCTGCTCAAGCGCATTGTCCAGGCGGAGGGCCATGAGTTCCTGCACGCCAAGGACGCCGCGGCCGGCTGGCAGGCGGCCGTTGCCTGCCGCCCCGACCTGATTTTCCTCGACCTGCGCCTCCCTGGGCCGGTGGACGGCCTGGGGCTGTTGCGCCGGCTGAAGGCCGACCCGGCCACCGGCCAGATTCCCGTGATCGTGCTGACGGCCTACGGCGACTGGGAGAACGAGCAGCGGGCACGCGCGGCCGGCAGCGACGATTTCCTGGCCAAACCGGCCGACATCCACCACATCCGGCTCGCAATCCGGACGCACACGGGCACGCCGGCCGGCCCGCCCCGGCCGCTGCCCCTGAGCCACTGGGCCTACGACCTGATCCACGGCGCGTAGCTCACGCCACAAGAACCCGCCGGCGGTTTCAAGCCTCCGGCCGCTCCTGAGGCCGGTTCCTCCCCAACCCGCACAGCTGATGAGCTATCTGGCGCGACTTGAATGCTCATGCTGCGGCCGGGACTATGACGCCGACCGGCTGATCCGCGTCTGCCTGGCCTGCGGCTACCCGCTGCTGGCACGCTACGACCTCGAACGGGCTGCCGCCGAGCTCGACCGCGACGCGCTGACAGCCCGCCCGGCCGGGCTGTGGCGCTACCGCGAACTGCTGCCGGTGCGCGACCCGGCTCACATCGTCACCCTGGGCGAAGGCGGCCAGCCGGTGCTCAAGTTAGAGCGGCTCGGCCGGCGGCTGGGGCTTGACGAGCTGTATCTCAAGGACGAAGGCCAGAACCCAACCGGCAGCTTCAAAGCCCTGGGGCTGGCAGTGGCCGTCAGCCGAGCCATCGAGCTTGGCGTGGAGGAGTTCGTTATCCCGACGGCTGGCAATGCCGGCGGGGCGCTGGCAGCCTACGCCGCCCGCGGCGGGGCCAAAGCCCACGTTTACATGCCCCAGGACGCGCCGCTGATAAACATCCTGGAAGTCCAGATGGCCGGGGCCGACCTGCGCCTGGTCAACGGCTTGATCAACGACGCCGGCCGGGAGGCGGCCGCCGACGCCGCCAAGGCCGGCTGGTTCGACGTCTCCACGCTGAAGGAGCCCTACCGCGTGGAAGGCAAGAAGATGATGGGCTACGAGCTGGCCCAAGCGTTCGATTGGAAGCTGCCCGATGTGGTTGTTTACCCGACCGGCGGCGGCACCGGGCTAATCGGCATGTGGAAGGCGTTCGCCGAAATGGAGGGACTGGGCTGGGTTAGGTCTGAGCGGCCCCGCATGGTGGCCGTACAGGCCGAGGGCTGCGCGCCCATTGTGCGGGCGTTTGAGGCGGGGGCAGAGGAGGCCGAGCCCTGGCAGGATGCGGCCACGCTGGCCGGCGGCCTGCGCGTGCCAGTGGCCATCGGCAGCCGGCTGATGTTGGCGGCGCTGTACGAAAGTGGCGGCACGGCCGTGGCCCTGCCAGACAGCGCGTTGCGCGAGGCGGTGATGGTGCTGGCGGCGACGGAGGGCGTGTTTCCCTCGTTGGAGGGCGCAGCCACGCTGGCGGCCTTGCCGCCGCTGATCGCCAGCGGCTGGCTGGCGGCCGGTGAGCGCGTCCTTTTATTCAACACCGGCAGTGGGCTCAAGCACAGGCTGGTCCTGACCTGAGGCCCGGCCGCGCTGCGCCACGGCTTATTCTCCCAGCGATTTTGTAAGGACAACCCCCTGTGGTTGCCCGTCCGGCAAGCGGGCGGCGGCCGCGGCCGGCCTTACGCCTCTCCCAACGCCTTGTGCACCAAGTCAGCCACCAGGGCGCGCACAGCGGCCGGGTCCGGGCTCGCCGAGGGCGGTCCAAGCGCCGGTCGGGCCAGGGGCGTGTGCTCGCCGGCCGGGTGGCAGACGCCGCAGGCCTCGCAGAACGCCTCGGCCTCACCCGGCCGGGCCAGCCCCATCTGCTCGCGCAAGTGCAGCAGCTTGCGCACTTCGGCCGGCTCCAGCGGGTTGCGCACGCCCAACTGGGCCAGCATGAAGGCGATGCGGGCGCTCTGCTCGACCACCTCCAGCCGGATGAAGGCCTCCATCAGGTCAGTGCCCACAGTAAGCGCCCCATGACGCTGCAGCACCAGGGCGTCGTGCCGGCCGATCAGGGCGCGGATGGCGGCCGCGTTCTCCTCGCTGGAGGGAGTGGCGTAGGCCGTGGTGGGGATCAGCCCCAGCAACACGATGGCTTCGGGCAACAAGCAGTCGGCCAGCGACAGGCCGGCGATGGACAGGCTGATAGCATGGGGCGGGTGGGCGTGGATGACGGCGCCGATTTCCGGCCGGCGGCGATACGCCTCCAGGTGCATGGGCAATTCGCTGGTGGGCGCCAGACGCCGGCTGCCGGTAGCGCCCGCGCCCAGCGGCCGGCCCTCGTCGTCCACCAGCATCAGCTGGTCGGCTGTCAGGAAGCCCTTATGGACGCCGGAGCATGTGACTAAAATGCGGCCGGGTCCCAGCCGGGCCGATAAGTTGCCCTCGCTGGCCGAAATGTAGCCGCGCTCGTACATGGCCCGGCCGAAGCGGATGATCTCCTGGCGGGCTCCCTGCTCGGCGGCGCGGTTCACGCCTGGCCTCGGCGGTAACGCTCCACTTCGGCCACCAGCCGGGCAGGGCGGCCATTATACAGCTCGTAATCCACCTCGCGCCGCACCAGCTTCAGCAAAATGTCGGTGAGGGCCCGGTTGACCGGTGTCTTAACTCCCTCTTCGGCCCCGACAGCGGCGACGGCGCCATTGTGGTAGAGCACTTCATTCCGGCCACGGCCGTTCATCAGGTCAATGTGGAAGGAGGGCGCTTTTGCGCCCCGGCCGGCGGCCACCAGCGAGGTCAGGATCGGCTTGACCAGTGCGGCCGGCATGCGCTTGACGGCGAAGGCGAGTCGGCCGGTGGTCACGCCGGGCAGATCCACCGGCTCCAGCCTGAGCTTCTTCATGACGGCCAGCGCCTCGCGCAGCATTTCCATCTCCAACTCAAACGTCGGGCCGTAGTCATAGATTAGGCGAGGGTGGCGGTTGAGGATGGCCGAGGTGGCATTGCCGATCATGTTGACCAGGGCCTTGGACCACTTCATAGCCCGGTAATCGCGCTGGCCAATGGTCTCGATGCCAGCCTCGGCGAACAGCTCGACCCAGCGTTCGATCTTTTGGCCGGGCGCGGCCGGGGCCAGCGCCAGCCCACGGTCGGAGCGCTCAACCACGACGCTCTGGTAGGTCTCGTGGCTCAGGGGGGTGGTCAGCGCGGCCGCCAGCACCCGGCCTGCTCCGAACTCTTCGATGAGCAGCTCCTCGACGCCGACGCCGTTTTGCAGGCTGACCAGCAGCGGCGCGCTGGGGTAAAAGGCGACCAGCTCGTTCACGGCCGCTTCGACGTCGTAAGCCTTCATAGCCAACAGGACGACTTCGTAACCGGGGTCTTCGGCCACAGCCTGGCGCAGCGAGTTGAAGGCCACCGGCGTGGTCAGTTGGCGCAGGTCGCCCTCCACCAGGGTCAGTCCGTTGTTGAGGATGGCTTCGGCCGCCGGGCCGCGCGCGACCAGGCTGACAGGGTGGCCGGCCTGGGCCAGCCGGCCGGCGAGGTAGCTGCCGACGGCGCCGGCGCCGAAGATTAGGATGCGCATCTGGTTTGAATTCCCTCTCCGTCTGGAGCCATTCCCTGCCCAACTCTTTGGGGATGGCGGCATCGGCCGCTGGTCGCTGCCGGCCGCCGTAGGGGCCCGTTGCAGCGCGCCCCTGCCGTTGGCGCTCGTCCTGGGCCGCTTCCGCCGCCTAGCCGGGCGCCTGCAGGCCGCGGCGTCCCTTGCTTAGTCCGTCTGATCCGTGTCAATCGGCGATCATCCGTGGCCTAATCAAACTCAAAGACGGCCTTGATGCTCTGGTTGCGGCGACGCCGGCCGGCGTCGCCCAGAGCGCGCCGGTGGCCGGCCAGCGGGTAGCGGTGGCTGACCAGCCAGCCCAAATCAAGCTTGCCCTGCGCCATCAGGGCCAGGCTGAGGCCAAAGGCGCTCCAACGCTGCCCGCCAAACTGCTCGGCCCGATGATACGTAAAGGCGCCGCGCACGTCCAACTCTTGGGCGAACACAGCCGTCCAGTCGACGCCGCGGGCCAGTCCGGCCGCGCCCACCAGCGCCACCCGGCCGCCAGGCCGCGTCAAGCGCAGGGCGTCGTCCAGGGCCTCATCGCTGCCGGCGCACTCGAAGGTCAGGTCGGCGCCGCCGACAAAGACGCGCTTGCCGATCAGGGGGTGGAAAACGCGGCCGAGGCCCCGGTCGGCCAGCCCCGCGTAGGCGTCGCCGCTCAGCGCGTCGCTGGCGCCCAGGCGGCGGGCGGCTGCGGCCTGGAACGGATGGCGGGCCACGACCAGCACCGCCGCGGCCGAGCCCAAGGCCCGCAGGGCGGCCAGGGTCACCAGCCCCATCGTGCCGGCGCCAATAATCAGGACGGTCTCGTCGTCGGCCGGGAAGCTCTGCAGGGCCGCGTGCAGCCCGCAGGCAAATGGCTCGACCATGAGGGCGTTCTCGTCGCTGACGGCGTCGGGCACGGCGTAAAGCTGGCTGGCGTGGGCTACGAAATGGTCGCTCCAACTCCCGCCTGTATCGCGGCAGGCGCCGATGAACATGCCGGGGGCCAGCCGACCGTCGCCGAAGCGCAGGCAGCGGTTGATCTCACCTTGGGCGCAGGCCGGGCACAGCTCGTCAAAGCCACGCGGCCGGCACCACAGCAGCGGTTCGACGACCACCCGCTGGCCGACCTGCCACGCGCCGGCGGCCGGACCGACGGCCGCCAGGCGACCGCAGTTCTCGTGCCCAAGGGTGAAGGGGAAGGAGCTAAAGGGCAGGTAGTAGGGGCTGGTGTGCAGGTGGATCGTGCCCAGGTCGGTGCCGCAGATGCCGCCGTAGCGCGTGCGCACCACGACCCAGTCGTCGGCCGGCAGGCGCGGCTCAGGCAGCTCCTGGGCGTAGGCGCAGGCCAGGCCGGACCACAGCAGCGGCCGGGCCAGCCGGCCGAGGGTTATGCCGAAGGCATAACGGGGAATGGAGGCGTTGAAGCGGACCGCCTTCACGCCGCGCCCGGTCTCTGGCTGGTGCCAGCGGCCGGCTGAGGCAGGCCTTCGGCCGCGTCCAGCAGGCTGCCGATCAGGCCTGGCCGGCCGCGCAAGAAGGCGTCAATCGGCAGCGGCCGCCCCCCTTCCAACTGGAGCCTCAGCAGTCGCAGGCCGCCGTCGCCCGCCAGCACCGCCGCGCCGTCGCCCGCTGCGACCACCAGGCCGGGCGGCCCGGCCGCCAGCTGCGCGCCGACCATAACCTCGGCCCCATGGAGCT
>JBOGUG010000090.1:0-1784 GCA_050696115.1 Promineifilaceae bacterium (SeqCode) | reverse complement strand
GCTCCAGGCCGAGCCGGCCCCGGCCGCCCCCCGGCCGGAGCCGCCGGCCATCGAGCCCCAGCCGCCCCTTTGGGACGAGATGCGGCCCTTGGAAGAGGCGGCCGCCCGCCACGGCGACGAGCTATTGGCGGAGGCCATCGAGTACATCCGGCGCACCGGCAAGGCGTCCACCTCGCTCCTGCAGCGCCGCTTCCGCATCGGCTACACCCGCGCCGCCCGGCTAATGGACGTCATGGAAGAGGACGGCGTCATCGGCCCGCCCACCGGCACCAGCAAGGCGCGCGAGGTGCTGCCGGCCGAGGAGGAGGCCGCTGACGACGCCGGCCGGCCGGTGGCGGCCGAGTTCGAAGGCGCAGCCCCGGCCGGGGCGGACGCGCCTGACGAGGGCGACGATTTCAGCGGAGAGGTGTGGGGCGGCCGCTGATTGCGGTAATGGGACACAAATCAGCCCGGCTGAGGCGGAAATGAGCGACGCGGCTCAAGTCCCGACTTTCTGATCCCTGAGAACCCGTGTCCACACCGAAATCCCCTAATCCCCAGATTCCGGCCGGGGGTGAGGGGAATCGAATCTCCTAATCCCTAGATCCCGGCCATTCTAATCCCCAAATCCCGCCCTTTCCCCGTGACCCGCGCCTCCGACTCCCAAGCCCACGATCCGGCCGCCGTGCGCGGCATGTTCGCCCGCATCGCCGGCCGCTACGACCTGATGAACCGGCTCATGACGGCCGGCCAGGACCGCCGCTGGCGGCGCTTCGTCGTCGCCCGCGCCCGCCTGCCCCAGGCCGGCCGCTTGCTGGACGTGGCCACCGGCACGGGCGACATCGCGGCCGAGGCGCTGCGCCAGCATCCGGCTGCCCTGGCCGTCGGGGCCGACTTCACCCCGGAGATGATGCAGGCCGGCCGGCGGGCGCCCAGCCGGGCCGGCGTGCGCTGGCTGGCGGCCGACGCCCTGGCGCTGCCCTTTGCCGGCGAACAGTTCGACGCGGCCGTCTCCGGCTTTCTGATGCGCAACGTGGGCGATGTGGCCGCGGCCCTGACCGAGCAGGTGCGCGTGCTGCGGCCGGGCGGCTGGCTGGTGATCCTGGAGTCAAGCCCGCCCAAAGACAACTGGCTGCGCCCCCTGATTCGCTTCCACCTGAACACCGTCATCCCGGCCCTCGGCCGGCTGGTGGCCGGCGAGAGCGCCGCCTACCGCTACCTGCCAGAGACAACCCAGGCCTTTCAGAGCCCCGAAGCCTTGGCGGCCGCCATGCGGGCGGCCGGGCTGGTCCAGGTTGCCTACCGCCTGTTCATGTTCGGCGCGATCGCCGTCCATGAGGGCCAGAAGCCCGGCAGTTAGCGAATTTTAAGAAAGCTGTGCTATGGTTGCCGGATGAGGGCCCAACCAGGCGAGGCAACGTGAGAATCCTTCGGATCGGGCTGCTGGCCGCGGCCGTCTGGCTGGCGGCCTGCGGCGGCGCGCCGGACCGGCCGACCGCCCAGGCGACCACCACCAGCCGCCCGCGGACCGCCGCCGAGATGTGCGCCCGGCAGGTTGGCTACTGGGCCGCCGAGGCGCTCAAGCCGGGCACGACGACCTACGGCGACTACCAGTCGATGGGTCTCTCCGGCACCTCCTACCAGCTCGTCCTGGACATCTCCGAGGAGGCCAAGCGGGTCCGCAAGACGGCCACCCAGGAGCAGACGCTGGCGTTCATCGCCCAGGAGGCAAAGCGGCGCTGTGCCAAGGCGGCGGCCAGCTGCACCACCACGGCCAGCTACAACGGCTTTCCCTCCTGCTGACC
>JBOGUG010000089.1:0-7351 GCA_050696115.1 Promineifilaceae bacterium (SeqCode) | reverse complement strand
GATTTGTTTTGCATGGGGTACAGGAGATCATACGCGGCTGGCTTGGTCGCATCTCCGCCCCGGCCAGCGCGTTGCTCGCGGCGGCATCTGTCCTGGGTCAAAACGCATTCTTTGATCACCTCTGCCGCGTAGCCGGGCTTGAGGAAATCGAGGCAATAGGAGCGCTGGATGAACTGCTCGGCCAGCAGTTGTTGCTGGAGGCAGATGGGGCCCTGCCGGCGCCTGGACGGGACCCGGTTTACCATTTCTCCCACCAGAAGGTCAGCGAAGTCGTCTACGCCGAGGCCGGAGCAGCCCGGCGGCGGTTGCTCCACCGGCGGGCGTTTGAGGCGCTGCTGGCCAGTGCGGCGCTACCGGCCGAGTGTGCCCATCACGCCCTCAACGCCGGCCTGTTGGCTGAGACCATTCGCTACAGTCTCGCCGCCGGCAAAGCAGCCATGGATATCTTTGCCGTCCGGGTCGCGATTAGCCATTATGAGACAGCCTGGCAGGTGGCCGAACAAAAAGGCTGGCCGGAAGATATTTCCGGCGCAGATCGGCAAGCTCTCTACACCGGATTAGGTCGCGCCTACGAATTGACCGGCGACTGGTCGCGGGCGCAGGCAATCTACGAGGCCATGATCACCGCTGCCAGGACAATGGACGCCGCCGCCATGGAATGTCTGGGCCTAAATCGCCTGGCCACAATCTATATCAATGGCATTAGAGATCGGCAGCAAGCCATCGCCCTTCTAGGACGAGCGCGAACGGTGGCCAAACAAAGCGGGGACCGGCGGTGCTTGGCGGAAGTGGAATGGAACCTGGCGCTGGCTGCCCGCCTAGCGAACGATGCCAATCTTGCGCGTCATCATGGCGAACAAGCCTTGAGCATAGCCCGCGAATTAGAACATCCCCAGTTAGCGGCGCGCTGCTTAAATCTGCTCTCCTATGCCTATGTCAACCTGCGGCAGTGGGAGACTGCCGAGGCATGTGCCGGTGAAGCCTACCAACTTTACGCAGCGGCCGGCAACCAGGTCTTGGCAGCCGATAGCCAACGCATGCTCGGATGGACCCGGATTTTCTCTGGTCGGCCACAAGAGGCCCTGCATACGCTATTAGAAACGTATACCTTCAGCCAAGAGATCGAAAACTTGTGGGGAGAAACAGATTGTGCCTACAAGTTGGCTTTGACGTGGCTGGAATTAGGCAAATATGGCCAGGCCATCAGACTGGCCGGCCAAGCGGTCGAGCAAGCGCGCAAATTAAGCGTACCTCCTGTACTTGGGCTTGCCCTGTCAATCTGGGGCAGCGTCCAGCGGGCGATCATGGCCATTGAGCCCGCTAGACGCACGTTACTGGAGCTCTCTACGAAGCCACCTGACCGAAACATGCTAGCCGGTCTCCGCGACTGGACGCCATCTGAATTGTGCGCCATCTGTGCATTAGCCAACGAATGGGGCCAGGCGTTCGGTTATGCTAAGCGAGCTCTTCAGATACGTGGCGACGATACATTGCTGCCCGTGGGCTTTTCCGGCTGGTATGAAACGGAGGCCCTCCTGCGTGGCGGTGATGGCGACCTGGCGCGAGCCGAAGTCGAGAGGCTGGGCAAGATCGTGGGCGATAACAAGCGCTACCGCCTTCCCCTGCTACGTTCTCTGGCAGTGTTGGCCCAATGGGATGGGGATGATAACCGAGCGATTACGCATTTGGAAACCGCTCTCGTGCTGGCGCAAGAAATCGGTCTGCCGGGAGAGGAGTGGTCGATTTTAGGTGCGCTGGGTGGACTGTATGCGGCGCAGGGTGAGGAAGAAATGGCGCAGCAGGCGTATCAAGATGCCGCCGTCATTATCCACCACTTGGCGGAGGCGATTGATGAGGAAGATTTACGGGCTGGCTTTTTGGCGGCTGATCCGGTTCGATCCGTGCTGGAATTAAGCGCGGCGGTCTAAACCCTAAGCCCGAAGCCCGCTTCACCCTCGACTACATCGACTCGCCGGCGTTGGGCCGCAACGCGCAGCGGGCGTTGGGCCGGGGAGAGAACTACCACCAGCTACGGCGCGCCGTATCCTATGCCAATTTGGGCAAGCTGCGGTTCAAGACGGAGCATGAGCAGCAGATCTGGAGCGAGTGCAGCCGGCTGATCACCAACTGCATCATCTACTACAACGCGTAGACGCTGGATTGAACCTTTTTGAGGGGATATGCAAAAAACCCTATCTTAGAACCTGGCGAGGAAGAGAGGCCTTCGCGGCCAAAGCTTACCCTGCGCCAGCTCTCGGCCCTGGCCTATTTCCTTATCGGCGTGGCGGTCGTCGTAATAGGCTGGGCTGTGTGGGAGAGTGGTGTTTCAAAGGGCAGGCCTGGATCCGACCCGCCAACTGCAGCGGGCGGCTCGGCTGCTGATCAGCCAGATAGCGACTTCATCGGCGCCCCCGCGCCGGATTTCAGCCTGGTGCTCTTTGACACCGGCAAAACCGTTACCCTCTCCGACCTGAAGGGCCGGCCGGTGATTCTGGATTTCTTTGCTTCCTGGTGTGCCTCGTGCCGGGCCGAAGCGCCGACCCTACAACAGTTCGGGCAAGATTATGCTGATCAGGGTGTTGTCCTGCTGGGCGTGGCCATTCATGACAGCGCCGACGGCCTGCAGCGCTTCAAACGCGAATTGGGCCTCACCTATCTCATGGGCCTGGACGAAGGCGGCGGGATCGCCGCCAGCTATCAGGCCATTAGCATCCCGACCTTTGTCTTCATCGATCGGGAGGGACGCATTCGCACCACGATTGTCGGCATGGTCGGCGAAGATCGGTTAGCGGCCGAGGCCGAGGCGCTGCTAGAGTCATAACAGACCGTCCCAACGGCAAGGGTAGATAGCCTAATGGCTGACCTCGTTAGCCAATACTATTCCTGGTTGAGCAGCCTGGCCAACTGGCTGGCTCAACCCATCGGCAATCTGGCCGATACCATCAATATCCCCCTGGTCTCGGCCCTGCTCTTCGGCCTGATCGGCGCGACCGCCCCCTGCCAGTTGAGCACCAGCGTGGCCGCCCTGGCCTATCTGTCGCGACGGGCAGAAGAGCCGCGCCGGATGTGGGGCCAGACGATAGCTTTTGTCGCCGGCAAGGTCACGGTGTACCTGTTGCTAGGCGGGCTGGTCGTCGCCCTGGGCTTACAGTTCAGCCAGCTAACCGAGAAGCTCGTGCCGGGCGTCGTCGTCGCCCGGCGCATCCTAGGGCCGCTGCTGGTCATTGTCGGCCTGCTGATGGTGGGCGTGCTGAAATCCCGCCTGTCGCTCGGCGGCCGTTTCTCGACCTGGGTAGAGGAAAAGGCCCAGGGGCGCAGCGGCCTGCTGCCGGCCTACCTGATGGGGGTGGCCTTTTCCTTCACCTTTTGCCCAACGCTCTTCTGGCTGTTTTTTGGCCTGACCCTGCCCCTGGCCATCGCCTCGCCCGGCGGATTATTCTTTCCTGGCGTCTTTGCCCTGGGCACGGCCCTGCCGGTGCTGGGGTTGGCGGCGCTACTGGCCTATAACGCCGTTGACATCCGGCACGTTGTCAGGCGCTTCAAGGCGGCCGACGTTTGGTTGCAGCGGGTGGTCGGCCTGGTCTTTGTGCTGGTGGGCCTCAACGAAATCGTGTTGTACTGGTTCATTTGAACTGTTGAGCGAGGCGTTGCCGTGACCAGAGGGCGAATCTTGGTGGCGCTGATCCTGCTGGCAGCCGTGGCGGCCGGCGCGCGGGCAATGGCGCTCCTCCGCCAGCCTGACCAATCGCCGCCGGCCGGCGAAACCCCGGTCAGTGTGAGCGGCGGCGCCTACACCAACGTCACCCCGGCCCGGTTGGCCGAGATGTTGCAGGATAAGGACTTCCCGCTGATCAACACCCACATTCCCTACGAGGGAGAGATCGCGCCGACCGACGCCTTCATCCCCTTCGACCAGATCGGGCAATCGCTAGAGCGCCTGCCGGCCGATAAATCCGCGCCCATCGTGCTCTACTGCCGCAGCGGCAACATGAGCGCCACCGCCGCCGAGACCCTGGCGCAGTTGGGCTACACCAGCGTCTATAACCTGGCCGGCGGCATGAAAGCCTGGCGCGAGGCAGGTTTCCCGATCATCGAAGGCGGAGGATAAGCAATGCTCCCACACGCCACAACGGGCACGCCAGCCCGACCAAGCGGGCAGCCTCGGCTGCCGGCGACGGGGCCACGGCGGCCCTAGTGATTTGGGAATACTTAAAGCAAGTTGGCTAAGCTCGCCCTTGAATGGAGATAACGTGACAGAGAAGTTCGACTTCGTGATCCTTGGCTCCGGTTCGACCGCTTTCGCCGCGGCGCTCACGGCCGCCGAGCTAGGCAAATCAGCGGTCATGACCGAGTCACGTACCCTTGGTGGCACGTGTGTCAACCGTGGCTGCCTACCCAGTAAAAATCTGATTGAGGCAGCCCGTATTTACTGGGAAGCTCAACATCCCCGTTATCCTGGCCTACAACCGGTGAAGTTAGGACTTGATTTCCAAGAACGGGTCCGCCAGAAAGACCAGATTATCCATCACTATCGCGACCGCAAATACGATTCGATTGTTGAGGACTCCGACCAAATCAAGGTCTACGACGGCCACGCCGCCTTTGTCTCGGACCACACGGTGTCGGTAGACGGCCGATTGCTGGAAGGCGAACAGTTTCTCGTCGCCACCGGCAGCCGGCCCAGCCTTCCAGCCATCGAAGGGCTAGATGACGTCCCTTACCTCACCTCAGACTTGCTTACCTCAGGCGAGTCTCAAGAGCTTTTTGATCTGCCAAAGTCGCTGGTGATCATCGGAGGCGGCTATATTGCCCTTGAGCTTGGTCAGATGTTCTATCGTTTCGGCAGTCAGGTGACCATCCTTGAGCGCAGCCGAAGGATTCTCAAAGGATACGAACCAGAGGTCTCCATCGCTGTGGCCAAAATCCTGACCGATGAAGGCGTCAATTTGGTGACTGGTATGCAGGTGCGGCGAGTCATCCAAGAACATGGCGAGGCGGTGGTGATCGCCGAAAAGGGTGGCGCGGAGCAACGCTTTCAAGCGGAACGCCTACTGGTGGCTACCGGCCGCGTCCCAAACACGAACGGCCTCGGCCTGGACAAGGCCGGCGTCGAAACCGACCAGAATGGCTTTATTCCGGTTGACGAGGCGCTGCGGACGAATGTCCCCTACATCTGGGCGGCCGGCGATGTCATTGGCCGCCACACGGAGAGTCAACTGGCCACGCCCGTTGGAGCGCAGGACGGTGGCATTGCGGCGGGCAACGCGCTGGGCGGGAAGCAGCGAACCGTTGACCACGCGGTCATCCCGCGCACCATCTTTACCGACCCACAGGTAGCCGTCGTTGGGCTGACCGATGCCCAAGCGAATGCCCGCGGTCACCGTTGCTGGTGCAATACTCTGCCGGTTGAGCTGGTCCCGCGAGGAAAGGCCATTCGGGATACTCGAGGCATTGTCAAAATGGTAATTGACGATGATACCAAACAAGTTCTTGGCGTCTCGCTGGTAATGCGTGATGCTGGCGAGGTCATTCATGAAGCGGCGATGGGCTTGCGGCTTAGGGCTACGATTAACGACTTTATCGAGCTGCTGCACGCTTACCCGACGATGGCCGAAGCGTTAAAGATCGTGGCCATCTCGCGCTACAAGAATCCTGAGAGGCTCTCTTGCTGCGCCGCATAGCTGATCGGCGTGTTGTAGCGCCGGGCGCAGGGAAATGAACCAGCAAATCAGGCCGACCATCAGCGCCCCGCCCACGACCTTGGCTCAGGCCCTCTTGTTCGTCGTGGGCTTTTCGCTGGTGTTCGTCGTCGGCTGGGGTGGCGCGGCCACGGTTCTGGGCCAGCTCTTTGCCGCCCATAAGAGTTTATTGGGGCAGATTGGCGGAGTCATGGTCATCGTTTTTGGCCTGCACACGCTGGGTCTTTTGAAACTCCGCTGGCTGGACTACGATACCCGCCCGGCCTGGCAGGCGACCGGCCGAGGAGGGCGGTTGCGCTCGGCATTGCTGGGAGTGGCCTTCGCCGCCGGCTGGACGCCGTGCATTGGCACCATCCTGGGGGCCATCCTGACGCTGGGAATCAGCCAGCAAACCTCCGGGCAGGCCATGATTCTGGCCAGCGGCTATGCCCTCGGCCTGGGCCTGCCGTTCCTGGCTATCAGTATGATGCTGGACCGGGCCTTTGCCGTCACCCGGCGGCTACGCCGCTACACGCGTCAGGTCCAGATTTTCAGCGGCCTGTTACTCGTTGCGATGGGCGCATTGCTGCTGACAGACCAGCTATCCCACCTCGCTATCTGGGCTCAGCGTAACCGGCTGTACCTGGACATGCAATTAGGTCAGGCAGTAGCCCCAACCTACCTCATTGCCATCCTGGCCGGCCTCCTCTCCTTTCTCTCGCCGTGCGTGCTCCCGCTCGTTCCGGCTTACGTCAGTTACCTCAGCGGGCAAGCTTTTAGGAGGTAAAGATAGCATCTGCCGAAACGACAATTTCGTCAGCCACACTTGCTCGCCGCGAGTTCCTGTATTACATCTGGGGCGCTTCGATGGCCCTCATCACGGCCGAATTTACCGGCCTGCTGATCTGGTTCGCCCTGCCCCGTTTCCGCGCCGGGGAATTTGGCGGCGCCTTTACCCTTCCCGTCAGCATCGTCCCAGAAGTCAACACCCCGCCGGTGGACTACCCCGACGGCCGCTTCTGGATCGCCAGCCTGGATACCACCAATCCCCAGGGCAGCGAGCGCATGTACCGGGCTCCCGACGAGTCGAATCCCATTCAGGGCGTGGCGGCCATCTACAAGGTCTGCACCCACCTGGGCTGCATTTACAAATGGGTGCCGGCAAATAGCCGTTTTGAGTGCCCCTGCCATGGCTCTAAATATCGGCTGGACGGCCGGCGCGTTGAAGCCCCCGCTCCCCGCACTTTGGATCGCTTTAAGCTCTCCGCTCTGGATGACAGCGACAACGTTTTGGCCTCGGCCGAATTGGATGAGGCAACGAACTTTTACCGGCCGTTGGTGCTGCCGGCCGGCGCGACGAAAATCCATGTGGACACCGGCGACAAGAAACTAGGGCCATCGCAAACGTTGCTTTGTTCTTTCGTTGGCAATTGCCCCTAGCGTCATGGCTGCTTAATGGGTTACTTCAACCGCCCCAATGATATTCTCCGTGGAGAAAGGCCGTTGACCGCTGACGTAATGTCTGCTCCACCGACGACAGCCGGCTGGCGGCCAGGCTGGCGCTGGCAGTGGCTGGCCTGGGGAGTCCTGCTGCTTTTTATAGCGCTTATGGGTTGGGGCCTGTATCGCGTCCAGGCCGGCCAGCTTGACCACGGGCCAGCGCCAGACTTTAC
>JBOGUG010000088.1:0-16570 GCA_050696115.1 Promineifilaceae bacterium (SeqCode) | reverse complement strand
GTGGGACGACCAGCGCCGCTCGCCCTAGCACGGCCGCCAGCCCGCCAGACGAGTCAGATGAGCCGGCTGCCAGCCCGGCCTCCGTCGCTGGGGCAGCCATCGGGCCAGGGGAGATCGGCCTGGTGGCCTCGGCCGAACAGGCCGGCGCGCTCGGAGACGCGGCCCCGATCGGCGCGGCCGACGCCCCGGCCGGCGGCTCAGCGGAGGCGACCGAAGGCGGATTATCAGCTTCGCCGGTTCCACCGGCCGCCATGGTCGCCCTCGGCGTGCTGCTGCTGAGCGGTGTTACTTTGGCCGTCAGCCTGATCCGTCGCCGGGCCCGGCCGTAGCCAATGCCCAGCCGCCGAAGCCTGGCGCAGCTGGCTCTGGCGCTGCTAACCTTCGCCTCGGCGGCGGCGGCCGCCTCCATTCTATTAGACAGCAAAAAGTCGCCCTGGGAGACGAGCCACATCGTGCCCCTGCCCAACGGCGCAAGTCCGCAGGCGCTTCGCTTGACCGCGCTGGAGACGGGCATCGCGGCCGTCAGCGCCAGCCAGCTTGAAGCGGCGCAACTGGGATACGAGGAATTTTCGGCTGCCGGCCTGAGCCTAACCCGTGACGGCCGGCCGGTGCCGTTTTATGTCCGCGGCCGGGGCAAGGACGCCAGCCTATACTTTTACGCCCAGGCGATCACGGATACGCTGGCCGCGCCGGCCGTTTACTGGCTGATGGCCGGGGAAGGCAGCGCCATGCCGGAGCGCACGGAGCGGCCGGGAAGCGAATTGGCCCGCACCGGCCGGCTCAGCTACACCTGGGAGGAGAACGAGATCTACCTGGCACAGGCGGGCGGCGATGTCTGGCTGGGCGAGTTGCTTTTCGCGCCGAGCACGCTAGAGCAGCCGTTGGAGCACCTGCGGCCGAACGGTGGGCCCGGACGACTGAGCGTGCGCATCTGGTCCAACAACCAGGCGCACAACGCCGATCCCGATCATCACCTCGTCCTAAGCCTGAACGGCCGCCGGCTGGCCGACCATTTTTGGGATGGGATCCGCGAGGAAACGATAACTGCGGACGTCCCGGCCGGGGCGCTTACGGCGGAGGGCAACACGCTGACCATAGCCGCGCCCGGCGACACCGGCGCGGCCGGCGAGGCGCTTTACCTGGATTGGGTGCGGCTCGAGTACGAAGGCGAGCTGGCAATGAACGAAGGGGAGTTGACCTTCGACGGAAACGCGGCGGCTTTTCTGGTCACCAACGCCAACGACGGCGCGCTCATTTTTGACGTGGCCGACCCACAGCAGCCGGTGGTCATCCTGGGCGGGCAAATGGTGCGTAGAGGGTTGGCTTTTGCCGGCCGGGCCGGGGCACGGCCCTATGCGTTGGTCGCGCCGGGGCACACCACGCCGCTAGCAATTAGCCTCGTGCCAGAACGAGAGCCGTTGCGCGCTGACGGCCGCGGCGCGGATTACGTCGCCATAGTGGCCGACGAGCCCGGCTTTGCGGAAACGCTTGAGCCGCTGCTGGCCTTGCGGGGCGAGCAGGGCATGCAGGTTGAACTGGTTTCAGCCCAGCATGTCTTCGACGAGTTCGGCTTCGGCCGGCAAACCCCAGAGGCGATACGTGACTTCCTGGCCTTCGCCAGCAACGGGTGGCGGCCGGCGCCCCGCTTCGCCCTGCTTGTCGGCGACGCCTCGTATGACTTGCATGATTTCAACGGTGGCCCCAACCGCAACTTGCTGCCTACCCACCTGATTTATACCGAGTTCGCCGGCTACGTGGCCAGCGACACCTGGTTCAGCATCTTTGACGCGGGTTCGCTGCGGCCCGAGATAGCCATCGGCCGCCTGCCGGCCCAGTCGGCCGGGCAACTTGCCGAGATGGTGGCCAAGACGATCGCGTATGAGCGAGCGGCGGCTGGCCCGTGGCAGGCCCAAGCCCTGCTGGTGGCTGACGATGAGCCCACTTTCGACCAGGCCTCCAATAATTTGGCCGCGGAGCTGGCCCGGGCCGGTTTCCAG
Organism: Promineifilaceae bacterium (SeqCode); assembly: GCA_050696115.1. GTDB lineage: Bacteria > Chloroflexota > Anaerolineae > Promineifilales > Promineifilaceae > UBA11865. The sequence continues at coordinate 14,573 of JBOGUG010000088.1, read as the reverse complement.
GCCGAAAAACTCTACATCTCTCAGGGCGGAAACGTCCACGAGCCGCTCATGGGCGCCCTCAATCGGGGTGCCGGCATCCTCAATTATGTCGGCCACGGCAGCATCGAGGTGTGGGGCGACGAGAAGGTCTTTCAGGTCGAAGATGCCGGCCGGCTGATCAACGGCGACCGGCTGCCGATTTTCACGACTTTCACCTGTTTAAACGGCTATTTCAACCACCCGGCCGTGGACGCGCTGGCCGAATCGCTGCTGGCGGCCGAGAAGGGCGGTGTCGTCGCGGCCGTCGCCCCGTCCGGTCGTTCGCTGACCTCGCAGCAATTCCCCCTGGCGGAGGAGTTCTTCAGGCTGCTGCTGAGCGGCCGGGCCCAGACGGTGGGCGAGGCGCTGCTGGGGGCTAAGACGGCCGCGGCCGGCGACCCCTTCCTCGAGGACGTGATCCACACGTTTAACCTGCTGGGCGACCCCGCCCTGCGCTTCCGGCTGCCCGCCTAGGCCGGGGCCGCCGGCCGAGCAAGAGCGTCAGCCAGTTTTGCCCCTAGCCGCGCGGTTTCAGCCCGCGGCCGCGCCCCTTGACAGCCGCGCCCATTCGTTCTATCCTCCAGTTAGCTATGCGAAAGCTGGCGTAGCCAAGGAAGGTTCCCATGGCCGACTCCAAACAGGCCCACTTATTCTCCACTGAACTGCTGGCGGCCGGCGAAAGGCCGCCCCTGGATGGCAGCGCCTCTATCCAGGCCGCCATCGGCGCCTTTGAGCAGCACATGGAGGAAGAGGGCTTTGCGCTCAACACGCGCAAGGCGTTTGTCAGCGACATCCGGCTGATGGGCAAGTATTTGGGCATCGGCCAGCCCGTCGGCGCGATTGGCACGAATAACCTGAATGATTTCCTCAATTGGCTGGCCTACGAGCGGCCGGTGCCGTGCAGCCGGAAATCGTACGCCCGCCGGGTGACCGCGCTAAAGGTGTTTTTTAAGTGGCTGACTGAGAGCGGCGTGCTGGCGGCCGATCCGGCCGCGGCCGTCATTCAAATCAGTGTCAGCAGTCCTCTCCCCTCGTTGCCCACGCCGGCCGAGATTGACCAGGCGCTAGACGTGAGCGAGGGCCGGCGCAAGGGCAGCCGTCAGGCCAAGCCCGACGCCCGGCCGCATCTGCTCCTGACCCTCTTGCTTGGCACGGGCATTAAGAAGAGCGAGGTGATGGCCATCGTGCCCAATCATATTGAGCGCGACGATCCCAACGGCCCGATCTTGTACGTGCGCTATCGCAGCCCGAAGTACCGCTACAAGGAGCGCAAAATTGCCTTGCAGGACGAGTGGCTGGACACACTGGACGAATATCTGGCCCAGTATCAGCCAAAAGACACCCTCTTCACCTGCACGGCCCGCAATCTGGAGTATATCCTGGATGATGTAGCCGAGGCGGCCGGGCTGGACCGGGCGTTGTTCTCGTTCGAGAATCTGCGCTGGGTATCGGCGTTGGGCGATTTTCGGCGCGGCGTGGAGGGCGAGGACATCATGCGCCGGCTGGGGCTGTCCAAAATCACCTGGCGCGAAACAAAGTCCAAGCTGAAGCGCCTGGCTTCGGATTTGGCCAGCGCCTGACGGCCGGCGCGCCTATTCCGGCAGAGGCGGCAACATGCCGCTTTTGCCGACCACGCGATAAACTTGCACCATGCGCCGGTTGATAAAGAGCAAGGGACTCTTCGATATGGGCGTGACGGCCACCGGCCGGATGGGGAATACGGAGGCCCGGCTCACGGGGAAAAAGTCGCGGATCTCTTCGAAGAGATCTTCATCGTGGGCGTCGCCGCCAACACGCAGATCGCCCTGAATGGCAAAGTGGCGGGTGTAAAACTGGACCCGCCAATAAAATTGCTGAACTTGAACCTTGCTGGCATCTTCGTCGCTGGTTAGCGCCAGAAACTCAATCCACTGCTTATTCAGGCTGCTGGAGGATTGCTCCAGCGCGCCAATGCGCCGGTCGGTATCTAGCGGCTGCATACTGGCCTGGTAAAAGGTGAGGTACGACCAGCGCCGGTCATTCAGATAGCCGGTAAGCTCGCCGCGCGAGCGTATCTCACCACGCACCAGAAAGTTGCCCAGGGAGGCCTCGGCCTTATAGGGCTGAAACACGACTTCGGCAAACAACGCCCTGCCCTCCTTTGCTGCTAAGCCCCTTCGGTCTGGTCGCCTGGCCGGGACGCATCCAGCGGCCGGGTCATATAATCCACGACTTGCCGGCCATCTGGCTCCCGCTGCGGATAATACAGCCAGGCTTCGACTTGATAACTCTCGGTTGGCGCCGAATCGCGCAGATGCAGCGTCAGGTTGAAGTTGGGCTGCATGGCCTCGATGATTGTCAGGGCGGCCGCCTCTTCGCCGTGCGCATTCGTCACCACCACGGCCAGCGACGGCCGTTCCAAAAACGGGGTCAACTCAAAGCCTACCGCGACCCGGCGCAAATCCTCATAGAGAAAGAGTCCTAGCCGGCGGATGCGGATTTCGTCGCGCGGCCGGGGCCCTTCGCCGGGTTCGTCGAAAAATTGGACTTGCATGGCCGGCCTAGCCGCCGCTCACCTGGGTCGGCGCCGCCTCAGCTTGGCCCAACCGGCCAGCGCCCGGCGCTAACTCGCGCAAGCGTTCGAGGATTTGCACCAGCGCGATCTGCCATTCGCGCGTGGTCAGCTCGCGGTCCAACCAGATCCCCGTGCGGCTTACGCGCACGTCGTTGCCTAGCTTGCGCTGCAGACGGCCGTGGCTGAAGCCGTCAGCCTGGGCCAGGCGGACCTGTATCTGGCCCAACTCGCTGGTAACGGCTGGGATGTGGGCGCGGCTGGCCAGGACTTTGACGCGCAGTTGGTAGAGCAGATTGTCCACCGGATCGGGAATCGGGCCAAAGCGGTCGGCCAGCTCGGCCGCCATCGCGTCAATTTCGCCCAACGTATCGAGCACCGCCATGCGCCGATACAGGCGCAGCCGCAGCCCGGCCTCTGGCACATAGTCAGTGGGGAGATAGGCTGCCAGGGGCAGGTCAATCAAGACAGCTTCGGGCGGGTCAATGGGGATGGGCAGGCCGGCACGTTCCGCCTTGCGCCGCTTTACGGCCGCGGCCAGCAGGCGCGTGTACAGGTCGAACCCGACCTCGGCAATGTGGCCACTTTGGCGCGCGCCGAGAATGTCGCCCGCGCCCCGGATCTCCAGATCCCGCATGGCAATCGAGTAGCCGGCCCCCAGCTCATTTTGAGCAGCTATGACCTCCAAACGCTGCTGGGCGTCGGGCGTTACTCGGCGCCATTCGGGATGGAAGAAATAGGCGTGGGCCCGGCGGGCGCTCCGGCCGACGCGGCCCCGTAGCTGGTACAGTTGGGCCAGGCCGAACTGGTCGGCCCGATCGACGATGAGCGTGTTGGCATTGGGAATGTCTAGGCCGTTCTCAATGATGGTTGTGCATAGCAGGATGTCCACCTGGCCCTGCACAAAGCGGAGCATGACCTCCTCAAGATCGCGCTCCCCCATCTGGCCGTGGGCAATCGCGATAGTCGCCTCAGGCACAAGCTGGCCCAACTCCAGATAGGCGTGATCCATCGTCTGGACACGGTTGTGAACGTAAAAGAGTTGGCCGCCGCGGTCTAGCTCGCGCAGGATTGCCCGCCGCAACAGCGTGTTGTCCTCCTCGCCGACGTAGGTCTCGACTGCCAGGCGCTCGGCCGGGGCTGTCTCGATAATGCTGATATCGCGCGCCCCGGTCAGCCCCAGGTAGAGGGTGCGCGGGATGGGCGTCGCCGTCATGGTCAACACGTCCACTTCGGTGCGCAACTGCTTCAGGCGCTCCTTGTGGCTGACGCCGAAGCGCTGCTCTTCGTCAATGATGAGCAAGCCCAGGTCCTTGAATGCCACGTCGTCTGACAAGAGCCGATGGGTGCCGATGACGATGTCCACCTGACCCGCGCGCAGCCCGCGCAAGATGCGCTCCTGCTGGGCGGGGGTGCGAAAGCGGCTGAGCATCTCAACCTGCACCGGAAATGGCTGCAGTCGCTCGCTGAAGGAATCGTAGTGCTGCTGGGCAAGCACGGTGGTCGGCACCAGGATGGCAACCTGCCGGTTGTCCATGACCGCCTTGAAGGCCGCCCGCAGGGCGACCTCGGTTTTGCCGTAGCCCACGTCGCCGCAGATGAGCCGATCCATGGGGTGCGGCCGTTCCATGTCGGCCTTGACCTCGGCGATGGCCTGCAACTGGTCTTCGGTTTCGCGGTAGGGGAAACTGGCCTCCAATTCGGATTGCCAGACGGAATCGGCCGCGAAGGCGTGGCCGGGTATGGTTTCGCGGACAGCGTACAGGTCGAGTAGTTCGTCGGCCAACTCGTTAACCGCCTGTTGTGCCTTGGCCTTGGTGCGCCGCCAGCCCCTTTCGCCCAGGCGATGCACGGCTGGCGGCCGCTCGTCCGGCCCGATCCAGCGGCTAAGGCGGTCGGCGTGATGCACGGGCACGTACAGCACGTCGCTGTTGGCGAAGCTGACCTTGAGGTATTCGCGTTCCATTCCGCCGATTGCGCGCACGACCAGGCCCTCAAAACGGCCAATGCCAAACTCCAATTGCACGACGTAATCGCCGGGCGTAATGTCGGCGAAATAGGTTTCGGGCGCGATCGGCCGGGGGGCGCTGCGGCGGCGCGGAACCGGCCGGTTCCAGCCAAAGACCTCGTCGTCGCTCAACAAGTTCAGCAGAAAATGAACGCCGCCACGGCCGTCGCCGGCCGCGGACGCCGGGCGCACCACCAGAAAACCGCCTGGCAGGCTACCCTGCACGAAGGCGACGGAGCCTGGCACTGGCAGGGCTTTCAATTGCTCCTGGGGCAGGCCATTCCGGCCGGCCGGCTCCGAACGCCACAGTTCGGCCAGGCGTTGGGCCTGACGGCTGACGACCACGGCCCGCTCGCCGGCGGCCTGAATGCGGCGCAGCTCGAGCAGAAAGGGTCGCATTTGGCCGCCGTAGCGTGCGCCGGGCTGAAAATGCTCGGCCAGCGCCGATGGCTCACCGGCCTCAGCCCCCTCGCCCTGACCGAGGACGAGCAGGCCGCGGTCGGCCGCCTTGGCGGCCAATTGCTCCCACTCGAACAAGGGCGCCGGGTAGTCGGGCGGCAGTCCGGATTGCTCGCCGGCGCTCTGGCGGGCGTGGCTGAGGAATTCGGCCGTGGCGGCGGCAAATTCGGCCAGGTCGTCCACGGCGAGCAAGGCATCCGGCGGCGCGTAATCCAGCAGCGAGGCCGGCTGCGGGTAGACCATTGGCAGGTAAAATTCCAGATGGGGCGTGGCTGCGCCGCTCATCAGCGCCGCGACGTCGTCGCGCCAGGTAGGCGTCTCGCCGTTGCTGCCGCCGGCCGCCCGGGCAAGCTCGACGCCCACAGCCTGAGTGTCTCCGGGCAAGACCTCGCGGGCAGGCGGAACGAGCACGCCCTCAACCTGCTCTGGCTCGCTCAGGGAGCGCTGGCTGGCGGGGTCAAAGGCGCGCAAGGTCTCGATCTCATCGCCAAACAATTCGATGCGCACCGGGTAGCGGGCGCCCAAGGGGTAGATGTCCAGGATGCCGCCGCGCCGGCTGAACTGGCCGGCCGCTTCTACCACACTTGCGGGCGCGTAGCCGGCTTCCTGCCAGCGGCCGGTAAGCTTTTCCAGATCGACGACTTGCCCGGCGCGCAGGGCGCTGGTGGCCGCTACGAAGCGACGACGCGGCAGCGTCTTGTGCAGCAGGGCGCGCGCCGAGCTAAGGACGACGAATGGCCGGCCATCGGCCGGCAACAATGGATGTTGCCCGGCCATCAGGCGGGCCAGCACGCCCAGGCGTCGTTGGCGCGACAAGTCGCTCCACGCGCCGCGCTCGTAGGGCAGCGGCGTGGGCTCTGGAAAGCGGAGCAGCTCCACGCCGGCCGGCAGCCAGGCCTCCAACGTCTGCTGCCAGATGGGCACCTGTTCCACCCGGCCGGTGACGAACAGCGCCGGCCGGCCCAAATCAACGACCAGGCGGGCCAGCGTCGGCGGCCGGGCGCTGGCCAAGAGCCCAAGGGGCGGCGGCATCCGGCCGGCGCGCAACTCGGCCAAGAGTTGGCCGTACGCCGGCAGCTCGTCAAAGAGGCTCAGCAGGCCTGAGAGGTTCATGCATCCGCGCCCCTATTCGGCGTCGCTGAGCTCCTGGGCGGCGGGCGGCCCATTGTGCCGACTCATCGCCAAAACCACGCCTGATCGCAGGAAAGTTTCGACGGCTGCGCCAGCCCGCTCCAAAATGTCGCCCAGCTCGCGCTGCTCGTCCCGGCCGAACTCCTGCAATACGTAGTCCACCGCTTCCATCCGGCCCGGCGGCCGGCCGACGCCCAGGCGTAGGCGGGCAAAGTTCGGACCCAGATGCTGGATGACAGATTTCATGCCGTTATGCCCGCCGGAGCCGCCTTGGTCACGCAGGCGCAGCGTGCCAAAGGGCAGATCGATTTCGTCGTAAATCACAAGCAGATATTCCAGTTCCAGCTTGTAGAAACGCATCAGCGCGCTGATTGCCCGGCCGCTTTGGTTCATGTACGTCTGCGGCTTGGCCAGAATGACCGACCGGCCGGCGATCTCGCCTGTGGCCACCAGTGCTTGGCCTTGTAGCCGGCTGAAGGCAATTCCGCTCCGTTCCGCCAACCAGTCCAACGCCATGAAGCCAATGTTGTGGCGCTGCTCGCGATATGCGCGGCCGGGGTTGCCCAGGCCGGCGAGCAGATAGCGCTCCATTAGCGCCACAACCGGCCGGACACCAGCCGCCAGGCCCAGCGGCCGACGGCTCGCAAGATGAGATAGAGGCCTAGAAGCAGAAAGACGGCGACCACGGCCCGCACGCCGAACCAGAAGGCCCGGCTGAACTGGCTCGCGTCCACCACTCCCAACCGATCCAACAAGCCAACGGATTCGACGTCATCGCCAGGCGCGGCCGGCCCAAGCGCGACGCTCGCCGATGTCGCTTGAGGCGAAGGGGTCGGGAACGGGGTGAGGGTGGGCAGGGCATCGGGAATGAAGGGCGCGCTGACGCTGGCGGCCGGCGCGGCCGTGGGCGCTGGCAGCGGCCCAACCTCGGTGGCGGTGGGCGACGGCGTAGCAGCCGCGTTGGCAATGGTCAGGTTGGTGACGAAGAACTCATCGTAGTTGGAGTCGGCCCGCACCACCCTCAGTCGCAATTGGTAGCGGCCATCGGGAAAGACAGGGTTGGCCGGGCCGCCCACCGTCGTGTCCCACAGTGCCAGCGTGCCCGAGGCGACGGGCTGGTCGCCCTGGGCGAAGACGATCCAGCCGGCGCCAGGGTTCGACTCATTCAGGAAGGCCACCTCATAGCGGAGGAAACTGGGGTGTACGGCCGTGCCCTGTACAACGACAACGCCCGCCAGGACGTCGCCGGGCGCCGGCGCGCTGAAGCCGTTGCCCGCCTGGGCAGACACGGCCGCGGGCCGCGCCCCGGCCGTCATAAGCAGCGCCATAATAAAACCCAGGGCTGCCCACCCGTAGCTTGCCGTGAAAAGTCTAGGAATGCCCATTAAAGCCACCAATCAACAAATCTGGCGAGTCTATCACACGGCTCGCGCCCCGGCGAGCGGCCTGAACGGGGCATAAGAGCCGACTGGTAGGCAGGCATGGAAGTTGCCCCCGCTCGCGCTCCTATGTCATAATCCGCTTGAGTCGCCCGGCGGAGTCGCGGGTATTTGTCCAACGGATGGAGTTTGTTTTGAACGGCTTGAAGAGGTTGAAAGGCTCAGTTGTCTGGGTCGCATTGGCGCTGCTGCTGTTGGCCGCCTGTGGGCCGGTTGAAGAACAGGCCAGACCCGTCGCGACAGAAGGCGGCCAAGACGCGAACCGGCCGGCCGGCGCGGCTGCCATAAACGCCACAAGCCCGGCGATGGACGCGCCGGAGCCGTCGGACACGCCCGTCAAGCAAGCAGTGGCGGCCGAGGGCGCGGGTCTGGAGGTGGCTGAAGGCAGCCAGGCGACTGACGCCCACGGACTGCCGGTCGGCTTCACGGCCGATGGCCACCCATTTCGGGGCCAGGCGAACGCGCCGGTCGTCATCCATGAATACTCGGATTACCAGTGTCCCTTCTGCGCCCGCTTCTACGCCCAGACTTTGCCGGCGCTCCAGGAAAATCAGATCGCCAGCGGTGAAGCGGTGCTGGTTTACTACGACTTTCCGCTGGATTCGCTCCACCGGCAGGCTCGCGCGGCCGCCCATGCCGCGCGCTGCGCCGGCAAGCAAGGCGCGGCCGCCTACTGGGCCATGCACGACCGCCTTTTCGCCGGCCTGGAGGAGTGGTCGTTGGCCGACCCTGAGCCGATCTTTCAGGGCTACGCTGAAACCTTAGAGCTGGACGGCGAAGCCTATGCGGCCTGCACGACCGGCGGCGAGTTCAAGGATGTCGTCCAGGCCGACGTCTCCGCGGGCGCCCGTCTGGGCGTGACCGGCACGCCGACCTTCTTCTTAAACGGCCAGAAGCTGGTCGGCGCCCAGCCGCTGGCGGTCTTTGACGAGGCCATCGCCACGGTCGCGGGAGGCGGCCAGCTGGCCAGCAACCAGAGCCCGCAATCGGGGGGCCAGCCCAGCGCGGCCGTCGCGCCCACGCCGGCCGCCATTAACGACAAGTTCGCGGCCGCCAAGGGCAACCCGAACGCGCCGGTGACCATCGTCGAGTACACCGATTACCAATGTCCGTATTGCTCGCGCCATGCCACGGACACCCTGCCGCGCATCGTGACCGACATGATTGACGCCGGCCGGGTCTACTACGTGCTTAAGGACTTCCCCCTGGATAACCTGCATCCGCAGGCGCGCAGCGCGGCCGAGGCTGCCCGCTGCGCCGGCGAGCAGGACGCCTACTGGGAGATGCACGACCAATTGTTCCTCGGCCAGGCGGAATGGACGGAAGAAGGCGCGGCCGCCACCGACATTTTTGCCGTCTACGCCGCTGAATTGGGCCTGGACGAAGCCGCCTACCGCGCCTGCCTCGACAGCGGCCGCCACGCGCAGGCGGTGCAGGAGAACCAGGCCGAAGGGCAGAAGCTCGGCGTCAGTGGCACGCCCTATTTCTTCGTCAACGGCTTCCCGCTGAATGGCGCCCGGCCGTTCGAGCACTTTAGCATCGCGGTCGAGATGGCCGAAGACGGCCGGCTAGCCGAAGCCTACGTGCCGCCGCAACCTCAGCAGCCCGCCCAGCCGAGCGGGCCAGTCGAAGTCGAGATCGGCGACGCCTTCAGCCTGGGCGAAGCCGAAGCGCCCATTACCATCGTCGAGTTCACCGACTATCAGTGCCCGTTTTGCCAGCGCCACTTCGCCGAAACCCTGCCCCAACTGACGGAGCAATACATTAGCACGGGTGTCGTGCGCTACGTCATCAAGGATATGCCCCTGAACAGCATCCATCCCCAGGCGGCCGAGGCGGCCGAAGCCGCCCGCTGCGCCGACGATCAGGGGGCCTATTTAGAGATGCATGACACCCTGTTCGAGCGTCAGCGCGAGTGGTCGGGCCAGGCGCCAACCGAGATATTCGTTAATTTTGCCGAGGAATTGGGGCTCGACGCGGCCGCCTTCCGCGCCTGCCTGACCAGCGGCCAACATGAGGCGGCCGTGAACGCCGACCTGCGCCAAGGGGCCGAGCTAGGCATCACCGGCACGCCCACCTTCTTCCTCAACGGTAACATGCTCAGCGGCGCCCAGCCCTACGCTGTCTTTGAGCGGGCCATCAGCGAGTTGCTGGTGGCCGAAGCGCAGGGCTAGCCGCCCGAGACCTAAGCGGCCGCTTGCCGGCCGCAGTTCGGGCGTTGACAGGGGCGTTCGGGGCACAACGACGGGGATTACGCCGTGCGCCATCCGTGGGCGAACGTCGCCCTGCTGATCCTTTTGCTGGCCCAGGTGGTCACCGGCTACTTGGGTTTCACCAACGGCGCCATCGAGCGCCGCTGGCTGTTGTGGCTGCACGGGGCCGGCGCTTACGCCATCGTCCTAATCTTGTTGTGGAAGGGAGCCATCATCCTGGACGTTTACGGCCGCCTCTCGCGCTTCGGCTGGCGGCGCCTGAGCTTCGCCCTGTTGCTGGCGCTACTGATCGTCACCTTGCTCACCGGCCTGCTGTGGACTTACGGCGGGCCGATTTATGCGCTGGGCTTGAGCCTGGTGACGCTGCACATTTTCGCGGCCGTGGCCCTGATTGTCCTGGCCGGCTACCACCTGTGGCACTACCGCTGGATGCTGCGCCATCCCAAGGCCACCGGCCGGCGCGCCTTTCTCAATCTGGGGGGCGTCGCCCTGGCCGGCTTGGGCGTCTGGTGGGCTGCGGGCCGGCTCAAGGGCGGCCTGGCCCTGCCCGGCGACGAGCGGCGCTTCACCGGTTCGTATGAGACCGGCAGCGGCAGCGGCGTTTTCCCCGTTGTCAGCTGGATCGCCGACCGGCCCCCGCCGGTAGATCCGGCCGGCTGGCGGCTGGTGGTGGACGGTCAGGTGAGCCAGCGCCTGGAGTTGAGCTATGCAGACGTTTTGGCGCTGCCGGCCGCGGAGCTCGAGGTCGTGCTCGACTGCACCGGGGGTTGGTACAGCCGCCAACTCTGGCGCGGCCCCCGTTTGGCCGACCTGCTGAATCTGGCGCGGCCTGGGCAGGCGGCCGCCAGCCTCACGATCGAAGCTGTCTCAGGCTACCAACGCCGCTTCACGCTGGCCGAAGCAGGCGGCTACCTGCTCGCCACCCACGTGGCCGGCGCGCCCTTAGAACATGGTCACGGTTTCCCGCTGCGGCTGGTGGCGGCCGGCCAGCGCGGCGTCCATTGGGTTAAATGGATTAGCCACATCCGCTTGAACCAGACCCCCAAATGGCTCCAGCTCCCCCTGCCCGTTCAATAAGGCGCGCCCCTCGGCGCTATTAGCTTAAGCTTCCAGGGCAAAGTATTCTTCGGCCGGCTCTACAAAACCGGCCGGAATGTACTCGCCGCTCTCCGGCTGCAGCACGTAATCGCCGCTATAGTCGCCCCGGCCGATGCGCTCTAGCATTTCAATCAGACGATCCACGTCTTCGGTGTTGTTATAACAGCCAAAGCTGGCCCGCACCATGCCGGGCATGTGGCTGCGGTCTCCGGCCAATATCTGATCGCGCCAGGCCTCGGTCTCAGCGTCGTCGAGCTGCAACAGGTGGACGACGTAGGGGTGGGCGCAGAAACAGCCGCTGCGCACGCCGATGCCGCCCTCATAGCCTAGGATGGCAGCCACAAGGAAGTGGGAAATGCCCGCCAGGTTGAAGGGAATGGCGCCAACCTTCTCCGCCGCGCGAGCCGGATTACTTTGGCCGAAAACGCGCACGCCAGGCACACGGCCGAGCCGCTCCAGGGTATAGGCGATGAGCGCCTCCTCATGGGCGGCGATCTGCTCCATGCCGATCTCCATCAGCGTCTGAGCTGCGGCCGCCATGGCCACTGCCCCGATGACGTTGGGGCTGCCGGCCTCATCCCGATCAGGCTGGCCGGCCCAGTAGACCTCCTCTTGGGTGACAATGTCCACCGTTCCCCCGCCCACGTACTCTGGCGCTCCCTCCAAGAACAGCGCGCGCGGGCCAATGAGAGCGCCGGTGCCGTAGGGCGCATACATTTTATGGGCCGAGAGGGCCACAAAGTCGAGATGCTCCGGGTCGTCCAGGGGCAGCATTTCGACGCGGCGATGGGGGGCGAGTTGGGCCGCGTCCACCAGGATGCGGGCTCCGGCCGCGTGCGCCTTTGCCGCCAGACGATGGATCGGCTGCAGATAACCACTGACGTTGGAAGCGCCCGACACGCACACCAGGGCCACCCGGCCGGCATGGGCGGCCAGCTGGCGGTCGTAATCCTCCTCATCCAGCCGGCCCTCAGGCTTGGCCCGGACGTGGACAATCCGGCCGCGGCGGCGCCAAGGCAGGTCGTTTGAATGATGCTCTAGCTGCGTGCTGATGACAACCGCGTCTTCATCCATCGGAAAACGGAAGGAGAGCTTGTTGATCGCCTCGGTGGTGTTCTTGCCGAAGATAACCGTGTGGCTGGCCGGGTCGGCGCCAACGAAGCGGGCGATGATTGCATGCGCCTGGTCGTAGGCCAGGGTGCTGATGCGCGACTTGAAGCCGGTGCCGCGGTGCACGCTCGAGTAGAAAGGCAGAAAACGCTCAATGGCTTCGACCACATCGCGCAGCGGCGGCGTGCTGGCGGCGTTGTCCAGGTTGACATAAGGCACTTGCCGGCCGTCCAGCAGCGGCACAAGCTGGTCAATGCCGACAATCCGGCTGCGCAGGTCGGCCATCGTTGCCGGCGCCTGTCCGTTTGATTCCATGCTGATACTCCTTGTCGTCATTGCGCGCCCCTTTTCTCAGTCTGAGAGGATTACGGGCAGATAGAGGCCAAATGTCTCGCCTTGGTCGGGCAGCACTGCAGTTGTGGCGCTCAGTTGGTGCACCACACCGCTGGTGTGGCCGATCGCGGCCGTATTGGTGATGACGCCCTGCTCAACCACCGCCGTCACCTGGAAGCCGAGCACGAGTGAGCCGCCGGCCGGCAGCGTGCCCTGCCACTCGACCTGGTTCAGGGCCGCGTTGTAGCTCGCGCCGCCGCTGGCGCTGCCGGGCACAAACTCCGCCCCGGCCGGTATGGGATCGGTCAAGCTCACACCGGCAAAGGCCCAGGCGGCCGGATTCGTCAGCGTCAGGCTGTAGCTGAAGCTCTCGCCGCTGGTCACGGCCGGCGGCGCCTCTTTGACAGACTGGCTGAAATCGGGCGGCTGGCAGCCGTAGAGCAGTACGTCGTCCAAATACCAGCCGGCCGGGCCTTCGTCTATGCCCTCCGCATCATAGAACCAAACGACCTCAACCGTTTGGTCGTCGCCGGGCAAGCCTAATACGTGCTGGCGCCATTCAAGCGCGTCGGTCGTGATGGTGTAGGCGGCCGACCCATTGACCAGCACCTGGCCGCTGTCGGCTCCTCCGTCCTCGTCCCACCATTCCCACCAGCTCAACCGGGCGGGCAGAGCCGGGCCGAGGGCGGCCGTCATCGTCAGAAAATGCTGGCTGGGCTCGATGCTGATGTCGCCTGCCAGGTTGGTGGCCCACAGCTTCACACCCGAATGGGCGCTGGGGGGCGAATCATCTGATGGCACCAGATCACCCCACTCCCATTCGCCGGGCGGAGTGTTCGCCATGAATCCGCCGTCATCGTTCTCAAAGTCATAGGCGGCGCTGTTTTCCCAGGGCGTTACGCTGTGGGCGAGCAGGGCGATTTCCGTCGCGGCCGGGTCACTTACCGCAGCCACGTTCTCCACCGGTTGGCCGCAGACCAGCCCATCCGTCGTCACAGCGAAGGTCAGCGTAACGGTTTCGAAGGCGCCGATGGCCCCGTTCCACTCGATCCGGCCGGCGGCCGAGTCATACGCACAGGCGCCGGCGCCGCCCTCACAGGTCAGACTATCAGGGAGGTAGGCCATCCCGGCCGGCAGCGTGTCGCTGATGAGCGTGGCGCTGGAGCCGAGACCAACGTTGTTGACGCCGATGGTATAGGTCAGGGGGCAACTGCCGCCCTCCGGGCAGCCCCAATCGGCCGCGGCCGTCTTGCTTCCGGCGAAAGTAGGGCCAGACAGCGACAACAACTCGATGTACTGGGCGCCTTCGCCGCTGTACTCGGTGGCGATCACGTTTCCCAGGCGGTCAATCTCGAAGACGCCGGCGCTGCTGGAGACGAGCAAGTTGCCGTTGCCTAGCTCGGCCACGCCCCGGTAGGCCTCAAGCGGGTGGTAGCGATCCACGAAAGTGCCATCGGCTTCGTATTCGAGGATGCCCTCCAGAGCGCCGATGAAATTCGCGACGAGCACGTTACCGGCCGGCGTGGTCGCGATCTGTTCTGGGAAGCTATCAATGGCCGCGAAGTCGCCTATGTAGGCCCCGGCCAGGTCAAATCTGTGAACGGCCTGGCTGGCCATGCCGCTCACCAGCCAATCGGCCGGCCGTAAGAAAGCGTCGAAGGGCGAGTCGAGGCCGCCGCTTCCGGCCGGGACAAAGTTTCCCAGGTATGCGCCGTCGGGGTCAAACTCGGCCACGGCATCCTCGTTGCCGCCGGCCGCTACGGTCACCAGCAGGTTGCCGTTCGGCCGCAGCGCGATTCCCCGGATGTTGTCCAGGATGGCCGGGTTTGGCCCGCCAGCCGGAGCGAACACGCCCAGATAGTTGCCGGTCAAGCTATATTCCTGTACTACGTCGGCCGCCTGGTCGGCCACCAGAATCGTGCCGCCTGAGCCGCGGATGGCGTTCTTGGGTGTGAGCAAGTGGGTCGGGTCGGAAGGGATGTAATTGGGGTTGACAAGCGCGCCGCTCTGAGGGTCAAAGGCCATGACGCGGTCGAACTCCGAATCGGGTACCAGCAAGATGCCGCCGCCCAGCAGCAGTTGCCTGGCGCGGGCGGCCGCCGCTGGGTCGGGGCGCGGCGCGGCGGCTGGCGGCGCCGGCCGACAGAGGAAATAGCCGCCAACGGCCGCATGCTGGCAGCCTTCTCCGGCCGGCCGCCAGCGGGCGTCCAAGC
>JBOGUG010000087.1:0-6319 GCA_050696115.1 Promineifilaceae bacterium (SeqCode) | reverse complement strand
GATGACAAACCCCTCGTCTTTATGGGCCTCATAAGCCCGCACCAGGTCGGGCATTTCCAGGCGGCAAGGCGGGCACCAACTGGCCCAGAAATTGATGAGCAGCGGCCGGCCCTGGTAGGCGGTCAAGGAAACGAGAGCGCCGTCGAGGGCCGGCAGGCTGAAGTCTGGGGCAGGCTGGCCGGCAGCCACGCCGCGCTGGCCAGCGTTGCCGTCTCCGGGCGCCAGGGCCGGCACCGTGGCCGGGACGGGGAAGGGCGCCAAGGGATTGGTGGTTGCCAGTGCAGAGGTGGCTAGTTCCGCGACGGCCGTCTGAGGAGCGGCCGGCGTCGGCCGCAGCGCCCAAACCAAGCCTACGGCGGCCGTCGCGGCGGCGACAACCAGGCCTCCTATCAGGAGAGTCCGGCGATTCCAACGCCGCGGCTGGCCGGGGTCAAAGTCAATCATGTTCCTTGCTCCTCTGCCAGCCCTTTGAGCACGCTCAATATTTGGCTGGCATTGTCGCCAAAGTACAGCTCAACCCGCTGTAAATGGATCAATCCCTCCTCATCAACGATGACGTAGCCCATTTCCGGAATTTCGCCCATACCGCCCATTGGCCAATCAGGGCGAAGTTGCATGTCGTACAAACGAGTCACAGTGAGGTCCTTGTCCGCCAGCAGGGGAAAGCTCGCGCCAGAGTCGGCCTGTGTTTGCCGGAGCGATTCGGGCGTGTCGTAGCCGACGGCCACCAGGTCTGCTACGGCCTGAATTTCGTCCTTCCGTTTTTCCAACTCGCCGAGTTGGTTGACGCACAACTGTCACTGAAACCCCATGTAGAAGACGATGACCTTCGGCCGGCCGTCTCCTGGCGTTACCGTGTAGGGTTCTCCATCTGCGCTGATGGCTGTGAACTTAGGCGCAGGTTGGCCCACGTGAATAGGAATACTAAAAGAAGTATCTGAATCGGGGAGAGTCGTTTCGGCACCAGAAGTGGACTGTTGAGACTGTTGCCGAAGCGCCAACACGACAAGGGTCACGGCAGCTACCACCAAGACCACAGCGATTAGCCGGTTGGTTCTGGATTTTTGTTTAACCTGCTTTCTTCTCTTCATGGTTCTTTGCTTATTAAGTTGCATTAACTGGCAGCCCTATGGGGAGCCAGGCTGAATACTTAGGTCTGCAACCAGACAAACGATCAAGGCCAACTCGGTAATCTTCGAGATGGCGTCCCATGCAGCAACCGGTTCCACTTCTCCCACCGCTGGGCCCACGGGGATGCCGATGGTGCGGGTAATAAGGTAAAGAGCGAGGATCAGGCCGTTGCCGACTATACCCGCCATCAACAAGGTGCGGTCAGTTTTGTGCTTCAAGAGCAGCGCAGCGTATGCCAACTGGGCGGCGGCCGCAGCCAGGAAGAACAGCCCGTAGCCAAACCACTCAGCAAAGTGGGCCGGTGCAACTATCAAATGAATAAGCCCAGCGGCAACCGATAATCCGGCCGCGCGGCGGAGCCAAAGCCTCACAACTGTTACGCCACGATAGAGTCAAGTGCAGATGTCGGCATGACTCAAGCTAATCTTTGACGAGTTGGCGCTTCATGGTTTCAAGTTGCTCGGCGTCCATTTCGCCGCGGGCGTAGCGCCGTTTGAGAATCTGGAGCGGCGTCTCGGCTGGCGCCCGCCAGGGAGCGACTCGCCGAATCAGCCAGGCAAAAGCGACGACCAACCCGGCCAGGACGGCGATCACCACGACCCAGCCCAGCCAATACCAGGGCGAGGCCAACAAGGGCGAGCCATTCCCCATCATCCCGCCGCTCATCATGCCCCGGCCCATCATGCCGCCCATCATGTCCATCATGCTGTCCATCCGCGCCATCATCTCGGTGCATTGGGCAATCATTTCTTCCATGGCACGCTCCTTGTAGCCTGATTCAAGGCGAAGCCGGCGGGGGCGCGACATCCTTGCTCGTCTGTTCCCACTGATATTGCCGATGTTCGGCCGACCACAGGCTCTTGAAGTATTCGATCACGGCCCGAATCTCGGCCTCGCTCAATGGGTCGCCAAAAGCCGGCATCCGCAGCGGCGAACCCGGCCGGAGCGGGTCGCTCATCCCATCGCGGATCACCTCGTGGAGCACCCGGTCGGGGTGGTGCCAGGTGTGGCCGCTGTCGTCGTGGGGCGGCGGCAGGGAGAAACCCTCCGGCCCGGGCGTGGCCCAATTGGGCGCGCCTTCGGCGTTGCCCCCGTGGCAGGCGGCGCAGTGCTGCTGGTAAATCTGGCGCCCCTGGGCAACCTGGGCGGCGTCGAGGGTGGGATAGGCGGCAGGCGTAGCCGTAGCCGGCCTGCCATTCTGCCCACCACAGGCCGTTAGCCCCAGGGTCATTGCCCATAACCATGGCCACCATCTCCGGCTCACGCGCCGCCTTCCAGCGGCGCCCAGGTCGCTGCCCCGTCGGGCGACCGCCAGACCGAGCCATCGGCCAGGAGGGTGAAGATGGTCTGCGGCACGGCCGGGTCGAGGGTCACGGCTACCGGCAGGTTGCTTAGCCCGGCGTCGGCCGGCGCCCAGGTCAGGCCCGCATCGTCGGAACGGAACAGGCCGGCCGGCCCGGCGGCATAGACGCGCTGCGGCGTGTTGGGGTCCACGGTCACCGAGTGAATCGTCGCGTTGGCGGGCAAACTGCCCACCGCTTGCCAGCCTCAGAAACAATCCATGCTGAGATAAGCCCCGGTCGGCGTAGAGGCGTAGAGCCAGCCGGTGTTCATGCTGCCCGGCAGGCTGGAGTGAACCAAGCCGCGCACATCCTGGTCTGGCGGCCCTTGATCCGGCACCCGGTTCCAGTTCTCGCCGCCATCCTCGGTGCGGTAAGTTCCCAGACCCTCTAACCAGGCGAACACTGTTTCGCGGCGGAAGGAGTGGATGGCTAAGGCGGTCACGTTGGGGTCTGGCAGGCCGCTGTTGGCGGCGCGCCAACTAGCGCCGCCGTCATCTGAGCGGCTGACGCCCAGGCCCAGCCCGCTGACATAAATGGTCTGTGGTTGTTCAGGGTTGATAACAACTCCAGACAGGCTGGTTGCCCGCGGTAGGGCGATGCTTTCCCAGCCACCACCTTTGCGCCAGCGAAATAGCCCGCCGGTGCGCGCCTTAAACAAGGCGCCGTCGGCCGGATTGTAGGCCAGGGCTACGGGGTCGCCGGCCGAGCTTTCGTCAGCCGGCGCAGAGAGGCCGCTCATGGGTGGCTCGTCTGTCGCTGCCGGGCCACAGGCAACCAGCAACCAGGCGCCAATAAACACGACTAAGAATCTTTTCATAGCTGGCTGTGACATCTCCCTATTCTTCTAGTTTCACTCCCCTGGAAACGACGCCAACGGATAGAACACGTACTTGTTCTCCACCTGGCGTACCTCGGCCGGCGCGTCTTCGTCAATGCGGAAAACGAGCTTGAGGTCCACCGATTCGCCAGGGGCGAGCGTCTGCTGAATAAAACAAAAGCATTGAATGATGTCGAAGTAGGCTTCCGCTGTTTCCGGCAAGAGGGAGTGTTTGGCCTTGCCGGTGATGGGGCGGTCGGCGCGATTCGTCGCCCGGTAGGTCGCCAGCAACGTTTCGCCAGGGAGGGCGCGGACTTCCGCCTGCAAGGGGTAGAACTCCCAGGGCAGGTCCGGGCTGACTTCGGCCGTGAGTTTCACCACCACCGCATCAGCCCAGCCCATGACGATTCGCCAGCCCATCCATTCGCGGGCCAGGGTGAAAGTTTCCTCGCCCTCCAGGATTTCGATCCGCCCGACGGCATATAGCCTCTGCAGGCGGTCAGAGAGGGCCGGCCGCTCGGCGGCCGTTCGTTTGTCTTCCTCCCTGGCCTCTCGGAGAATGGCATAGACTGCTGGCTGATTGCCGTTCGGCGTTTTAATCTGCGTGGTGACGATGGCCTGGTCGCCGTCCATTTGTATCTTCGACTCGGTGAACTGAATCCAGCCGGCCAGGGCATAAGCCAGGTCTTGTTGGCGGCCGGCGAAAGAGACGTTCTCGGCCAGGTGAGTCTGGCGCGATTTCATGGCCTTGTCTCTGCTGGAAATGAACTCCCAGGCCGCGGCGTAATCGCGGGCGTAGACGGCGCGAGCGTAGGCCAGGGCCACTCGATCAGGTGGGCGAGAAACCAATAGCCATTGGCGCGCGGCCAGGAATCCGGCGACGCCCAGGCCAATGGCCAACAGTACAAGAGTGATTTGGCGGCGCGGCACTGCCATACGGCTCAAGGTGGACGGCGCAGCGTTGGTTATCGAATCCAGTAAATACTACGCAATTGTAGTAGTTTTGTCAACGCCGTCAAGAAAAAGCTGAACGCTTGGCGGCCGCGAGAAGAACTCAGAGCATCAAGAGGGGGCAGAGGAGCAGGATGACAACGGCGCTACGCAGCAGGCTGTGAGGGGAAATTTGCTGTGGGGTGAAACGCTCGCCCAGCAAATCGGCAATCCGGGCAGCGTTGGCGCTCAAGCCGGCCGTGGCCGATCCGGCGGCGACAGGAACAACTGACTCCCGGGCCAACAAAAGGTGCAGCGCGCCTGCCAGGGCTGATTTGCCGGTATGCTGAACGGCATAGCTATCGGCCGCCAGCTCCAGCCTGATTTTGGCTAGCTCACCCCATTCACGGACGGCCGGCAAAAAGAAGAACATGGCTCTAGCCGTTTCGATGAGCAACAGCCGCAGCGGGTCAAAGCGCCGCCGGTGGTGTTCTTCGTGCCAGAGGGCAGCCTTGAGCTGGGTGGGGGAGAGAAGCTCCAACAGACCGGTGCTCAGGCAAATGCGCGGCCGCCACAGGCCAAAACAAAAGGCCAGCGGCGCGTCTGTTTGCGCCAGAACGAGGTGCGCTTCCAGTTTAAGTTCGACCAGCAGCGCCCCGAGGGGAAGGGGCATTTCGGAGCAGGTGTGGCCAAGCAGCGGCCGCAGGTGACGGGAGGTGCGCCAGGTCTGGCGCATCATCGCCACTGCGCCAATGAGCAGTAGCCCCGACAGGCCGAGCGGCCAGAGATGAAGGCCAGGCAGCGCCCCCATCAGGGCGGCGTGCCACTCGTTCAGCCGGCAGCACAGCAGTTGGAGCGGCGCCCGGTGCAGGAGTTGGGCGATTAACCAGCCGCACAGGCCGGCCAGGCCGAGGCAGGCCAGCGCCAGGGCAAAGGAGGCGGCCGAGGCCCGGTAGGATAAGCTGCGTTTAGCCATCCTGATCTGGCTCACTTCTTTGGGCCAGTTCGGCCAGTCGCGCCAGCTGGTCCGGGTCCACCTCATCCAGCTCCTTGACAAACTGGGCCACAGCCAGGTCGCCAAAATCGTCCAGCAAGGCCCGCATCACCCGGCCGACCGCTTCTGCTTCCGCCTCCTGGCGCGGATGGGTGGCCCGGTAGAGGTAGGCGCGGCCCTGTTTCTCGACCGTCAACCAGCCTTTCTCGGCCAGCCGGCCCATGACAGTCATGACGGTGGTGTAAGCCAGGGGCCGATCTTCGGCCAGCGCGGCCAGCACATCGCGCACGGTCACGGCATCACGCTCCCAGGCAATGCGCATGATCTGGAGCTCCAGCTTGCCCAGGAGTTTTTCGGCTCCTCGGCCGGGTCGTTTGAGAAAATGGGTGTAACGTTTGGCAGGCACGCTGGGTCCTTCGAGCAATTACTATTGTATTGTAGTACAGCTCTTTTCCCCTTGCCACTGGTTGAGATTTCTTCAAAAATTATTGGGCTCGTTTTGGAAAGCGAGTCCTGGGAAGTGTCCTAGGTGCATGTGCGCCGGTCATCTATGGGGAAGCGGCCGTTGCGGTGGGGCCGTGAGGGAAAGTCAATTGACTGGTCGCCAACACATACGTAATCTAATATTGATTAGATTACGTATGGCTTGCTCGCTGGAACCGCCACCCCTTCCCTACCAGGCCCGGCCGAGAGCCTTGCGGGACGGGGGAGTGCCCATGGACTCCCAAGGGGCACTGTCACGATCATCCCACTCCGGCCGGCTTCACCTCCGCTACAACCTGATCCAACGCCAGCAACATGGCCGCTACCTCTGTTCCATTGTGGGATTCGGTTGCCGGCCGGCCCGAACAGCCGCGGAAGTGGCTAAGCCGCGCCCTGCCCCAACGGCGGCCGGCGCCGGCCGGCAATGAAAAAGCCCATCACTGCTAGGCGAACCCTTCCCTCTCCAGATCATCCCAGTGCGCAAAGTGAAAGTCGGGGTCATCGTACCGGCTGATGTCCTGGCCTTTCGTTTCCAGGCCGGCCCCATCAAACTTGCTGGGCCATGCCTGATGTTCGTTGTACTTGCCGGCTACAGTGCGGAGTCGCTCCGCCAGCGGTGCG
>JBOGUG010000086.1:0-4418 GCA_050696115.1 Promineifilaceae bacterium (SeqCode) | reverse complement strand
CGCGCGCGCCGGCCGCCAGCGCGCCCAGGGGCGAGTCGTCCCGGCCGGGGGCCAGCCGCGCCAGCAGCGCCTGGGGCGGCAGCAGCTTGACGCGAGCGGCGGCCAACTCGATGGCCAGCGGCAGGCCGTCCAGCCGGGCGCACACCTGGGCGATGGCGGCCGCGTTGGCCGAGCTGACTTGGAAATGAGGCTGCGCCAATTGGGCGCGCTGCACAAAGAGCGCGCCCGCTTCAGATTCCAGCAGGCTCTGCGGCGAGACAGCCTCGCCGGCCGGCAGGGACAGCGGCGGCACGGGGTACTCCTGCTCGCCGGACAGGCGCAGCGGCTCGCGGCTGGTGGCCAGAACTTTCAGCCCCGGCGCCGCCTCCAGCAGCTCCGCCAGCAGCGCGGCCGCCGGCATGAGGTGTTCGAAGTTGTCAACCAGGAGCAGCATCTCCCGGCCGGCGAGGGCCCGCTTGAGCGTCTTCAAGAGCGGCTCGGCCGAGTTTTCCACGACGCCCAACGCCCGGGCAACCGCGGTGGCGACCAGGCCGGGATCGGCAATGGGCGCCAGGTCAACGAAGCAGACGCCAGCGGCAAACGAGCCGGCGGCCTCGGCCGCAGCCCGGAGCGCCAGGCGCGTCTTTCCGGTTCCCCCCGTGCCCGTCAGGATCACGAAGCGCCGGGCTGCGAGCAGGCGCGTCACCTCGGCCAGCTCTCGGCCGCGGCCGATGAAAGGGCTGCGCTCGGCCGGCAGCCCGACCTGGTTCCCGGCCGGCGCGGCCGCGGGGCCGCCCTCCAGCAGGCCGAATATCCGGGCGTGCATGATCGCCTGGGTGCGGCTGCCGACCCCCAGCTTGCTGTAGATCTGGCGGTTGTGCCATTTGACAGTATTCAGGCTGAGGAAGAGCGCGTCGGCGATCTGCTGGTCGGATGAGCCGGCCGACAGTTGCTGGAGGATCTCGCGCTCTCGCTGGGTCAGTTGTTCAGACGACATGGCCTTGTCCGCCTGGCTCGCGTTCGAAACCGGCCGCCGGCCTGAACGCAGGCGCACGGCCGGCCCATCCTACCCCATCTGGGGCGACATTTCCATTCTCGGCGCCATTCTTTCGAATGGCGACTTTCGGCCGCATTCGGCCTAGCCTTAGCCCAGGCTGGCAAAAAGCGGCCGGGAGGCGACATGAGCGATCAGCAGAACCACGAACTCGATCTCGACCTGGAGGCCTTGCGGGCGGCCATCCGGGCCGAATATGAGGCAGTAGCCCGCTTGCCACAGCAGGGCTTCCACTTTCACACCGGCCGGCCGCTGGCGCGCATTCTGGGCTACCGCGATGCGTGGCTGGCGGGCATCCCAGAGCGCTCGATTGCATCCTTCGCCGGCACGGGCAACCCCTTCAGCATCGAAGAGCTCCAGCCAGGCGAGGCGGTGGTGGATGTGGGCTGTGGGGCCGGCCTGGACAGCTTGATCGCCGCCAGGATGGTCGGGCCGGCCGGTAAGGTGGTGGGCGTTGACATGACGCCGGCCATGCTGGCCCAGGCCCGCCGCAGCGCGGCCGAAGCCCAACTGTCGAACGTCACCTTCTTAGATGGCTACGCCGAGGCGCTGCCGGTGCCAGACGGCTGGGCTGACGTGGTCACCTCCAACGGCGTTCTCAACCTGGTGCCGGACAAGGGCGCCGCCCTGGGCGAAATGGCGCGGGCGCTGAAACCAGGCGGCCGGCTGCAAATCGGCGACATCCTGGTGCAGAGGGCGGTGCCAGAGGCAGCCAAACGCAAGATTGACCTCTGGACCGGCTGAATTGCCGGCGCTCTGCTGGAAGCAGAGCTCGGCGCGGCGGTCGTGGCGGCCGGCTTGGTGGCGTTCGCGATCACCTGGCGGGCCGACGTTTTCAGCGGCGCGCCCCAAAGCTCCAGCGCCGCCAGCTTCGGCACGCTGGGCATCAACTTTCGGGCCCGCAAGCCGCGCGACCCGGCCAAATGGGAGGCGGCGCTGGCGGCCTTGAGCTGTGGCGTTCCGGCCGGCCCATAGCCCGTTCTTATTGGCGAGAGTTCGTAGAAACTGATAGGAGAGCGTGACATGTTGGAGCAAACAGTGACTAGGGTGAACGGCGTCAACGTTGACCAGCTCATCGGTACCATCGAGGCGGTCAAGGCGAACCCCGACCTGGCCCGCTGCGTCTTCCGGGCCGAAAACAGTTGGGTCAATGGCGGCCATTCGCGTACCCGGATCCAGGGCTTTTACGCCGCGGGTCAGGAAGACAGCTCACGCGCCCGGCCGTTCATCCTGGAGGGCGATGAGCCGCCGGTGCTGCTGGGTGAGAACCACGCCCCCAACGCGGTAGAGGCCGTGCTGCACGCGCTGGCCGCCTGCCTGTCCGTGGGCTTTATCTACAACGCGGCTGCCATGGACATCCACGTGGAGAGCCTCACCTTCCGGCTGGAGGGCGACCTGGACCTGCACGCCTTCCTGGGGCTGTCGGAGGAGAGCCGGCCGGGCTACGAGGCCATCCGGCTGACGTACCAGGTCAAGAGCGACGCCCCGCGCGAGAAGATCGTGGAGCTGTGCGACTACGTCCAGAAGACCTCGCCGGTGCTGGACGTCCTGCGCAATCCGGTGCCCGTGACGGTTGCGCTCGAAGGCTAGCCGCGCCGGCCGCTAGTAGGAGCGGGAGGGTGGCATCCGCCCTCCCGCCATTTTCGCCGCCGCCAGCCTAAGGCTTAAAGGCTCAGGGCCGGTGGGCGCCTCCAAGGTGTACAATATGCCCCTCACTAATGGCCATCTACCGAGCAAAGGAACCCCTATGGAGCAGCTGCTGAGATCCACGGCCGAGCGCGCCTGGCGCTATCATCAGAGCCTGAGCGAGCGGAACGTCGGCCCGACACGGGCAGCGATCCAAGCCCTTTCGCGGCTGGACGAGCCGCTGCCTGAGGCGCCGGCCGATGCCGAGGCGGTCATCGCCCTGCTGGACGAGGTCGGCTCGCCGGCGACGATGGCCTCAGCCGGGCCGCGCTTTTTTGGCTTCGTCATCGGGGGCGCGCTGCCGGCGGCGCTGGCAGCCAACTGGTTGGCCGGCGCCTGGGACCAGAACGCGGGCCTAGTGGCTGCCTCGCCGGTCGCCGCCAAGTTGGAAGAGGTCGCTATGGGTTGGCTGCTCGACGTGCTGCAACTGCCGGCCGGCTGCGGCGTTGGCTTCGTGACCTGCGCCACCCAGGCAAATTTCTGCGGGCTGGCGGCCGCCCGCCACGCCCTGCTGGCCAGACAGGGCTGGGACGTCGAGACGCAGGGCTTGTTTGGCGCGCCGCCGATCACAGTCGTGGTCGGGGATGAAGTCCACGTGAGCGTCTTAAAGGCGCTGGCGCTGCTCGGACTGGGGCGCGAGCGGGTGGTACGCGTGCCGGTGGATGGCCAGGGCCGGATGCGCCCCGACGCGCTGCCCGCGCTCGACGCCAACACCATCGTCTGCCTTCAGGCCGGCAACGTCAACACGGGCGCCTTCGACCCGGCCGATCAGATCATCCCGCAGGCGCAAGCGGCCGGCGTCTGGGTGCACGTAGACGGCGCTTTCGGCTTGTGGACGGCCGCCTCGCCCGGCCGGGCGCACTTGATGAAAGGCTATGCAGCCGCCGATTCGTGGGCCACCGACGCCCACAAGTGGCTCAACGCGCCCTATGACAGCGGCATCGTCTTCGTGAGCGAGCCTCAGCACCTGCACGCGGCCATGACGGTGAACGCCGCCTATTTGGTGCAGGGTGAACAGCGCGAACCCTTCCATTATGTGCCCGATTTCTCGCGCCGCGCCCGCGGCGTAGAGGTGTGGGCGGCGCTGCGCTCGTTGGGGCGCCAGGGGCTGGCCGACCTGATCGAGCGCACCTGCCGTCACGCTGCCCGCTTTGGCGCCGGGCTGCGCGCGGCCGGCTACCAGATCCTCAACGATGTGGTGATCAATCAGGTGCTCGTCTCCTTCGGCGACGCCGAGACGACGCGCCGGGTCATTGCAGCCGTGCAGGAGGATGGCGCCTGTTGGTGTGGCGGCACGCTCTGGCAAGGGCGCACCGCCATGCGCATCAGCGTCTCATCCTGGGCAACTACGGAGGAGGATGTCGAGCGCAGCCTGGAGGCCATGCTGCGCGTGGCAGCTTTTCACACCCAGAGTGAGCCCGAACCCGCCTGATTAGCCGGTAAACGGCGCGCCGGCCGGCTAGGCGAACGGGTACAGGTGCAGCATCCAACCGAAGACATGGGGGTGGAAGGCGCCATCAGCGGCCGCGCACGCCTCGGCCGTGGCGATCGAGCCTTGCGGGCCAAAGCGGCTCAGGTCAGCCCCGCGCAGGCTGGCGAAGCTTTTGCCCGGCAGGCAGATGTTGACGTGCAGATGCCAGGGCGCCACGCTGGTCGGGAAGCGGGCGTCCAGCTCGGCCGGGCTGGCCGCGGCCGGGGC